>JAJJPK010000115.1:0-48631 GCA_032907565.1 Cyclobacteriaceae bacterium | reverse complement strand
AACCCACGCCGGCAAAGAAGCCGGCAGTGGCAGATCCCGTGTTCACCGTTGAGGAACGCACGGAAACCGAAAAGCTGGCTGAACAACTGGTGGAAGAACAAGGATTGTACGACCCGACCCTGGATCTCAGCAGCTACAGGATTCCGCCCCTGGAATTGCTACGCGAGTATGAACCGAGCAAGGTTCAGGTTACGCAGGAAGAACTCAACCAGAATAAGGATCGCATTGTTGCGACCCTCATCAACTTTAAGATCGGAATTCAAAGTATCAAGGCGACGATCGGACCTACGGTGACACTGTACGAGATTGTGCCTGATGCGGGCATCAAGATTTCGCGGATCAAAAACCTGGAGGATGATATCGCGTTAAGTCTTGCTGCGCTGGGCATTCGCATCATTGCACCGATTCCCGGACGGGGCACCATTGGGATAGAAGTTCCGAACAAGAATCGTGAGATGGTGAGCATACGCTCCGTGTTGAGCACGGAACGCTTTCAGAAGAGCGACATGGAACTGCCCGTGGTGCTTGGCAAAACCATCTCGAACGAAGTATACATCGTGGATCTTACCCGCATGCCGCACCTCCTGGTTGCAGGAGCAACAGGACAAGGTAAGTCTGTCGGGTTGAACGTGCTGCTCACATCACTGCTTTACAAACGGCATCCTTCGCAACTCAAGTTTGTGCTCGTCGATCCGAAGAAGGTGGAAATGTCGCTGTTCTCGAAGATAGAGCGGCACTACCTGGCCAAGCTTCCCAACAGCGAGGAGGCCATTATTACCGATACGCGTAAAGTCGTGCACACGCTTAACTCGCTTTGCATTGAAATGGAAAACCGGTATGAAATGCTCAAGGATGCCGGTGCCAAAAACCTGAAAGAATACAACGCGAAATTCGTTGCCCGAAAACTCAATCCTCGGGAGGGTCACAGGTTCCTTCCCTATATTGTGTTGGTTATCGACGAACTTGCCGACCTGATGATGACGGCAGGCAAGGAGGTTGAAACGCCTATAGCGCGCCTTGCCCAGTTGGCTCGTGCCATAGGGATCCACCTCGTGGTAGCCACCCAACGGCCTTCGGTCAACGTCATTACAGGGGTCATCAAAGCCAACTTCCCTGCACGCCTTTCCTTCCGGGTAATCTCCAAGGTGGATTCACGTACCATTCTTGACACCGGGGGAGCCGACCAGCTTGTTGGCATGGGCGATATGCTCCTGTCGACCGGCTCGGATATTTTACGTCTTCAATGTCCTTTCATCGATACACCTGAGATTGAGCGGGTGGTCGATTATATCAGTTCGCAACGGGGCTACGATTCGGCCTACCTTCTTCCCGAATTCGAAGGTGACGACGAAAGCGGTGCGGCCAGCGTCGATCTTGCGGAGCGCGATGCCCTATTCGAGGACGCGGCACGCCTCATTGTGCAACACCAACAGGGTAGCACGTCGCTCATCCAGCGCAAACTGAAACTGGGATACAACCGGGCCGGCCGCCTTATCGACCAACTGGAGGCTGCAGGGATCGTCGGGCCGTTTGAGGGCAGCAAAGCCCGGGAGGTCCTGATCCGGGATGAGGTCAGTCTGGAACAATTATTGAATGAACTGAAGGAAAAACACGGACAATTATAACTTTGCACCTTACTATATTGTACCTACAGAGTCATGAAGTATCTTATTATCAGCACTTTTCTTGTATTCGTCGCGGGGAAGACCTTTTCGCAGTATGACCCTAAAGCCCTGGAGACCCTGGAGGCGATGAGTGCAAAGCTCAAGGCCATGGGCGCGTTTGAGGCCGATTTTACGTACCGGCTGACCAACGATGTCGATAATATCAATGAGGAATTCAAGGGCAAAATGACCGTAAAAGGGGATAAGTACCGCCTGACCCTGCCGGAACAGGAGGTCATCAATAATGGAACGACCCTATGGACGTACCTGCCCGACGCCAATGAAGTCAACATCGACAACTACGACCCGGATTCAGAAGACGTCAACCCGTCAAAGATTTTCGAGATCTATAAAAAGGATTTTAAGTACCTCTATCTTAAAGACGAAACCGTCGGGGGTGTACTGTGCGAGGTGATCGACCTGGTGCCGGAAAAGCCGGATGCCCAATTCTTTAAGATCCGGATGAACATTGCAAAAAAGGACAAGAGCGTCAAGAGCTTTACGATGTTCGACAAAGGGGGAAACCGGTATACGTACTCGATAACCGAATTTAATCCCAACATCAACGTGGATGATTCATTCTTTGCTTTCGATCCAAAGAAACATCCGGGCGTAGACATCATTGACCTGCGTTGATGTTTATCCCTTAATTTACGGATGGATCGTCAGCAGCTCTTTGACAGGATTCGGCACAAAGGCTCGTATCTATGCATTGGCCTGGACACCGATATCCGCAAGATTCCATCCCACTTGCGCAACAGCGATGACCCGCTGTTTGAATTCAACCGACAAATCATCGACGCCACCCACGACTACTGTGTAGCGTATAAGCCTAACATCGCCTTTTATGAATCGCTCGGCCATGCGGGATGGCAGAGCCTGGAACGTACACTCAAGTATATTCCGGAAGGCATCTTCACCATCGCGGACGCGAAACGTGGAGACATCGGCAACACATCATCATTATATGCCCGAGCCTTCTTCGAACAAATGAATTTCGATGCGGTCACGGTTACGCCCTACATGGGTGCTGACTCGGTCCAGCCCTTCCTTGCTTTCAAGAACAAGTGGACTATCCTGCTCGCGTCTACATCGAATCCGGGCAGCAACGACTTCCAGCTAATCGAGTCTAAGGCTACAGGAAGACCACTGTACGAGGAGGTCATTATCAAAGCGCGCGAATGGGCAGGTCCCGATCAGTTGATGTTCGTTGCAGGCGCTACCACTCCGGATCGCATCAAAAGAGTGCGCGCCCTGGTTCCTGATCATTTTCTGCTCGTGCCGGGCATCGGTGCACAGGGAGGTAGCCTTTCCGCCGTATCAGAGGCGGGCATGAACAAGATGTGCGGGCTGCTTGTGAATGCGACAAGGTCGATATTGTATGCGTCAGACGGGCGTGATTTTGCAGATGAAGCGGCCAAGGAAGCAGTGCGGTTAAGGGATGAGATGAAGCAATACCTGGAGAGATTTCTGTGAAGTGCCTACTGCCCACTCAATATCCCGCCACTCCTCCATCCGGCGATCGACTATCTGCATGTCCACTCAGCACCCCCTTAGAGGCGTCGTACAAGATGCCCATGGCTGCGCCCTGCGACCGGATTTGGCGCATCCGATGGCCCATCTCCGCAAGAATAGCACGTCTGTCGTCGGTCATACTGTACTTTTCATAAACGATGATATCGGGAAGCCATTGATGGTAGAATCGTCCGGACTCAATGGCCATGGCAATGTCCATGTCGTGATCCACAACGTTGAGAATAACTTGCAGCACGGTGCCGATGATGGACTTTCCGCCGGGGCTTCCAATGAGCATAAACAACTTCCCGTCCTTTACCAGGATCGTTGGCGTCATGCTCGACAACATGCGCTTGCGCGGTGCAATGAGGTTCGGCGCGGTACCGATGAGTCCATCCTCATTTGTCACGCCGGGCACGGGATTGAAGTCGCCCATTTCATTATTAAGGAAAAACCCCAGGCCGTCTGCTACGATCTGTGATCCATACGCATATTCCAGCGTATAGGTAAGTGATACCGCATTTCCTTCCTTGTCGACAACGGATAGGTGCGTCGTATTAGGGCTTTCATAAGGTTGACTGAACGCGGCAGGGTCGCTAACGGAGACGGTATCCGGCACGATCGTGTTCCGCAGGCTGGCGGCATACGCCTTCGAGAGTAGCCGCTCTACAGGTATGTCCGGGTTAAAATCCGGATCTCCCAGGTGAAGGGCGCGGTTGGCGTACCCCCTGCGCATGGCCTCGCACACCACGTGGACGTATGCGGCGGAATGGTATCCATAGGCCTTCAGGTTAAACCCTTCGAGAATGTTTAGCATTTGGATCAGCGTAATGCCGCCGGAACTGGGCGGTGCCATGGAGTATACCTCATAGCCTCGATACGTTCCCTTGACTGGCTGTCGTTCGCGGGCTTCGTACTCCGCCAAATCCTGAAGGGTAATGATCCCGCCTTGTGACTGAATGAACGAGACGAGTTTCTCTGCTGTCTTTCCGCTGTAAAAACCTGCCTTCCCGTGGCGCTTGATTCGTGCCAGTGTTCGGGCAAGATCCGGTTGACGCCAGGTTTCGCCCGGTTGATAAAATGTTGTTCCGTTCCTGAACATCACGGCGGCGGTTGACGGTATCTTTTTCCAGGTTTGCTCGTGGGAGATGGCGTCGTGGTAAATCCCATAGGTATACGCAAAGCCACGCCGCGCCAGGCGTACAGCTGGCCGAACAACCCGCGACCAGGGCAAGCGGCCGTGTGCGCGATGCGCATCGTAGAGACCCGCGACCGTGCCGGGGACGCCAACGGCCAGGATGCTCAAATGATTGAGGTTCTGGATCAGGTTACCGTTTTCATCCAGGTACATGGTAGGCGTTGCCCCGAGGGGTGCTTTTTCGCGAAAATCAAAGGTGGTGACTTCACCATTGTGTTTGCGGTACACGATGAAGCCGCCTCCCCCGATGTTGCCTGCCGACGGCCACGTAACCGCCAGCGCAAACGCTGTGGCTACAGCTGCGTCGATCGCGTTGCCACCATCTTTCAGAATTTCCACGCCAACATCGGATGCGAGTTGCGATGCCGAAACGACCATCCCGTTGCGTGCGTACTCCTGCGCGACAACGGAGAAGGTCAACAGCCAAAGAAACACTGACAGGTACTTTCGCATGCCTTGATCTTGAGTGTTCAAAGTAGGTATTTTTGAAATCATTCGGAATCACCCGATTCTTCGTTGGCAATCATTAACCTCACACATAAATAGACCCTCAATGACAGAAGCATTCGTTCAATACGTCTGGCAGTTCCAGTACTTTGACAGGAGGGAACTGCGCACCACCTCTGGGGATGAGGTGGAAGTTTTTTCTCCCGGAACGCCAAACTATGATGGTGGTCCGGATTTTCTCAATGCGAGAATCCGGATCGGCGACATGGAATGGGTCGGAAACGTCGAAGTGCACGGCAACGCTTCCGGATGGCGCGAGCATCGACATCATGAGAATCCTGCGTACGATAACGTCATCCTACACGTAGTGTGGTCGTGCAATCATTCTGCCGTACGCCAGGACGGCTCATTACTCCCCACGGTGGTCCTGGGCAATCGCGTCGATCGAGGCATGATCCTTAGATACACAAAACTTCTCTCCACCCGTGCAACGGTTCCGTGCGCTGCTCGCTATGCGACTGTCGACGCCGAGACCAGGCGAGCCATGATGGAGCGAGCCGCGATGCTGCGCCTGGAGGAAAAGGCTGCGGCCGGACGTGCCATCTGGGAACGCTGCAACAACGACTGGGAGGAAACGCTTTACCAGCTGCTGTGCCGCAGTTTCGGATTCAAGGTGAATGCAGAACCCATGGAGCAACTCTCCCGTGCCCTGCCGTTCCGACTGATCCTCAAACACAGCACTAAGCTCATGGAAGTTGAAGCGTTGTTGTTCGGTACAGCCGGGTTCCTGGACATGGGTTTCCGCGACACCTATTTCCTACGTTTGAAACAGGAGTACGAATGGCTCGAGAAAAAGTACGGGTTGACAAGCCGGAAGCTAAAGCCTTCACAATGGCGATTTCTTCGCATGCGCCCTGCAAATTTCCCTACCCTGCGGCTTGCTCAGCTCGCGGCAGCATTACACCACCACCCGCGTATCTTCTCCATTGTGCGCGATGCAAACCATCTTAGGACGCTTCGTTCTATATTTGTTGCAAGACAGTCCGATTTTTGGTTACGACATTACCGGTTCGGACTTCGTCAAAGCAAAACGATCGCACCGATGGGCAATGCCAGTATCGACAATATAATCGTTAACGCCATTGTACCGCTCCTTGCTGCCTATGGAAGAACGATGGACGAATCCTTTCAGGTCGACAAGGCTGTCGCCTTCTTGAAAGCGATTCCCGCCGAGCAAAATTCCATCACCCGCAAGTGGAGCACGCTGGGGGATGCACCCGGTTCGGCCTTCGACTCGCAGGCGCAGATTGGTTTGTATCAGATATTTTGTCGTGCCCGGCGTTGTCTGGATTGCAGTATAGGGTCCTTCATTGTGAAATCCCCTCAATCATGATAGCCGGTTACATCCTGGCGCTTGTTTTCATCGGTGTTCTTGTCGGATTGCATTACAGGTTCACGCGGGACAACCTCGCGCAATGGTACTGGCCGGCATTGGGCGCCAGGATTCTTGGCGGGCTGGCGGTAGGATATTTTTACATCATCTATCACGGCGCGGGCGACCCGGTCGTCTTTTCCCGAGACGCCACATTTCTGGCGGGCGTTGCGCGCGAGGACCCAGCGCGATACGTTCAGTTTCTGTGGAGCGGAACGTTACTGGAAGGTCTTGCAAATCAGCAGCTGCGTTCAGTGTTCATGGTGAAAGTCCTTAGCGTCGTTTATCTCCTCACTTCGAATAGCTTTTGGATCGCGTCAATATTTCTCTCGTTCTTTTCTTTTGTAGGCGCCTGGTTTCTCGTTCGGGTGATTGCGAACCGCTGGCAAGTTTCCGTCCCCGCCATTATCGCTTTCCTTTTTTGGCCCAGTATCGTAGTGTGGAGTTCGGGCGTATTGAAGGAGGCCATAGCCACACCGTGCCTCTTTATTATGGTCGCTTGCCTTCTCAAAATAAGGGACAACCCCAGGAAGTGGTTGGTGTGGGTGGGACTTGTCCTTGCCGCATGGATTGGCTGGAAACTGAAATACTACAACGTAGGCGTGTTTCTCTCTGCAGGACTTACCGTGGTGTTGGTCCATTACATGACAGGTGTTCTCCAAATTACCAACAAGTATGGTAAGGTGTTGTTGTGGCTCGTAGTCTTCGGTGTGCTGATAGGCACGGCAACATTTCTTCATCCAAATTTCAACGTGCACGCACTGCCTGGAGTGATCGTCGAAAACTACAGACTGTCTGTTAGTATGTCGGAAGGTTCAGGCGTGATATTGTTTCCCGGGTTGGAACCGACCTGGACGAGCATAGCTGCACACGCTCCCAAGGCATTCATTTCCGGTTTGTTCAGGCCGTTTGTTTGGGAGGCAGAATCCTTGTTGGCGCTGGCCGGTGCCCTGGAAAACCTTTTGCTCGCCGTAATGGTCATTTGGGCTGTTATGCATTTTGTACGCAATCCGGGTTGCCGTGAACCCTTGCTTTTTATCGCGGTAGCGATGGCCGTGTTGATCCTCGGCGTGATCCTTCCATTGTCGTCACCGAATTTTGGAACATTGTCGAGGTATCGGGTTGGGTATTTGTCGTTTTTCGTGTTCTATACGCTGCAGGGCATCCCGTGGCTGGAAAGGTGGGTGAACGAATTCCTCAAGAGGAAGCTGCGCGGTGTTCAAAACGGTTAACTTTGCGCGGATAATCGATTAAATGCTCATGGACAATCCCGTTATAATATTTGGTGCAACCGCGCTGGGCCGGCAGGCGCGAATGATTTTTGAGGAAAACGGGAATGCCGTCTATGGATTCCTCGATGATGACAAGGAAAAGCATGGTAAAGAGATTGATGGCGTCTCGATACTCGGCGCAATGGACGACGATGGGTTTCTTAAGTTTATCGGAAGAAAGTGCGAGGCGTTCGTGGCTGTCGACGACAGCCCGTTGCGAAAGAGTCTTGTAAAGATGCTGCACGAAAAGCGCCACGTCCAGCCTGTAAACTGTATTCACAAAACGGCAGTCGTTCCGGATGTCGCCTCGATCGGACACGGCAACCTGATTGATATGGGAGTCATGATAGGAGCCGGTGCGTCGTTGGGCAGCCATTGTGTCGTCCAGGCCGGTGCTGTCGTCGCCGCTCAGGCATCGCTCGGTGATTTCGTCCAGGTAGGATCCGGTGCGCTGATAAATTCCGATGTCACGATCGCGGACGAAGTCTTTATCGGCTCTGGTGCGGTTATCGTAGCCGGTATTACTATTGGCAAGGGTGCGAGGATCGGTGCAGGATCCGTCGTAATCCAACCCGTGGCGGCGGGTGAAACGGTTTTCGGTAATCCCGCTGAGGTCGTTAAAGTATAGTATGGCCCGTATACCAGCGTCGAGCCTCCTTCTCAATCCCGATGGGAGTGTATACCACCTCGGGCTGCTTCCTCATCACATCAGCGATGTGGTTATCACCGTAGGAGATCCCGACCGTGTTGACCAGGTGGCAAGCCGCTTCCATCACATTGAATTCGAAACCCGTAACCGCGAGTTTGTTACGAAGACGGGCACATACGGAAGCCGACGCATTACAGTGTTGAGTACGGGGATCGGAACGGACAACATCGAGCTGGTCATGACCGAACTCGATGCCCTGGTCAACGTCGATCTCCGAAAACGGGAGCCGCTTGAAGAAAAACGCAGACTTCAGATTATCCGAATTGGTACGTCGGGATCGCTTCAGCCCGACATCCCGGTAGGAACGCTCCTATATTCCGACTATGCGGTGGGACTTGACGCTATGATGGCATATTACCATCTCAGCATGACGGAAACCGAGCAGGCGCTGGCCCGTGAACTTCACGAAAAGATCCAACTACCCCATCGGCCCTATGTAGTGCAATGCTCGCCTGGTCTTAGAGATCGGGTTGGTACTGCCATGACGCGTGGTAATACGGTAACTGCTCCTGGTTTTTTTGCGCCGCAGGGACGAAGCGTTCGCATTCCGATCCGTTACGCCAACCTGCTTGAGGACATGAGCGCCTTTCGGGGAAGATTGGACGATGCGGAATTTCGACTTACCAATTTCGAAATGGAGACTGCCGGTTATTATGCGATGGCGCGTCTGCTGGAGCACGATGCCTTTAGTGTAAATGCCATTATCGTCAGCCGCGCTGAAGGGTCCGTTGCCCCTGATCCGAGAGGTGTGGTAGATACTCTGATTGACGAGGTTTTGGCGCGGCTGTGAGGGGTCCGGATATCCTTCCAAGACCAATGTGGGCCGGCATTTTTCCGGATCGGGAATTTTTTTCGGAGTTGCACAAAAGTCCGGTTTCGGGCGAAAGATTTTTTTGCCCCTTCCAGCGTATTATCTGTTGCCGTATGTCTGATCCCGGCACCCGCCGGTAGTTGGGCATCACAATTGTATTATTTCCCGTATTTCCGGACCTGGGCGGAATGTGTGCGATGCAATCCCGGCGAACCGTGTGAACCCACAGTATGCTGCTAGTAAGAGGGGAATAACTAACGATGATGCCCATGATCTCTTTGTCCCGGAAGTGGATGGCTTTAATCTTAGCAACGTCGTCGATAGGGTGCTCGGATTCGATGCAGCACCTGTCGAGGACAACCCCTTCATCGCCGATGGAGCACGCACTCATCGAGTTGCTGCGCGACTCCACCGTGGTCGGCCCCGAATCGCTTCATTCCTGGTGCCAGGTGGATGATTTTTATTCGCTGAGAAATCACCGGCTGTTGTGGTATAAGGAAAATAATATGAGTGCCCTCGCCGATTCCATGATTGCCATCATCGGTGGCATCGAGTACTCGGGACTTCGGCCGGAAGACTATCACTATGACGCTATCAGCATGCTGTCTGCTCAATTGCAAAACAGCAAACCCGATGCATACGTTGTTGCACACCTGGATCTCTTGTTAACTGATGCCCTGTTTTCCGTGGCGAATCACCTCCGTTACGGGCGCGTGGAGCCGGATAGTGCCGGCTGGCATCCGCGCGTCGTTGAATCCGATTCGGTGATATTGAACGCTGTAATCCAAGGGATTAGCCGCAACCGACTGTCAGGTGCACTCGCCAGCCTGGAACCGCCAGCGTTTGCCTACAGGGCGCTCAAAAGCGCTTTGAAAGCACGACTGGACTCATTGAAGACACCCATGTCGCCGGCTGACCGCGTAGCCATCGAACGCGAGGTAGTCGACTTGAGTCTGAGCCTTGAGCAATGGCGATGGGATATCGATGCGCACGAAGGGCGCTACCTTTTGGTAAACATTCCGTCTTACAGGCTGACGCTAATGAACAACGACTCGATCGAGTTCGAATCGCGTGTGATCGTTGGCGCACCTTATTTTCCGACGCCCGTTCTCGACGGTGTCATCACCAATTTCATCGTCTACCCCGCGTGGAATGTGCCCCGCCGGATCGCCACGCGTGAGCTCCTGCCCCAGATACAAGCTGACTCGTCATATCTTTCCGGACACCGGTACCGCGTTTTGGACATCAGCGGCAACGAGGTCCACCCCGATTCTGTGAACTGGCATGGGCTGGGGGAGAACTATTTTCCTTACCTGGTGCAGCAGATACCGGGCCCCTTCAATGCCCTGGGGCTGTTGAAATTTAACTTCGTGAACGACTATAACATCTACCTGCACGACACCAACGCGCGGGGTCTTTTTGCAGCCCGATACCGTGCACTGAGTCATGGTTGTATCCGCATCGAACGCGCGCTCGAACTTGCGCGGCACCTGGTGTCGGTTGATAATCCCTGGTGCTCAGCACGCGACTTCGACCGATTCATGCGGGAAGAATTAAGTCGACAAGTAAGCATCCTACCGGTCCCATTGCGTATCCGCTACATCACCTGCGAGGCTATGGCAGATGGAAGTGTGGAATGTCACCGCGACATCTACGGACGCAACATCCGTCTCGCGGAAGCCATCCACTGCCGCAGTACACCGGCCTTAGCCGTAAATCGTATTGAGAATCCCGGCCAGGCGGATGCCTGCCTGTAGCAACCGCTGGCGGACGGTGGGCATGTTTAGATAGGAGTACCGGTAGCCTAGCCGGCCGTCGCCCACCTTGTAGATTTGATTTCTGTAAGACATGTTCTCCTCGGCCCACACGAGTATTCCTGACTGCTGCCATTGCCTAACCTGTTGATCGGAAGGTCGTTTTAAGGATGCGGCGAATTCCGTGTAACTCAATCGTGTATCATCGATCATGTCGGCGTCCCAGACGCGGTGGAGGTTACTGGATCTGCTGAACCAGGACACACGGGTATCATTGCCGCCTCTGTCATTGCCGTTGCCGACGTGCAGTGGCATGTGCAAGTCACCGACAAGGTGTATCAGGATCAAAACCCGTTCGCGTTCTTCGGCTGCCGTCAGGGATCCCTCCCGGAGTTCATCGATCACCCGGTTGAGGGTCGCGATGATGTCGCCAGCCGGATTCTTCTCGGTGTCGGCATAGGTCATGCCGTCTGGTATGGTTACCCAATGCCAGTCAGCCATGTGATCGTATGCGGCGTCGGACCTTACTTCATCCATCCAGGTGGACGCCATAGCGAGCGACTGCCCGTCGAGGATGCGGGCGAGCCGGACGCGGGCCTTGCGGGTGAGATAGTCTTCGGCGACGGCGCCTACCACCCGGTGGCCGGTAGGTCCCCACGACAACGCTGGTCCGGTCGCAAATAGAACTAACAGGAAGGCGACAACGGCAAGCTTCATAGCGGTTTGAATTTAAGGTCACAACCTAATCAATTCCCGGCATAATTAAATCTGCCGACTTTTACTTTACCTTTGTGGAGCGGACGCCGCAAACTATGGGAAAGGAAATTACGCTCACTGCGTTTCATGTTGCCAAGCAGCTCGACCTCAAAGGAATTCGAACCGTTTTGGAAAAGCCCACGGCGGAAGCCTCGTCGGAACTCTTCTATTCTTTTCCGGGAAACCGCTACCAGTACTATTTCAACTATGGCGTTATCGTATTTTGTGGTTACACAGACCAGGAGATGGAGGACGCCATCCAAAAGGTCAACCCCTACTTTCGGTTTGCGGTTACTCATGTTACCCAGGACGAATTCGGGATACTCCATGAAGAGGGTGGAGGTATACGCTTTGAGTTTCACCGCGTTATCCTGGGCACGCTCAACGACGAAGTGTTTCGCATCGTAATGTTCAACCTGGCGCAGTCCGTTGCCCTGGATTACTACAGCAACGCCGCGGAAAACTTGCTGATGGAGATCAAGGGGTTTACCAACCAGATGGAGCGGACGGGAACCCTGAGCATTCGCCGTAAAAACATGATGCGCTTTCTCGGACGGGCACTCAACACACAGAACAGCATCGTTGAGAACATTTATATTTTTGATGTACCCGAACTTGTTTGGGAGAACGAATACCTCGACAAGCTTCATCAGGGACTTATTCAGCATTTCGATCTTAGAACTCGGTTCCGGGGAGTGGAATACATGATGCGGATGATCGAAGCCAACCTCGATGTCTTTTCAGAAATCCTCAACCAAAGGGAAAGCAATATCCTCGAAATCATCATCATCCTCCTGATCCTCGTCGAAGTGGTTGATTTTTTTCTAAAAAAATTCATGTGAGCCGCATATGCGCAAAGACCTTGTGCTTGAATTTGATATAGAAGCCCAGCCGGACGACGTCACTTGCGGACCTACCTGCTTGCAGGCGCTCTACCGCTACTACAACGACGAAGTACCCCTTCGGCAAGTGGTTCGCGAAGTAAAGCAATTGAAAAACGGTGGTACACTGGCCGTGATGCTTGGCAACCACGCCTTGCGACGCGGCTATCGCGCCACTATTTATTCGTATAATCTGAATGTGTTCGATCCGTCGTGGGTGGGGTTTTCGCGAAAGAAAATGATTGAACGTCTCAAGCGGCAGATGGCCTTCAAGTACAAGCGCCGCAAACTTCGGGTCGCATCGAAAGCATACATCCAGTTTCTGGAAGCAGGGGGTGTCCTGCGGTTTGCTGAACTGGACGCCGACCTTATCCGCAGCTATCTGTCGCGGTCCCGCCCCATCCTGACGGGTCTAAGTGCGACCTACCTGTATGGCACACCCCGGGAGGTGCCGCAGTTCGATATTTACGACGACATCAAAGGGGAACCAGCGGGCCATTTTGTTGTGATCAGCGGATTCGATGAAAAGAAGCGTTGCGTATATCTGGCTGACCCCATGACGCCAAATCCGATCGGTAAGGATCAGGTTTATGGTGTGAGCTTTGAGCGACTTATCAATAGCATCATGTTGGGCATTGTCACCTATGATGCCAATTTGCTCATCATTGAACCGAACAAATAATTGAACCGAATAAGTAAGGGGTCGACCCTCACCCAATGGAAAAAATAATCGTTGCCGAAAACCCGGCGATGTGGAGCCCCAGCCTCGAGGATTTCAGGATCATTACTCCCGCACAGTACATCTCAGGGGAGGTATACCAACAAACGAAGGGCCTTAAGGTGCTCAACCTGTGCAAATCGTACCAGTACCAGAGCCTCGGGTACTATGTTTCGCTGCTGGCAGAAGCGAGGAAGCATCACGTACTTCCCGATGTCGCGACCATACAGGATTTTCGGTTCCCATCCATTCTGCGTGAAGACTCGCAGGACTTTGACAACCTCATTCAAACCAGTTTCAAAAACGAACCGGCGGACAAGGTCGAGTTTTGCATATACTTCGGAAGGACGAAAATAGAACACCTGGGCCGGCTGGCCGGTCAGCTGTTCCAGTATATTCAGGCGCCATCCCTGCGTGCTACGTTCACGCGGCGATCGAAATGGATTCTGCAGGGCATTAAACCCATGAGTCTGGACGAAGTTCCATCAGAGGACAATGAGTTGCTTTGGTCGTCACTGGAGAAATTCCTCCGCCGCAAGCGAAACCTGAAGCCGGAAAAGAAGAAGTACGACCTGGCCATCCTGGTTGACCCCGCCGATCCGTACCCACCCTCGGACGACAAAGCGATCCAGAAGTTCGTCAGGGCAGCTGAACAGGCAGGCTTCTATTGCGAGCTCATCACACGCGATGACTTCGAGTCGCTTATTCAGTTCGATGCGCTTTTCATTCGCGAAACCACGTACGTCAATCACCACACTTTCAAGTTTGCCAAGAAAGCAAAATCGCTGGGCCTAGCAGTAATCGACGACCCTGACTCTATCCTTAAGTGCACCAACAAGGTCTACCTGTACGAACTGCTCAGCACAAACCGGATACTTACGCCGAAATCATTCGTGATCAGCCGCGACAACTACAAGTCGCTGCCTGAAAAAATCGGATTCCCCTTCATCCTTAAGCAACCCGACGGCGCTTTCAGCAAAGGTGTATATAAGATCGACAATGCGAAGGAATTCAAAGATGTGACTGTAGGCATGTTTCAGAAGTCGGACCTGCTGATCGCGCAGGAATATTTTCCTACTCCATTCGACTGGCGTGTCGGCATCATCGACGGGCAGGCGCTCTACGTGTGCAAGTACTATATGGCGTCGGAACATTGGCAGATCGTCAACTGGAGCGCACACGAGAGCACGCGCGACGGATCGGTTGAATGTATTTCCGTAGACCAGGCACCGGCGGGATTGATAAAAACCGCGCTTCGCGCGACTTCGCTGATTGGAAAAGGACTGTACGGCGTGGATATGAAAGAAAAAGACGGCCGATTCTATGTGATTGAAGTGAATGACAATCCCAATATCGACGCCGGTACCGAAGACAAGGTGTTAAAGGACAAGCTGTATTCGGTGATCATGGAAGTCCTTCTAAACAAGATCAAAACGAGCCGATGATAGGTCAACCGCCGCGCATCCACCTGTTTCAGGCCTATGGCATTGAACTGGAGTACATGATTGTAGACAAGGACACGCTCAGCGTCAAGCCTGTTGCCGATGAGCTGATCCGGAATGAGACAGGAAATTACGACACCGACCTTGTGCGGGGCAGCGTAACGTGGTCTAACGAACTTGTACTCCATGTGGTGGAGCTCAAGGCAACGCGGCCGGAACTGGATCTCGTTGCCATGGCGGATGCCCTGGCAGAAAACGTTCGATACGTCAATTCCATCCTTGCCCAATGGAATGCCATGCTCATGCCTACGGGCGCGCACCCGTTCATGAATCCCGCAGAGGAGACGCGCCTTTGGCCGCACGGTGACAGCAGTATTTACGAAACGTACAACAGGATATTCGACTGCAAAGGACACGGATGGTCCAACGTACAGAGTACCCACCTTAATCTGCCGTTTTACGACGACCAGGAGTTCGCACGTCTGCACGCTGCCGTACGGCTGTTGCTCCCGATCCTTCCGGCATTATGTGCGAGTACGCCTGTATTGAATGGTAAGTTCACGGGCTCCTTTGATACAAGGCTGAAATACTACAAATCCAACCAGAACAGGATTCCTTCCATAGCGGGAAAGATCATCCCGGAAGCAGTGTTCTCGCGCCGCAATTACCTTCAAGTGATCTACGATAGGATCAAGGCCGACCTGGCACCGTTTGATCCGGAACGAATACTCAATCCGATTTGGGTGAACTCGCGGGGTGCCATCGCACGCTTCGATAGGGGCTCACTTGAGATTCGCGTTATGGACTGCCAGGAATCGGCAAAGGCCGACGTTGCCGTAGTAGCATTGGTAATCGAGACATTGAAAGGGTTGGTAAATGGAATGTTCATCGATCATGAATCTCAGATGAAGTGGAAAACCGAAACCCTGGCCAACCTGCTGGATGTATGTATGGAGGCCGGCTCGGCAGCCGTCATCGATCAGCCCAGTTACCTGAGCGTTTTCGGTTTGGGATCGCAGAAGCTTGCTGCTGGCGAACTCTGGGCGGCTATCGTAGAGAAGGTGATGAATGGCCGGCTGGCAGCCTGGAAGCCCGCCTTGGACGTTATCCTGTCCCAGGGCACGCTTGCGGAGCGCATTGTCCGCGAATTGCACCAGGATTACAGCCGTGAGAACATGGTCAACGTCTATAGAAGCCTGGCGGAATGTCTCGAAAGTGATACCTTGTTTACTCCAGGTCGCTAAGGTTCAGCCCTCGGTGGAAGGTGCAGCCGTGCTTCCCGCGTTATCTCCTTCCTGGAGTTCGCGTAACAGTCCGCGCAGTTTTTGCAAGTGCGTTCCATACAATTTCCGTAGGTACCACTTGCCAATCCAGAATGTCAAAGCAACATAAAATAATACGAGAAAGAGCAGGTAAGCTACTGTTCTCCATTCGTGCAATGACTCGAGAAACTTTGCAAGCCCAAGGTCAGCGATAGCCAGGATGAGCGTTAGCAACAGGAAACCGGGAAAGAGAATCGTGTAACTACGATGGTAAAACCTCAGAAACGCATCGAGGTCAGCGACCAGCCGTTCCAGGTTTGTTCGGACGTCACCCGAGCTTCCTTCGAATCGATTAAGGAGGTTGATCTTCTTTACGTAGTAGATGATGTATAGTATGAATGACAACAGAATGAGGACGAAGGCTACAGGGAAGGACAGGCTCGGGATGGAGAAAACGTAATACAACAGAAGAATGCCTCCCACGATGGTAAACACCAATTCGAACCATACGTTTTTCCGGAGCCGGGTGATGATGGATTTGCTCCTGCCCTTGAGCATTTCCGAGATCTCTTCCTCACGCCTGGGTTTGTAGAGGTCGCTTTTTTGCCAGATGTTTTTCAGGTCGTCGAGTTCCATAAATCAGGCTGTCATAAGTTTGCGCAGGCGTTCCCGGATGCGATTCATCCTGACGCGTACGTTGTTTTGCGTAATGCCCATCGTCTCGGCAATTTCTTCGTAGGGTACTTCTTCCAGCGCCATGAGGATCATAGCGCGGTCGATTTCGGAGAGCTGACGAATCGCCCATTGAAGCCGCTGCAGGTTTTCTTCGTGGTCGGCGTCTTGTGCCTCCGAAATGTTCAGGTGGCCGTCGTGAATGTCTTCTGTGGGTGGCTTGCGATTCTTTTTCCTAAGTCCCGAGATGGCGGTGTTGAGGGCGATCCGGTACATCCAGGTGGTGATCTTGGCTTCACCCCGGAACGTGGGAAAGGACCGCCAAAGCTGGAGAACAATCTCCTGGAACAGGTCGTTCCTGGCTTCAGGATCGGTTTCGTACATCAGGGCGACCTTATGGATCAGGCCCTGGTGCTGGTTAACAAGCTGGACGAATTTTTTCTCTTCCGGCGTCAATGGAAGGGTGAACGTTAGGGTTTTTTCTCCCTCACCCTTTCCAGGTTGAACAGATCGTGCAGCAATTCAGAAATGGACTCCGAGTCGCCACGCCGGCAGGCTGCCTTAAGATGAAGTACAGGATACTTCAGTATCTTCTGCATGAACGACCGGCTCATTTCGTCGAGACGGGCTGCCTCAGCAGGAGAGGCATTCTTGAGATAACGCGCCAGTTCTTCCCGGCGAATCTGTTCGAGGGTATTCTTAAGCTTTTGAATGGTGGGGCTAACAATCATCTCCCGGGCCCAATCCTCAAACTCGTTCAAGGCTTCCCCAATAATTTCCTGCACTCTCGGGATGGCCGCCTTGCGACGGTTTACCGCCTCCTGCGTCTTCTCCGTAATCTCATCCAGGTTGTAAAGTACCACGCCTGGGATGTGCTCCAACGACGGGTCAACACTCCGCGGCACTGAGAGGTCAATAAAGAACTTATGAGACATCAAGTGGCCTCTCAGCAGGTCAGGGGTGATGAGGGGACTGGTTCCCGATACGGAACTTACAACGACGTCTGCCTGGCCTACTTCCTCGGCCAACATGTCAAGACCTCCGTACCGGAAGCCGCCCTGCTCAGCGAGCTTGCGGGCCCTCTCTGGGGTACGGTTGAGTACCGTAACCTGCTGCGGATCCAAATCCTGGTCTATAAGATTGCGAACGACATCCTGGCCGATTTCTCCGACGCCAAGCACGAGTATCTTCGCCCGACGGTTTCCACCCGTGAGCTCCTGTATCATTTCTGTAGTTGCGTAGGAAAGCGATGCGGCACCATCGCGGAAGGTCGTTTCCTGCACCACGCGCTTGTTGGTGAAGAAGATGGTGTGCATCAGCCGGTGGAGAAACGGTCCGGCCATATTCATATCAGCGCTCCACTGGTAGGCGCTCTTCACTTGTCCGCTCACCTGAATGTCGCCAATGATCTGGGCGTCCAGGCCTATCGCCACCTCGAACAGGTGCCGAATGGCTGCTTCGCCTTTCAAGTCGACAAAATATCCATCAGCCTCTTCGACGGAGATGCCTTTGATCAGCCGCAAGCCGTTGAGGAACTCAGCGCGGTGATCGCGTTCAGCCTGATAATAAATCTCCGTCCGGTTGCAGGTTGAGACCACCAACACGTCCGAAGCTGACGTATACGACTGAGCGAACGTCAGAAGATTCTTGACGCCCTCCTCATTCAGCGACACCTGCTCCCTCACCGCTACGGGTGCCATTTTGTACGTCAGGATGAGGGCTCTGAAATTCTCTTGCATACTCTTAACCTGCAAAACTACTGTGGGAATGACATTTATGGATGACGAATATCAGGCTATTTATAATTTAGAACCAGTCTAAATAACTCTCCTGAGTCGTGCTGTGGAGTATACGCAAACGGGCGGAGATGGGGGATACGCAATATCACCTTTTTTGACCGCCAAACCACGTCGTCAGACCGATAACGGTTTGCCGGGGTGGCAAGTTTTGAGGATATTATGGACCCAATCGACCCAAAACCCTCTCAGTAATGCACTCGATCCGTAAATGGATCCGTTTTCTCTTTGGGTTTTCCCGTAGAGAAACCAATGGATTCTTAATCCTTTTGCCACTTATGGTAGCCGCACTTTTTTCGCAGCCTGTTGCCCGGTTCCTTTTTCCGGGGGCGACGCCGGATTTCTCACGCGAGGTGGCTATCCTGGACAGCCTGGAGGGATTATTTAGGGAGCCGGGAGCACCCGCAGTAGTGCATGCCGCCCCCGTGGTGCGCGAAGCGTTTCGATTTAATCCTAACGAAGCAACGACACAGGAGCTGGAACGGCTGGGCTTTTCGCCAGTGCTGGCGCGCCGTATCATCCGCTACCGGGTAAGCGGTGGCAAATTCCGCAAGAAGTCAGACCTGTTACGGATTTACGGAATGGATACGGCTGCCTACGTACGCCTGTATCCATTAATTGATCTGCCTGAAACTGTCAAATCGACCCGTATTCGTCGAAAATTTCCCTCGGAGGCAATACCTGCGGCGCGTTTTGACCTGAATACTGCGGATACCGCACAGCTAAAGGCGATACGCGGTATTGGTAATACGCTGGCTTCGAGAATCGTCCGATATCGGGAAAGGTTGGGTGGATATGTAAGCATGGCCCAACTTCATGAGGTATACCACCTGGATTCCGCGGCGATCCAGGCACTGCGCAAAGCCGCCTACATTGATGACGAATTCAGCCCTGTGCGAATGAATGTCAACGCAGCCGACGAATACAGCCTGTCACGCCATCCCTATATCGGACGGAACCTGGCCCGGCTTATCGTTACGTACCGCTTTCAGCACGGCCCATTCCGTAGCCTGGAGGACCTTCGGCAAATCCACCGGGTAGACGACTCGGTGTATCGGCGGATCAGTAGCTATCTGGCGATCGATTAGGATATATTTGCTTTTCAGCTGTGGCCAGAGTCAAGACCCGAAATATTTTTCAGACTTATCTGAACCGCCTCACCAACCTGACGGCGAACAATCGTTCTATTCTCCTGCTGCGGTTGCCCAAAGAGCAATTTATCGACGTCCACAAATTTAACCTGCTCGACAAAAAGCCCTCGTTCCACGTTATCGCGGCGTTGTTGGCCGGAAAGGCCGCGAAGGTTTGTCAGGTTCTCGACAGCCGTGTGGAAGCAAACAACGATGTGAGCGACCGGCTGAAGCGTTTGCAACGACTCGACCGCTTCATCTTCGAAGAGCGCGGGTCAAATGATCTCCACATAGGCTGGCCGTTTGTTCGCGGAAAGTTAACGGATGGCACGCTCGTACGTGCTCCGCTATTGTTCTTTCCGGTGAGCTTGAAACAGTCGCGCAACGATTGGATCGTGGAGCCCCGTCGTGATGCCGGCGTCGTATTCAACAAATCATTCGCGCTTGCATACGCATACTACAACAAGGTCGACCTTCCCGATGATCTACTGGAAACCAATTTCGAAGACTTCGATAAGGATAGTACGGTATGGCGTACCCAATTGTATCAGTTGCTGCAGGACAAGATCGAATTGAATTTCAACCCGGATAATTTCCGTGACGAACTGACGCCATTCAGCGAATTTCGGAAAGCGGACTTCGATGCGTCTCATCACGTCGGAGAGCTGAAGTTGTTCCCGGAAGCGGTGCTTGGAATTTTTCCACAGGCGGGCTCGCAACTGGTGACGGACTACAAATACCTGATGGAGGCGGAGAGCTTCAACGACATCGACGCTTTCTTCCTTCGCAATGTTCCGGCCGGAGAGGAGTCCCCGCCGTCGGGAGACCAAACTTTTCGCGAGGAACGTCTGTATGTTCCGTTCGAAACAGACGCCTGGCAGGAGAACGCCATCAGGAAAGCCAAGTCCGGAAAATCCATCGTGGTGCAGGGCCCTCCTGGAACCGGCAAATCACAACTTATCTGCAACCTGGTTGCTGATGCTGTGGCATCGGGAAGAAAAGTGCTCGTCGTCTGTCAAAAAAGAGCGGCCCTCGACGTGGTGTACCGCCGTCTCCAGGAAATTGATATGGACGACTTCCTCGGACTGGTACATGACTTTCGCAACGACCGAAGGGAAATCTTTGCCAAGATCGCACGGCAAATCGATCGGATCGACGACTACCGGGCACGTAACCGAAGCGTGGATATCATCCACATGGAGCGCAGGTTCCTGCAGCTGTGTCGGAGAATCGATACGATCGTTGAAGAGTTGGAAGAGTTCCGGCGTGTGCTGTACGATGATTCAGAATGCGGCCTCCCCATAAAACAACTCTATCTCACATCCAATCCGGCGGGCGATGCCGTGAACCTCAAGCAGGAGTATCAATATTTCAAGTTTCACGACCTTGACGACTTCCTCAGGAAGATGAAACGCTATGCGGGATACGCTGAAAAGTTTGTGCGCGACCGCTATGTGTGGAACAACCGCAGATCGTTCACCGGGTTGCAACGGTCCGATATGAACGATATCATCCAAACCGTTCGTGAGATCCCCGTGTTCCAGGCGACCATTGCAAAGAAGATCGTTGGGGTGCTTCCTTCGGCGCTGTCACTGGAAGATTGCGAGTCGTTGCTGGCACGCGAAGATGATATCCTCGGGATGCTCAGTGTGTTGAAAGACGAGGAGACGTACAGCTACTTCCTCCACATGCTTCGGGTACCCGATGAAGAGACGAGTCTTCTCTGGCTTGCAAATACGGAACGCGTCCTGATGAGTTGTTACGAAGGTTCGGGTCCGGAGATCCACACGCCTCCGGAGGAACTCGGGAAACTGCAACAGGTCCTTAGGCAGTGCATGCTGGCGAGGCGCAATCTGTTCCGTTTCTTCCGATGGGAGTTTTCGGGCGACAAGACCTATCTGCGTAATGTACTTTCGGCCAATCATCTCGAGTACTCGAAGAACGGATTCAAGGAACTCGAAAAGAAGCTCGACAGCCGGCTGAACATCGAGCACCATTTTACGGCGTTAAAACAAAAGGCGTGGCTCATGGATTTTCCCAAGGACTATCGCAAGTTTCACATGCGCCGTTGGCTCGAACGGGAAAAACTCGCTGTAAGGGCGAAGATCATTTTTAATACCATTCGCGAAGTAAATGAGTTGATCGACCCGACAACGCTATCGCGATACGATTTCAACCGTATCTTTCATCAACTCCTCAGCATTTGCAGTGAGATCCCAGGTCGGAAGGCCGTCTGGCTCAAGCACCTCACGCCTTTTCAAATCAGGCAACTGATCCATGATCCCAGTCTGGCCGACGAGTTCGTCGATACCCTTAAACGCGACTTTGACAACTTATGTGAGTTTGATAAGCTAAAAGAAAGCCTGACTGAGACAGAGGTGGAGGTGATGCATAAGCTGTACAACCGCCTCGGATGGTGGACATACGAAAAGCTGGAAGCCCTCTTGCGCAACAGTCTTGCACTTCACTGGATTGACTACATCGAAACCAAGCATCCGATACTTCGCATCGTCTCATCCACACGTATGGAGGAGTTGCAAGCTGAACTCTGGCAGTCGGTTCGCGAAAAGCAAAGGTTAAGTCGCGACATCATCCTGCTGCGGACACGCGAACAGGTTTATAGTGAGATCGAGTACAACAGACTGAACAACCGGGTCACATACCGCGATCTCTATCACCAGGTTACCAAGCAGAAAAAACTGTGGCCGCTGCGCAAGGTGGTAACGGAGATGCAGGGCGAACTGCTCCGCCTTGTTCCGTGCTGGCTCGCATCACCCGAGGCGGTATCGGCTATTTTCCCAATGAAGGAAATCTTCGACCTGGTGATCTTCGACGAGGCTTCTCAGTGCTTTGCCGAACGAGGTATCCCGGCAATGTACCGCGGCAGTCAGGTAGTGATTGCCGGCGACGCGAAACAGCTAAGGCCATTTGAGTTGTACCAGGTGCGATGGGAGGAAGAGGACGCCGACGAACCCGATACGGAGGTGGATTCCCTGCTGGAGCTGGCAGAGCGTTATCTCGAAGGGGTCAGCCTGCAAGGCCATTACCGGAGTCGTTCTCCTGAGTTGATCGACTTCTCGAATCGTCATTTTTATGATGGCACCCTCAGGCAATTGCCTGACCGTCATCTGCTGAATCGCAACGAACCAGCCATCCAATATCTGAAAGTCGACGGCGTGTGGGAGTCCAACCGGAACCAGGTGGAGGCGGAGACCGTCGTGGCGCAGGTATACCACTTCCTGACGGAGCACCCACATCTCGAGTTGGGTGTTGTTACGTTTAATGCAGAGCAGCAATATTTGATCCTCGATCTGCTGGAGACCGAAGCCGCGCGTCGCGATGTGGCATTGCCAGAATCGCTTTTTGTAAAGAACATCGAGAACGTTCAGGGTGATGAGAAAGATGTCATCATCTTCTCCGTGGGTTATGCACCTGACAGGCGTGGGCGCATGGTCATGCAGTTTGGTAGTCTTAATCTATCCGGCGGTGAAAACCGGCTGAACGTAGCTATTACACGTGCCCGTCGGCAAGTCATCATTGTATCGAGCATCTGGCCCGAACAACTGAAGACTGAAAAGTCGCGCAATAAAGGGCCGAGGTTGTTGAAGGAATACCTGGCCTTTTGCAAGAGCGTTCAGGAAGGTGGATTTGAGCCGCGTACAAATCCGGGCGAGCGGCATCCGGATTCATGGTATCTCAAGACCCACCTGGAGCGATTTGGCCGCGAACGCTTCCCGCAGTCCGAGTTTCTTACCGATGTATTACCTTATACAGACGTGTGTATTAAACAAAACGGTGCCTGGCTTGGCGCACTCCTTACTGACGACGAACGCTACTATGAAAGCCTTTCGGTGAAAGACACCCACGCATATACACCTGAGCAACTTTCGCGCATGCGATGGGAATTCCGCTCAGTGTACAGCCGTAACTTTTGGCTTGGCCCGGGTAACGTGGAGAATGACATGCTTCGGATACTCGGCCTACGCGACAACGGAACGTCATAAGAAAAAAAACGCCGCACGAATTGTTTCATGCGACGCTATGTGTCGTAGACGACCGGGTGCTCGTCAGGATACGGCGGACTTAACGGTCCTAATGATACGTGCAGCGACCTTGTATGGATCGGCTGACGAGTTTGGCCGACGGTCTTCGAGGTACCCCTTCCAGCCGTTTTCAACCGTGCTGATCGGAATCCGGATAGAAGCGCCGCGGTCGGAAATACCGAAGCTGAACTTATCGATCGACTGTGTTTCGTGAAGTCCGGTAAGACGCAGGTGGTTATCCGCGCCGTATACTTCGATGTGTTCCTTTATGACGGGCTCAAAGGCACGGCATATCTTTTCAAAGACATCCCGCGATCCAGCTTCACGCAACGTGCTGTTGGAGAAGTTGGCGTGCATACCCGACCCGTTCCAGTCGCCGTGGACAGGCTTGCAGTGCCAGTTGATGGACACGCCATACTTTTCGCCATTTCTTTCAGCGAGGTAGCGTGCCACCCATACCTGGTCGCCTGCTTCGCGGGCGCCCTTGGCAAAGATCTGGAACTCCCACTGGCCGGTTGCTACTTCGGCGTTTATACCTTCAATGTTGATGCCGGCAGCCATCATTTGGTCGAGATGATCTACGACGATATGGCGACCATACGCCTTGCCGGCGCCAACGCCGCAGTAGTACGGGCCCTGAGGTCCGGGGTATCCATGCACGGGGAATCCCAACGGCTTGTTGGTCTCGTTATCCCATAAGAAGTATTCCTGTTCGAAACCAAACCAGAAATCAGAGTCTTCATCATCAATAAGGGCGCGGCCGTTTGAGGGATGCGGGGTACCATCGGCGTTAAGCACTTCCGTCATCACCAGCCATCCGTCCTTCCGATCCGGGTCAGGGAAGAGCGCTACGGGCTTCAGGAGCAAGTCGGAAGACCCTCCGGGTGCCTGTTGCGTAGAGCTGCCATCGAAAGACCATATGGGACAGTCGGACAGTTTGCCACTGAATTTTGAAACAATTTTAGTCTTGCTGCGAAGACTCTGGGTGGGTGTGTACCCATCCAGCCAGATGTACTCAAGCTTAGTTTTAGCCATATAAAACGGAGAATTAGTAGTGAAACATGGTGTGAGGTTTGATAAGAGCCGCCAATATATGGGGTTAGGTATTATCCGCGCATCGATTTATTAAAATTTTATTTTACCCTATCCTCGAGTTAAAATTTGTAAATGGCTGCAAAGTTGAGCGATATCAAGGTGTCGGTCGTATCGTCGAAGCCTTTGGTGATAAAGGAGTCATCCGAGGTCTTGTCGATTCGTACTTCAGGAATGAACGTGAGGTTACCGATCGTGTGATTGAGCGAGAGCGTCAGATCGATAACACTTCCATCACCATCGTCCAGCATAAACAACTCAATGTAATCGTTCTTGATCGCGAAGTATTCAAAGCGAAGGCCTATAGAGGTGTTATCCGACAGGCTGAGCTTGGGGTAGAGCGCCACACCCATGAATGAGCCGGCATCACCGTCGAGGTCTTCAACACTGGAACCGCTAACGATTTCGCCCGGAGATGTCTGGTTGTACGTTGCGTTTATCCCAAGGTAGAATGTCTCGCTAAGATCCCATCCACCGGTAAGGTCAACCTGGAAGAGATTGCCCGCAGAGGTGGTGCCGTTGGCATCCACATCTGCGTCCAGTTTTCCGTCCTGGTCGCCATACAGAAGATTTAGATAGATACCACCGGTGTCTCCTGACTTGCCGAGCTGGGCGCCGATCGTGTAGGTGTTCACCGGGTTGAATTCAGTCAGGTCTGTAGGGTTCATGACAGCGAGCAGAAGGTTCATGCCATCGCCGAACTCCAGGTTGCCCTTGATCCCGGTGTGAGAAAATGGTCCCCACGAAAACATGTAGGATGTCGAATAGTGAAAGTTAACCGCCGGCGAGATGACCTCATATCCCAGGAAGGCGCTGAAGTTACCCAGCGTTAGACGGCTTCCAATAGGCATACATCTGATTTATGATCTGCCCCGTAGACGAATAGAACGGCGACCCAAATACGGCATCCGTACCGCGTGGACCGAACACGAGGTCGGCCACAAAGCCCACCTTCTCCCCTTCATAAGAGGCGATCAGGTTTACCATTCCGAGGGAAAAGCCCTTGAGATTCGCGAAAGCCGTGGTCGGGGCGTGAATCAACATGTCATCGCCGTCGTAAGTGCCGGCAAACGGGTTCATCGTCCCAAATGTGGTGTGTACATACGTATCGATGGTTCCAGACAGGGTGAACGACTGTGCCCCCTCTTCGGCAGTCTCGTCCTGAGCGAACGCGACCGGGGTAACCAGGAGGAAGGCAATCATGATCAGTAGTAAGGTTCTAAGTTTCATAGCTTTTTGGGGGTTAAGAATTGCTGTTTAGTAGAGTAGAAAATGAGTTTCGTCAAGTCATCATGGTTGTCATTTTTAGCCGTTCGGGCAGGACCTTTTTTTCGAAATTTTTGCAAAACAGGGTTCAAAACGAACCGATTCGGAATAAAAATTTACGAAATCGTTGTAGATGGGGTAAATTCTGACCCTTGCTACAGGTCGATGTGGCTGATTTTAGAAAAGTCAGGGTAAAAATTGAACTAGACGTTCCGCCATTCGGGGATATGCGATTGAAGAAATGGGGTAGGTCTTAGGCGAAGGATTTCTTCCACCAGTGTTGGAACACCACCAGTCCCCACACCTGGGCATGGACGTCTCCTGGACTGGAGGAAAAAAGCCTGCGCTTAAGGGTCCGAACCGCCTCGGGGCTAAAAATGTCCTGCTGCCTGATGAAGGCGTCATTGAGCAGGTCGTCCTCGATTACGGATCTCATTTCCCGCCGGAACCATTTCAGCAAGGGTACCTCAAATCCTTTCTTCGGGCGGTTGTACAGTTGGCCTGGCAGCATTTCACGGAAGGCATCCTGAAGCAGCCGTTTCCTCATTCTGTCGTTAATCTTCCAATCTCCGGGGAGGGAGACGACGAAATCAACTACTTCAACGTCGAGGAAGGGCACTCGAACCTCCAGGCTGTTGGCCATGCTCATGAGGTCTACTTTGTGAAGCATGTCGCCCGTCAGGACCATCCGTATGTCGGTCCGGAGCACATCGTTGATATCCCCCTGCGGATGCAGCTCGGACAGCAGGGCAGCCTTTCTTTCCTCGAAATCCCGCGTAACTATCCTTCCCCGGATGCCCGGCGCAAGGAGCGCCAATGCCTGCCCTTCGGTGGCGAATCCCGCCCAAAGCCAGTAGCGGTCAGGCAAGGGAAGATTCATCCCGTTGCTAAAGCGCAGCAGCTGACGTACCGTATTGGCGATGGCGCTGTTGCGCGACCGGGGTAGCGCGCTCCACAAAGGTTGCAGCGATCGGACGGCGTGTTCGCGAAGGCCGGGATTAAACGACCTTCGGAAGGCTTCATGCTTGTTGTAACCGGCGAAGAGTTCGTCGGCGCCGTCGCCCGCCAGGGCTACCGTTGCATGCTTTCTCGTCTCCCGGCTGAGGATGTACACGGCGATCGCGGAGGAGTCGGCAAACGGTTCGTCGATGTATTCGAGAATACTATGCATGTGCCGGTACAGGTCGTCGTTGGTCAGCGAGAATACAGTATGAGCGGTATTGAAATGACTGGCAACCAGGCGGGCGTATTCGGTTTCATCGAAAAACTTTTCGTCCCGGAACCCTATGGAGAACGTGTGAAGATCCGGCTTGTGGCGGGCAGCCAGGCCGGTAATTATGGAGGAATCAATGCCGCCACTGAGGAATGCACCAAGCGGCACGTCGGCAATCAGTCGTCGTTGCACAGCTGCCTCAAGCAGTACCCTTACTCTTTCCTGGGCATCCTCGTAGTTCCCCTTGAACACCGGGCCGTCCGCGCCGGGCAGCGTGTAATACACATGATCCTCCAGTTTCTGCATGCCAACGCGGAGATAGTGTCCCGGTAGCAACTTGTATATTCCCTTGATGATCGTGTGGGGTGGTGGAATGTAGTTGAGTTGGAGGTAGGTCAGCAGGGAGACCTCGTCGATTTCCCGCTCGATGCCATAGTGAAGCATCGCTTTCATCTCGGAAGCAAAGATGAACTTGTCTTCATCGAATAGATAATACAACGGCTTTATACCATAGCGGTCGCGCGCGAGGAACAGTGCTTCTTCCGACTTGTCGTAAATGCAGAACGCGAAGAAGCCGTTTAACCGCGACAGACACGCTGCGCCGTCGCGAATGTACAGTTGCAGCAAGACCTCTGTATCGCAATGGGAACGAAACCGGATGCCGTCGCGCTCCAGTTCCTGACGAAGGGCAGGGAAGTTGAATATTTCACCGTTGAAGACAATGCAATAACGCCCGGTAGGATCCCACATAGGCTGATTGCCAGCATCCGACGTATCAATGATGGAGAGGCGCCGGTGGCCCAGGGCAACGTTATCCCCCAGGTATATATCCTGTACGTCAGGCCCGCGCCTTTCCAGCGCCATGGTCGCCGCCGTGACGTGTATCTTGTTAAACTTGCCGACCAGGTTAAACGCAAAGATGCCTGTAATGCCGCACATCAGCGATATACTTGGTCCACAAGTTAAGGTTTATCCTGACGCGAACCGCCGGCTTACAGGTTGCGGATCATGATGTTGCGAAACCAGACTTCGTTGCCGTGATCCTGAAGGTCGATGTGGCCGCGTTCAGGAACGGCGTATCCTTCCACGTCATTCCATTTGCTTTTGGCCTTGCGCGCGTTCCAGTCCTCCGATCCTATCTCATATTCAAGAATCTTGTCCCCGTTAAGCCAGTGTTCAATGTGCTTGCCGTTCGCTACGATCTTTGATGTATTCCATTGCCCCACCGGGTTGAGCCGCTTGTTGACTGGTGCGTGCATGTCGTAGTTTCCTCCGCTGAAGTTTTCCTCCTTGACTTCGCCGGGGTAACCGCCGTCGTCGAGGACCTGGTATTCGGGACCGGTAAAGAAGGGCTGATCGTAGTCTTCCGTCACACGGAACATCACACCACTGTTGCTTTGGGGTGCGATCTTCCATTCGAACGACAGTTCGAAATTGTCGTATTGGTCTATGGTGATCAGGTCGGCGCGCTTTTTGGCGTCGTCAAAAGGCTTACAGTGCAACGTGCCGTCAACAACCTCCCAGCTATCGTTTTCCTGGTTCTTGAATGTCCTCCACCCGTTCATGGTTTGCCCGTCGAACAAGAGTATCCAGCCTTCTTCAGCCTGATTGGCTTCTGCGGCACGGGCGTCGGTGTCGTCCGCGCTGCTATCCCCGGACTGCTGCTTCCCGCAAGCTAACGCAAGCGATGCAACGACGAGGATGAAAAGATTTGATTTCATAGGTTTTGGTTTAGATGACCGGGTCTGATCGAAGTATAAATATAGAAAGCCGCGCCTTTCATCTACACAGCAGGAAGGATGAACGGCGCGTCAGAAGATTTTTCCGGGATTAAGAATGCCATTGGGATCGAATGCCTTCTTGATGTCGCGCATGAGCCTGAGGTTCACTTCGCTCATGGCGATGGGCATGTAGGGTTTCTTGGCGATACCGATGCCGTGTTCACCGGACAAAGTGCCGCCCAGACTCACTGTCAGCTTGAAGATCTCTCCGATGCCTTGCGGGATTTTCGTCTTCCAATCCTCTTCACTGATATTCTCGCGAAGGATGTTGACGTGCAGGTTGCCGTCACCGAGGTGACCGAAGCACACCGTGTTGAATCCGTATGCTCTGCCGATCTCCTTAATGCCCGATATCAACCGGGGAAGGTTGGAGCGTGGCACGACCACATCGTCCGACTTGGTTAGCGTGTACCAGTTCACAGCCGGTGAAACGTTCTTGCGCACTTTCCAGAGTTCTTCTTTTTGTGCGCTGCTTTCGGCAAACAACACCTCGCCTACATTGAAGTTTTCCACAACGGTCATTACCCGTTCTGCGTCACGCATAAGCACTTCGTCGTCGTTGCCATCGAGTTCGCAAAGGAGGAAAGCATCCATACCCTCGGCGAACTTCGTCGTGACCGGACTGTTTAATACCTTTTCGCAGTATTCCACGGTACGCGTGATGGCTTCGCGTTCAAAGAACTCCATACCTGAGGGCGTGATGCCTGCCACAAAAATGGCGGCAATGGCGCGACAGGCTTCTTCGCTCGTGCTGAAAGGTATTAGCATGAGCACATCCTTCTGCGGATATCCTCTCAGCTTGAAGACGATTTTCGTTACTACGCCCAGCGTGCCTTCGCTGCCGCAGATGAGTTGCGTGAGATTGTACCCAGTCGAGTACTTGAGTACGTTCGCGCCGGTCCAGATAATCTCGCCGGTGGGAAGGACCACTTCGAGATTGAGGACATAGTCGCGGGTCACGCCGTATTTTACTGCCTTTGGTCCCCCCGAATTGTTAGAAAGATTTCCACCGAGGAAGCATGAACCGCGGCTCGCGGGATCGGGCGGATAGAACAAGCCCTTCTCTTTCACGGCATTCTGAAATACTTCTGTGATAACACCCGGTTCGACCGTGGCCTGCAGATTCAGTTCGTCTATACTAAGAATCCGGTTGAAACGTTCCATAGACATGACGATGCCTTTGTGAACGGGAAGCGCGCTTCCTGCGAGGCCGGTGCCGGCACCGCGGGGCGTGACGGGAATCAGGTGTTCATTGCAAATGCGAAGTATGGCACTGACTTCTTCCGGTGTACCGGGTTTCACCACGATATCGGGAAGAAACGCGTAATCCTCGGTCTTGTCGTGTCCGTAGTCACGACGTCTTTCTTCGTCGAGAATTACGTATTCCTTGCCCACTGCCGCTTCCAGCTTCTCAACTACGTCTTCAGATACTTCAGTAAGTGCCATTAATGGTTTATATTTGACGATCGATTTTTTTCAGCTTCGCCGATGAAAGTAATTTTTTTGGGGCTCAAAAATAATCAAAAGCTGTCGCTTCCAGTTGTTCTGCTTGCTGTTTTTGTGGTGGCATGCGCCTCCCACACGAAAGTGGCGAAAACCGATTCGCGAGTAGACGAAGTTATCAGGGCTGCACGCGCCTATCTGGGTACACCGTATAAGTACGGTGGAACTACCCGGGCGGGTATGGATTGTTCAGGATTGTTACTCAACTCGTTTCGTGCTATCGACGTAACCCTGCCCCGAAGATCTGTTGATCAAAGCAAGATAGGTAAGGAAGTACGCCTTGACGAGTTGCGACCTGGTGACCTCGTATTTTTTGCGACAGGCAGAAAAAAGAATCAGATCACCCATGTCGGCCTGGTTACAGAATGCCGGTCGCGCGACGACATTCGATTTATTCATGCCTCCACAAGTCTGGGTGTGGTGGAAACCAGCATCTTTACCGACTACTATAAGAAACGCTTCCGTACCGCCAGGCGCGTCATCGATTGAGGGTTTTGTTTGCAAGTTGGCGTTTGTAGTCATAGCTTGGAAGAACAATCGCCTTTGATTCCTTAACACCTCATAATGCATGAAGTCGAGAAGAGAATTTCTGAAAATAGCAACGGCGGGAGCGGCGATGGCGCCGTTTCGCACGATTGCAAACGTTGACGCTCCTCCGATGAAGCCAGTTGTGCTTTCGACCTGGAATTTCGGCATGAATGCCAACCGCGAGGCTTGGAAGATCCTTTCCTCTGGTGGGCGGGCCCTGGATGCCGTCGAAGCCGGTGCGCGTCACACGGAGGCCGATCCGTCTGTGCAGACCGTGGGTTATGGCGGCTTCCCGGATCGGGACGGACACGTAACGCTCGACTCCTGCATCATGGACGAGCACGGCAACTGCGGGTCAGTGGCCTTTCTCGAGCACATCAAACACCCGGTGTCCGTTGCACGCATGGTGATGGAAAAGACACCGCACGTCATGCTTGCCGGCGAAGGTGCCCTTCAGTTTGCATTGGCCAACGGATTTAAAAAGGAAAAGCTGCTGATAGAACCTTCCGAGAAGGCGTGGAAGGAGTGGTTGAAAACCGCACAGTACAAGCCCGTTGTCAACATCGAGAACCACGATACAATTGGCATTATCGCCCTGGACGGTCACGGCAACCTTTCCGGCGCTTGCACGACGAGCGGGCTGGCCTTCAAGATGCGGGGGAGGATTGGTGACTCGCCAATCATCGGGGCAGGCCTGTATGTCGACAACGAAGTGGGTGCAGCTACCGCTACCGGGGTAGGTGAGGAGGTGATTCGCATTGTAGGATGTCATCTCGTCGTTGAACTGATGCGGCAGGGTCACTCTCCGGAGGAGGCGTGCCGTATGGCTGTGCGTCGTATTGTCGACAAGAATCCTGAGAAGGCCAAACAAGTGCAAGTGGGATTCCTGGCCCTTAACAAGCAAGGTGTGTACGGTGCGTATTGTCTTCAGCCCGGATTTACGTATGCTGTGCGCAACGCGGAGAACGAGCAACTCCTCAATTCAGCCAGCCACTATTCATGATCGTTGAGGTTGTTGTTTATAACATCGCCTCTGCGCTGAATGCACAGGCTGGCGGTGCAGACCGCATTGAGCTTTGCGACAACCCCGGCGAAGGAGGCACAACACCATCTGCAGGCACGATTGAAGTTGTGCGCAAGAATCTGTCAATCGACGTGTATGTGATGATCCGCCCCCGTGGTGGAGATTTCCTTTATTCCCGGTACGAGTTCCATGCTATGAAACGCGACATCGCGATGGCGCAACGGCTCAGCGCCGATGGTGTCGTGTTGGGTATCTTAAAGCCTGATGGTACGGTCGACGTGGAGCGATGCAAGGAATTGATCAGTGCGGCACGCCCGTTGAAGGTAACATGTCACAGGGCTTTCGATATGACGCGCGATCCATTTGAAGCATTGGAAGCGTGCATTGAAGCAGGCTTTGATCGCATCCTGACGTCCGGCGGACATGCTACCGCTTCTGAGGGCATCGAGACGATCGGTGAGCTTGTGCGACGTGCACAGGGTCGCATCGCAATTATGCCCGGATCCGGTGTTAATGAAAATACAGTTGCAGCCGTAGTGCGTGGCACTGGTGCGACTGAAATTCATTTTTCCGCCGCCGCATCTGAAGCGAGCGGCATGGCATATCGGAACGAAAAGATCGCTGGAATGGGCGATGACCGGGGACGTGAGTTTATGCTACGGACGGTCGATCCGAACCGCGTTCGCGAGCTTCGCCGCATTGCTACCGAAGCAAGCCGCTAGGGCGATGTGTCGTTACTTTTCGCGCGTTGCCTTGATGGGATAGGTTCCAAAGTCGCCAACGGTCATAGACCCGTTCATGGCATCGCCCTCGACGATGGTGCGAACTGCTACAGCCATCGGTCCGGCCTGGTATGTGAAGGCCAGCTCATTTCCATTCAGCGTTACATTCTCCAACGCGATCTCACGGTTGAAACGCTTATTGATGATCGTGCCCTCGAGCCCGTCGCCGTTCTTAACGATAGTGATCGTACCTTCTCCACCCTGAGGGGATTCTACGGTATAGGCCCACTTACCTTCCGCCTGGACAACAGCTTCGGGATTGCCTTGAGGCACCTGAACTTCTGCCCTGGGCGCGCCGCCACCAGCTGGTCTGCGTCCGCCACCGGCCGGGCGTCCACCGCCCGGACCCATTTGCATTTCGGCTCCGCCTTCCGGACCATCGCCGCCACTCTTCAGGTCATCATTGCTGATAGACCTGCGGCTTCTCCTGTTCTGACCCTGATCATTGCCCAGCTTACCGATGCGATAGCTGAAGTTGATGCGGAAGCCCATGTTTCGCATCGTGTTGACGCTGTTTTGTCTGAGCACGGGCGATACGAGGCTGCTCTTCATCTTGAATTCAGGCGTGAAGAAGTTTTCGGCACCGAATCCTATGCTGCCCCGTGAGTCAGCGAAGTCGCGCTTGATCGCAAGGTTGTAGATTCCAAATCCACCTTGGGAACCCTGAAGTTGCACGCTGTTGCCGCGATAGAAACCGAAGAATTGCAAGCCCCAGTTCTTGGCAAAATTGTAATTGCCAAAGAGCCGGTAGCTGGCGACCCATCCTTCATTGCTGGCATTGTACAGCGGGTCTGGAACATTGTTGTCAAGAACAGCATAATAGATGTCGGTGCCCCCGTTGAGGGAGAACTTGCTGCCCAGATTCACATTGGCAAACATGCTGATTCCGTATGCGTCTTCGCGTCCGATGTTCTGGTACGTTGTGCGAATTACATTTTCTCCCACCACTTCACGCACGCTTTGAATGGCGTTGTTGGTGTTACGATAGAAACCGGAGAAGTTCAGCATCGAGCCCTTGATGAACGTGCTGTACGACAGCTCGTAATTGTTTGTGTATTCCGGATCCAGCGACGGGTTACCGACGCTAATATTGAGCGGATTGGAAGACTCAATGTTCGGATTCAGGAACCGGATAGAAGGCCGCTGAATGCGTCGGTTATACGCCAGCTTCACCATGTTGCCGTTCTTCAGCTTACGCGAAAAGTTGACGCTGGGTACAAAGACGCCGTAGGAGGGGATTTCCACCTTCTGTTCGTCCTGGAAGTTTGCGTCGATGGTAGTGTATTCATACCGGCCACCCGCCTTGAGCGAGTAGTCGGTGAGGAAATTGAATGTATACGACAGATAGGCTGCCGCAATATTTTGCTGATAATTGAAAACGTTCGTAAGGTTTTCATCTGTAGACGGTATGAAGGGACCATCTGCTCCAGTTGCCGTGTAGTATTTGTAATCGCTGCTGACGTTTCGCAGGATCGTCTTAGCACCGAATTCAACCATTTGGTTTGTACCCATGGGCGACTGATAGTCGGCCTGCAGCGTAATCTCTTCGTTGAAGCTTTCATTGTCATTCTTGAACCGCTCGGCAATTGAGCCGTCAGACAGGTCGAGAATATTGTTAATGAAGTTGTTCGTACGATCGTTCTTGCTGTATTGTCCCAGCACGCTAAACTCTTTCTGAGGCTTTTCATACAGGTGCGTGTACCCAAGGTTGACGTCGATGTTATTGGATTTGTCCAGCGTGTTGACGAAGCGCATGCTTTCGGAGAGCAGCGTGCCATCGAGGAAGGCGCGAGTCAGGAGATTGTCCTGATCGGCGTCGCGGTTTCGGAGTCCGAATTGTACCGACGAAGTGATGAAATTGTTTTTGTTGATGTCATAATCCAATCCAAGTGTATATCGTCCGAACATAAAGTTACTCTTTGTGTCGGCCGATTGCACCGTTAGCCTTTCAGTATTGTCAGGAGCAACAGTGTATTGTTGGTTCTCGAATGCACCCTTCACATTGTAGCCTGCCCTTCCGAAGCCGCCCAGGTTGACGCCAATCTTTCCCCTGCGGAGGGAACCGTTCAGTCCGAGGTTGCTGCCCCTGTTACCTACGCCACTGTTGATGTTCAGGACCGCGCCTTCCAGCACATTCTTCTTCGTGATGATATTGATGATACCGGAAGATCCCTCGGCGTCGTACTTTGCCGAAGGCGACGTAATCACTTCAACCGATTTGATGTCCTCGGCGGGTATCGCCTTGAGCGCATCGGCGATGCTGGAAGCTGCGATCGTCGAAGGGCGGTTATTGATGAGTACGCGGATATTGCTATTGCCTCGCAGGCTGACATTGCCGTCTAGGTCAACGGAAAGCAAGGGTACGCGTTTCAGCACGTCGGTGGCGTCGCCGCCCCGTGTGGTAGCGTCATTCTCGGCATTATAGATGGTTCGGTCTACACGCTCTTCGATCAGGACTTTTTGCCCTTCCACCGTTACGGCTTCCAGTATTTCTGCTTTTACGCCAAGCTTGATGTCACCCACGTTGATGTTATTCCCGCCTACTATTTCAATCGGGATTTCGTGAGGTTCATAACCAATAAAAGAGATGACGAGGTTGTATTTTCCGTCGGCGATCCGGGTTAAGGTAAAACGTCCCTTATCATCCGCAACGGTTCCATCAAGAGGTGAGCCGCTCTCAGGGTCGTTCAGGGCAACAGTCGCGTATTCAATAGGCTCTCCCGACTCACGGTCGGTAACGGAGCCCGATATTTTTCCACTGCCTTCTCTGCCCTGGGCAAACAAAAAATGGCTGCTAAGCAAAACTGCCGTAAAAAATAGTAATCGTTTCATCATCATAGGTTAGTCCAAGTCTGCGTGGGTGAGGTAACACTATCCCTACCCGCCCAAAACAACGACAAAAATGGAATAAAGGTTTGAATGGTAAATCGGGTATTAGACGATCGGTCACATCCGCTCGACGCCTCCTGCAGTTCGCAAGGTTCGCCGGTATATAGACCAGAAAACGGCAATTATCGGGTAGGGGTGGCGAACGGTAGAAAACCTTTGTCAGTGGCCGGTCGGCTGCCGAACATGCGTTACCTTTGAGTAGGGGATAGTTTTTCACATGCAATCTTACGTACAAAAGCATAAGGTCTTTTTGCTCCATTTTTCGTTCTGGTGCGTCTACCTGTCGTTCCTCCTTTATCAGATCAATTACCGCCAACGTTTTCGGGAGGAAACCAGCTGGGAGCACGTCATTATGTTCGTTGCCCTGCAGTTCGTGTTCACTTGGCTCATCGCCTACTTCAATTACTTCTATCTGTTGCCGCGGTTCCTGGAGAAAAAGAACGTCTGGCGGTATCTCGCAGAGTTCTCTATCCCCTTTGCGTTAGTCCTCGCGGGTCGTGTGGTTTTGACCCGTTACCTGGTCGACGGATACACACATCGCGAGATGTACTTCTATTCCAGTTTGTACATTGTGCAGACCATCTCCGTTACCCTGTTTATCGTGATATTCATAGGCATGCTACGGTTTGCCGAAGAATGGTTCGAATTTGAGGCGCGAAAGAAGGAGGTCGAAAACGAAAAACTTACAGCCGAACTCAACTTTCTGAAGGCGCAAATCAACCCGCACTTTCTGTTCAACACGCTGAACAACCTGTACTACCTGGTGTATACGAAGTCGGACAACGCCACGGAGGTAATCGCCAAACTTTCGCAGATGATGCGATATATGATTTACGACTCTAACCATCCGAAGGTGAAACTCTCCAGGGAGATCGAGTATATGCAAAACTATATCGACCTGGAGCGGTTACGGCTCAACAACGAGATTCCCGTTCGGTTTGAAATTTCCGGCTCGCCCGATGGCGTCGAGATAGCTCCGCTGATATTCATTACATTCCTGGAGAATGCCTTCAAACACGGCGTAAGCAACAACCGTCCAGGTGCCTGGGTTGACATTCGTATTGACCTCCAGGGATCAACTTGCATTTATACCGTCGAGAACAGTAAATTGGATGAGAGCCCGAATGCGAATGGAAAATCGGGCATCGGTTTGCAGAATGTCCAGCGCCGCCTGGAACTCAGCTATCCGGGCCGGCATGAACTCACGATGCAAGATTTGCCGGATCGATACAGCGTCCAACTGAAGATCGACCTTTCGTGAAGATAACCTGCCTTATCGTCGACGACGAGCCCCTCGCGCGAAACCTGCTTAAGGAGTACGCTGGCAAGGTGCCCTACCTCGATATCAAAGGCACATGCGCAAACGCGATGGAGGCAATGGAAATCCTCCGCCGTGAGCCCGTTGACCTCCTGTTACTCGACATCCAGATGCCGGACATCACCGGCACAGCTTTCGTTAAAACCCTGCAGCGCAAGCCGCTGGTAATATTCACTACGGCATACTCCGAGTACGCACTGGAGGGCTACGAACTGGATGTGGTCGACTACCTCCTCAAGCCCATCACCTTCGAGCGATTTCTCCGTGCCATTGACAAAGCGAGCGAGCGGTTGGAACACAGACGATCTCATCCGGTAGAAGCAGCGGGTGCCGCCGATTCTGAGTCTTCATTCATGTTCGTAAAGGACGGTACGCGGCTCGTGAAGGTCAGGTGGAGCGACATCCTGTACATTGAGGGTTTGAAAGATTACGTGACGATTCACACCCGCGATCAAAAGATCGTCACACTACAGCGGCTGAAGACTTTGGAAGGACAGCTGCCGCCAGAAAAATTCATGCGCATCCATAACTCGTACATCGTCGCGCTGGACGCGATCGACGTTGTGCATAAGAATGAGGTGCAGGTAGGTAAGGCCATGCTGCCGATCAGCGACTCGTATCGAAAGGCCTTTCGCGACTTTGTTGCCCGCCGGCATGTGCAGTGACCGCGGGAGACGTGTGTGGAGCATATCGGAGTCGAACCGATGACCTCTACAATGCCATTGTAGCGCTCTAGCCAGCTGAGCTAATGCCCCAGATTCCGGGAGGGCAAAGATATTATTAATTTTGGTATTGCTGCAAGCGTTGCAGATCCCCCCTCATTAATCTGGTAAGTAGTAAGCGGTAATCGGTGATCAGTAATCGGTGGTTCTGAGCATTATCTCATTAAATAACCGTTGCATTTCCCCTGGAGGGATTTCCCGTACGAGTGTACTCACGATCCAGATGTGACCAAACGGATCTTCAAAACGGCCCGACCGTTCGCCATAGAATTGATCTCTGACTGGGAAGATGAGTTTTGCGCCTTCTTTTACGGCGCGTACAACTACTTCATCCGCGTTAGGGACATATATGTGAAGAATGACGCTGCTCCCCTTCAGCGTCGTGGGCGAGCGGTTGTAATCGGGGTGCTCGCTGGCAATCATAATCCGGCCTTCTCCGATGTGAAGCTCGGCATGTGCGACGGCACCGCTTTGCGGATCGCGCAAACGCAGGATTTCTACGGCATCGAAGACTTTCGTATACCACGCCAGCGCGGCGTCCGCATCCTTTACGGCGAGCAGGGGAGTAATGCTGTTGGCCTTGAACTGCACCCGATCAGCCTTCATGTCGTCGCTTTTTCCCCGAATTTAGCAAAATAACCTGTCGGAGGCCGGCGATCCGGTGGTGCGGTTTATTCTATCGACAAATGTCTCGTCGGCTCCGTGAACCGAAGTGTTATCCGGTTACGAATTTTCGGATCAGACCGATCTGTCCCAGGTGATAAACGTCGTGGTTTATTACGCCCCTAATGAGGTAGTCGTAGGTCCTTCCGTCGGAATACTCCTGGTCGAGGATATCGTCCGACTGCTGTGAAAGAACGCGCACCAGTTGTTCCTGGCTTGTAACGAAAGCCCTGTGCACAGCTTCCCATCCCTCAGCTTTCAGACGTGCCAGATCTTTCCAGTTGTCTTCGCTGTTTACGGAAGCCTGAAACGACGAATCCTTTTGCAAGCGACTGATCACGCTCTGCCGCCAATACGTCATGTGCGACACTACTTCTCCAACGGAATGCATGCCCTGAACGGGCCTGGCAAGGGCGGTGTCGTCGGTGAGATTACCGAGTTTCGTCACTATGTTGTCGCCATACCAGGGACTGCCGTCGTAGACCTCCCTGAAATGATCGACGTATCGCAGGATACGGACATTGTTCATGGCTGGATGATTTGGGTGATTAGATGTTTCCGGGAATCCGATAGTACTTCCTTTCGGAATTGGGACGGACTGGTTTCAAAGTATCGGTTATAGGTCGCGGAGAACTGTTCAAGGCTTTTAAATCCGCTTTGACCAGCAACCTGTTTTACCTGCAGCGTTGTTGTCTCGAGCAGCATCCGCGCGTGTGTCATCCGGATCGATGTCAGGTATTGATAGGGTGATTGCTGTGTTACAGCCTTGAAAATCCTGCTGAAGTGAAAAACACTTACACAACAATGGTCGGCGAGTTGTTGCAGCCCAATGTCTTCCTGAAAATGGTTCAATATGTATTGTGTAGCCTTTTCTACCGTCTTTAGGTGGTATTTGCGAACGCTTTCTGACAAAGGCTGCGGTATTCCGGCATTCGCCATACAACGCATGATCGCGTCTACGAGCCTGACGACAATTTCGTCCACCAACAGCGCATCCACGCTATGATGCAGGAGTGTGTTGAGAATCAGCCGGTGATAATATTCAATGCCCGGAGGTGTCTGTAACAACAAGGACTTCACGTTGGAGTTGTTGAAGAACCAACCGTTGTCCTTTCCATACATTTCTTTGAGTGAGCCGTAGAAGGGTGCGTTGAATTCTATGACGGTACAAATATCGGGTTGATCGTCGATGTGGTATGCCGTGTGCTCGAAGTCGGGTTTCGAAACGAGTACTCTGCCCACATGGGTGTCGAATTTTTTGTCGAGGATGCGGTATTGAAAGTATCCTGAACGCACGAAACAAATACAGAATGAGCCATTGTACTCGAGGTCGGATGTGCCGCACCGGGTACAATTGCACCTGAAATCCCTTATTCGATAAAAGTCCGATGTGTACAGGTCGCTGATTTTGGGCGCTTCCATGGTATAAAAGTACGGCCCGGTCTGAAAAGTGTTGGCCGCCTCGCCCACATTAGCAAGAATTCACAGGTTTTACCTTAGAAAAACCTGCAATCGTGCCTGTGCGACGACATTCAGGCGGGGCTGGCCGGCGACAAACTTCGACAGGAACAGCGATGCGGCGGTCCGTTCTGTAATCATCTTCCCGAAGTCGAGCCGCATGAACAAAAAGTACTCATCGATCGTGAGCGACTTCTGGTACTGGACGTTGATCGACAACCAGGCCTGGAGCGGTTCAAACTGGACTACTGCAGGCAACTCCACGGCGATGTTGCTCAGCTTACCGTCTTTTTCAGGATGTTCGATATCGGGAATACCAGCGACGCCGCTGGTGCTGTTGGCATCCCGGCCGGAGAACTGATAGCGGACCTGCGGGTAGAAGGCCACCTGCGGATCCACGACCCATGTAAATACAATTCCGGGTTCGTAGAGCCAGCTGCCCGCACCGCGGCCCAGAAGGTATTCGCCCGTGGGCGCCGTGATCATGAAGAGCGGAGACAGTCGCGACAGGCCGATAGATTTACCCGTGCGGAATGAAGTCATGTACCACATCTTAAAGTCGCCAATCCCCGTCGTGTTTTCAAACCCCTGGTAATCCTCATCGAAAATACTGTGAACAAACGGCACCGAAATTCCAAACAGATGTCTTTCATTGCGAAGCCCGTATGCATATCCAAGCCGGATTGCGTAAAACCTGGCGGGCTGATGGAAGAAGTACGATTCGACGTCGATTGCTATTCGGCTGTGCATGTTTGCCGGATCGGCTGCCGTCGAGGCACCCACAGGGCTTACGGGTTGCGCATCGAGCGGAACAACAACAGAGGCGAAAACAAGAACAAACACGACACCACAACGGTATAGTCTTCCCATACTAATCACATTCTGCTCTACTATAATAAAGATAGGGAATTACAGCCACGAACAACGTAGTTTTGTTTAAATGGATCGGGCAGAAGCGTCTGGTCGGTGTAATTCCCAGCCTATCCGGCGACGTATTGTGTGGCCGGGATTTTGTATTTGTTTGCACCTAACTCAACGCATTAATTGTTATGGCATCCTACGCGCGAGTCACTACGCTGATCGTACTAATCGCAACGGCATCGAGCACTGGGTTATGGGCTCAGGAACCCGAAAGGAATTGGCCTGCATACGGTGGAGACCCGGGCGGTATGCGTCACGCTGCCTCGGCGCAGATCAACACGGCAAATGTGGGACGTCTCAAGGTGGCCTGGACGTACCACACGGGTGAACTGGATCTCTACAATGGCACAAGCGCCGCCAGCAAGGCTGCGTTTGAGGCGACGCCCCTGATGGTTGACGGTACGCTGTACTTCAGCACGCCCTCCGGCAGGGTTTTCGCGCTGGAGGCCTACTCCGGAACCGAGAAATGGGTGTATGATCCAAAAGTGGATTTGCGAAAGGATTATTCGGAAATCACTTCGCGCGGGGTGTCAACATGGCCAGGGCCAGACCTGCCGGACCACAAAGGCCAACGCAGAATTTTTTCAGCGACCATTGACGGGCGACTTATCGCCCTTGACGCGTCGACAGGAAAGCCGATAAACCAATTCGGAAAAAACGGAGTGGTCGATCTTCGCGAGGGTATCGGGGCTATTAGCGTCACGTCGCCTCCGGCGATCATCGGCAACACGCTTGTGATCGGATCGTCGATGGGCGACAATCAGCGGCTCAACTATGAGAAAGGAGTGGTCAGGGCATACGACGTGCTCACCGGGAAGTTGCTGTGGAGTTGGGATCCGATTCCGCGCGATCCGTCGGACGACGCGTACGCCACATGGCAGGGCGAGAAAGCCATGCTCACGGGTGCCGCCAACGCCTGGTCGATCCTGTCGACTGACCCCGAGCGCAACCTCGTCTTCGTGCCTACGTCTGCTCCCAGTCCCGACTACTATGGCGGAGAACGCAAGGGTCAGAACCTTTACGCAAACTCAATAGTCGCCCTCAACGCTTCCACGGGCAAGGTGGTGTGGTATTTCCAGGTCGTTCACCACGACCTCTGGGATTACGACATCGCGGCGCAACCTGCTTTAATCACCGTGCGGCGTAATGGTCGTGATGTGCCCGCGGTTGCAGTCGGTACGAAGATGGGGCACATTTTTCTGCTTCACCGCGAAACCGGTGAACCGCTTTTCCCGGTAGAAGAACGACCGGTGCCGCCGAGTTCCATTCCGGGTGAACAGGCGAGTCCGACACAGCCGTTCCCCGTTTTGCCAAAACCGTTAGGCATCCAAAAAGTCACCGTCGAAGACGCCTGGGGACTGACCGAGCAGGGCCGCGAGCGCGCTCGTCAACGGATAGCTTCACTCAAGAATGACGGACCTTTTACTCCTCCCAGCTTTCAGGGTACTATGGTCGCCCCATCTAACGCAGGCGGTATTCATTGGGGCGGCGTTTCTTACGATCCCAATACCAACCTCCTGGTTACAAACATCAACCGACTGGTGGCAGTAATTCATATGATTCGAAGAGAAAATCGCGATGATGAGGCTGCAAGCAAAATGTCGTTGCGGGCTGAGATCGGAAGACAAGAAGGTACTCCTTATATGATGAAGCGCGACTACCTGATCGGGGGCGAAGGCAACGTACCTGAAATGGAGACGCGGCCGCCCTGGGGGACGCTTGCTGCGATCGATATGAACAGCGGTGAGTTGAAGTGGGAGGTCCCCTTGGGATTCATGTATGATCCCCGGGAGTATCCCGACGCTATAGAATGGGGTTCGCTGAATTTCGGCGGCGCACTGACTACGTCAGGAGGGCTCACCTTTATTGCGGCAACACTCGACAATTTCTTCAGGGCGTTTGATACAGAGACTGGCAAACTCCTCTGGCAGCACGAACTTCCTGCAGGCGGACAGGCCACGCCGATGTCGTACGTACTCCACGGCAAACAGTTTGTCGTTATCGCGGCTGGAGGGCATGGCAAGCTGGGTACCAAACTGGGAGACACGGTAGTGGCATTCGCGTTGGGAGAGTGAAGGACGGAGTGAGTGTGAGTGTGAGTGGGAGAGTGAGGGTGAGAGTGAGGGGGGGTGAAGAGGGGGAGATCATGAGAGCAAGCGAATAGGAGAAGTGAAGAGGAGAGTAGGACGGACCGACTTTTTCCGTACCTTTGCCCCCTTAAAATCTCTTAATGAAATCATTTGAAACCCTGGGCCTGTCCAGGGGACTGGCGGAGTCGGTGCACCACCTCGGCTTTGAAAAACCCACTCCCATACAGGAAAACGCCATTCCTGTTCTTCTTGAAGGAAATCGCGACTTTGTAGGACTTGCTCAAACGGGGACTGGTAAGACGGCCGCATTCGGCCTTCCCCTGATCGAACTTTGCGACCCGGAACCCCGGGAAACTCAGGCGCTGGTCCTGGCGCCCACACGAGAATTGTGTGTTCAAATCACGGGTGATCTGGAACGCTTTTCAGGATCGTATCGCAAATTCAACATCGTTGCCGTTTATGGTGGCTCAAGCATTTCCGATCAAATCAAGAAAATAAAGAAAGGAGCACAGATCATCGTCGCCACACCCGGTCGGCTCATCGACCTGATCAGCCGAAGGGCAGTCAGGCTGGACACGATTGAATACGTCGTCCTGGACGAAGCCGACGAAATGCTAAACATGGGCTTCAAGGAAGACCTCGACGAAATTCTTTCTCATACACCATTTGATAAGAAGACGTGGCTCTTTTCAGCTACCATGCCCCCTGAGGTAAGACGGATCATGAAAAACTACATGACCGACCCTCATGAACTCACCATTGGCGAAAAGAACGCCGGAAACGTCAATATCGAACACCAGTTTATCCTGATCAAGGAGAAGGATCGCTACGCTGTGCTCAAACGGCTGCTCGATTTCCATCCCGACGTGTTCGGTCTCATTTTCTGTCGCACGCGCATGGACACGCAACGCGTCGCCGATCAACTTATGAAAGACGGGTACAACGCGGATGCCTTGCACGGCGATCTTACGCAACAGCAGCGCGACAAAGTGATGAAAAGCTTTCGCGAAAAAACAATTCGGGTTCTGGTTGCTACCGATGTTGCCGCACGAGGAATCGACGTGGACGATATCACCCATGTGATTCACATGAACATTCCCGACGAGATTGAATTCTACACCCATCGAAGCGGGCGAACGGCGCGCGCTGGAAAGAAGGGAATCTCAGTTGCACTGGCCACGAAGGGTGAGCTCGGAAAGATCCGCCAAATCGAAAAGATGATACGGGCGAATATTACGCGCGTCCCGATACCCTCGGGTGCAGCTATCTGCCGGCGGCAATTGCTGTCGCTGATGCGACGCGTACACGATGTGAAAGTACAGGAGACCGCAATGGCTGAGTTCCTACCTGAAGTGTACGACGCGCTGAAAGACCTGAGCCGTGAGGAAATCATCAAGCGATTTGCCTCCATGGAGTTTAATCGCTTTCTCGATTACTACGCCAACATCGAGGATCCCGACGCCGGAACCGAAACGGCCCGCGAAGAACGCTACGCAACTGGGGTGAGAATTTTTATCAACCTCGGTAAAATGGATGGACTCGATAGGTCAGGCCTCATAGAAGTGATCGACGAATGCTGTGGACTCGGCAAGAAGGACATCGGAAAGATCGAATTAAAGGGTGCCTATTCTTTCTTTGAAGTGGATCCCGGCAAGGTCAACATCGTAAAAGAAGGTTTTAGCGACGTTACATTCAGAGGCCGCAACGTCCGAGTGGAAGTTACCGGCAAGAAACCCAACGACAGCGGGAAGAAGAGAAAGAACAGCAAAAGAGGAAGGGAGTTCTTCGGAAAGCAAGGTAAGAGGAAGAGAGAGGCTGTAGGTAAGTGGTAATCGGTGATTGGTAGTTGGCAGCAGGGGTGCGAAGGGTGAACGTAAGCGGCGGGCGGCACAGCTTCAACGCTTGCCTATTTTGCTATTCACGGTAATGCTCGCAATCAATGCCCCTACAAACAGCACCAGCGTCCAGGTGTCTGCCGTGCGTGCGGTAGTCTGAATTCCAAATACCTCATCAAGGAAAAATTGAATGTAGGAATTGTACGGTGTATCGTAACCCAGTTTTTCGCGCACTGCCCAGTGCCAGTCAGTAAGGAAGCAATATCCGAATCCGTAGAAGATACCGAGCACACCCCATGAGAATCCCGTAAGGAGGAGTGTTATCAAATTCGAACGCCGCGTCTTTCGGAAGGCCCACCCAACGAGATTAAACAGTGTCAGTACTGTATGAAAAACAAAAAAGAAAATGTCGAGCGCGGCGAGCATGCCTTTCCATGTATCTGAGGGGTGGACCTTTTAGTACACTTCAACATTCGAGAGTGTTGGGCAGGCCTTGGCATCTTCGATGGTAATCCGCACGGCGTCTGTTTCCACGGGGTTTATTCGAAGAATTCTTTTGTACCCGACCGTCGTACCGTCAGCAACAGGCGTCCAGTCATCACCATCGCGAATGGAAACACTAAACCGCTTCACACGTTGTCCCAGTGGGATATACTCCTGCAACACGACAAAGGAAACAGTCCGGCGTTCACCCAGGTCGATGTCTAACTGACCCTGGGTCTTACCGTCGTCGGTAGCCCAGTACGTCTCCTTATCGCCGTCCGTGACGTTGGAGGCCGCGTATTGGTCCGATCCGCCCCGGTGATGGTCTGCGGTAGCTCTTACATTTGCAGCAAAATTTGTTTTGAAGACGCTGTCGAGGAGCGCTCTCCAACCCTTTAGTGCGGCGACGTCGCTTTCGTGGATGAGGCCCCTCCGGTCTGGCGGCACGTTAAGCAAGAGGGTGGATCCACGTCCGACTGAAGTCAGGTAAATGTCAAACAGCTTTTCGGGCGACTTCACCAGGGAATCTTCGGCGGGATGATAGAACCAACCCGGTCGTATCGACGTGTTCACTTCGGCAGGGATCCAATGGGTGCCATCCGGTGATCCTGTGTTCAGTAACTCACCGATGTCTGGCTTGCCTGGGTACAACGTGTCTGGCGTAATGGTATTCCAGTTGGTCTCTCCGCCGATGCCCTGTTCATTTCCGCACCACCGTAGGCTGGGACCTGCGTCGCTGAAGAAGAGGACGTCAGGCTGTAGGCTTCGTACCAGGTCGAGTGTGGTGGGCCAATCGTAGTACGTTGAACCATCAATGCGCCGGACTGAATAGGTACCCCCATAGTAGCCGTCCCCTCCGTTGGCACCGTCGAACCACATTTCGAATATCTCACCGTACTGCGTAAAGAGTTCGCGGAGCTGATTTCTATAATAAGTAATGTATTCCGGTGTCCCGTAGTCGGGATGGTTGCGGTCCCACGGCGAAAGGTAAACGCCGAATTTGAGGCCATGCCGCTGACATGCTTCGGCGACTTCGCGCACCACATCCCCGTTTCCGTTCCTGAAAGGACTGTTTTGCACATCGTGTTCGGTATACTCGCTTGGCCAAAGACAAAACCCGTCGTGATGCTTGCAGGTAAGTATGATACCTTTAAAGCCAGCATCCTTCAGGACAGTTGCCCATTGATCCGCGTCAAGTTCCGTGGGGTTAAAAATTTCCGGTTTCTCGTTGCCCAACCCCCACTCCCGGTCAGTAAACGTATTGGTGGTAAAATGGATGAAAGCGTTCATTTCCATTTCGTGCCATCGTAACTGGGCTTCCGTTGGTATGGGCAAAACAGGCTCAGGAGGGGCAACCTGCGTGTTGCGACACGACAAGAGCAGCGTGGCCAGGATGGCAACAGGAACGGTAGCGGGCAATGTTTTCATAGCGCACAAGATAAATTACACCGCAATTCGAACCAATTTTGCCAAAAACCATTCGCACACGGTGTGTTCCTCCTGTCAATATAAACGGCTTGTGTTTCGGTAATTATTTATTTATTTAGGTCGGTAAGGGCTGTGTGAACGTTGGTTGGTTCCGTAGCCCTGGACGTGAAGATGGCAACCTGCATTGACTAATTAACCTGGACTATGAGAATCGTATTATCGTGCCTGCTGGCATGCGCAGTAACCTTCGGCGTCGTCGCCCAACAGGTTACGCTGACTAAAGAACAGATTATTGCTCTGACTCCCGAATGGAAGGGAGAGCGGCTTCCGGACGGCCGCCCCAAGGTTTCGGATGATTTGCTTCGACGGCTCAAGAATATTTCACTTGAGGAAGCTTGGGGGGTATTGCGCAATAAAGGATACCGAAACCAGTTTGAAGGCGACTGGATGGTGCTCAAACCCGGCGAGGCAATGACCGGACGCGCGTTAACCGTGCAGTACCTACCCAAGCGCCCCGACTACGATGACCTGATCAGAGCAAAAGGCAAAGAGGAGAAGCGCATCGGTAACTTTAATTCGTGGCCGATCGACATGCTTACGCCTGGAGATATCTACGTGGCCGATGGCTATGAGAAGATCGTCGATGGAACACTGATTGGCGACAACCTCGGCAATTCCATTTATGCCAAGTCGAAAAACGGTGTGATCTTCAATGGATCAGTCCGAGACGCGGAAGGCCTGGAAGCTATCGAAGGCTTCAACGCCTGGATCAAGGGCTATGATCCATCGTTTATCCAGGAAATGATGCTGGGTGGAATCAACGTTCCCATCCGGATCGGGCGAGCTACAGTACTCCCCGGCGATGCGGTCCTTGCCAAGAAGGGAGGAATTGTGTTTATCCCCGCACACTTGGCGGAAGAGGTAGTCCTCGCCGCTGAATTTATTGCCTTGAGAGACGAGTTTGGCCACCAACGGCTACGTGAGGGTAAGTATACCCCCGGTCAGATCGACCAGCAATGGACCGATGACATCAAGAACGATTTCCTGAAATGGCTCGATCAGAATCCCGATAAACTACCCATGACACGGGCCGAGCTGGACGCTTATATGAAGAGCAGAACATGGTAGAACGCAAAGCCCCACGAATAGGGGTAATCGGTAATTAGTATTCAGTAATCGGTGGTCAGTGCCCGGTTGACAAGACAATGACATGTATTGAATGATCTTTTTTCGTTGCATGGCAACGTATTAGTAAATGCTACACCCTAAATTGAACCTATGAAAACACCATCGCAGAAATTTCTCGAGAAGTTGGGATTGAAGGAACCAGAAGAGAGCGTTGTGGAGCTGGGATCTTCGGAGAACGTTGGGCAAAAGGGATCCTCTGAAAATGTTGAGCAGCGGGAAGCGCCGGAGAACGGGCGCCGCGAATTTTTCAAGAAAGCGGGCATGGGGGGACTGATGCTGGGCGGATTCATGTTCAGTCCTATTGAGGACACGCTTGCAGAAGCCACCTCGAAGGTGAACCGCAATTCCGCACCGTCCGACCTAAAGATTACAGACATGCGGTATGCCGTAGTCATGAATGGCGGCGGACGTTGCCCGGTCATCAGGATCGATACGAACCAGGGGATTTACGGCCTGGGAGAAGTTCGCGACGGAGCATCGTGGCGTTATGCACTGTTTCTGAAAAGCCGGATCCTCGGCATGAATCCCTGCAACGTCGAGATGATCTTCAAGCGCATCAAACAGTTTGGTTTTCACGCCCGACAAGGCGGCGGCGTATGTGCTGTGGAGATGGCTTTGTGGGATATTGTCGGCAAGGCATACAACGTGCCCTGTTATCAACTTCTCGGAGGAAAATACAGGGATAAAGTTCGCCTGTACGCAGATACACCGGAGGGGCGGAGCGAAGAAGAGTTCGCCGCGCGGGTGGACAAACGCATTTTTGAGGAAGGATATACCTTCCTGAAGATGGACTTTGGCATCGAATTGCTGAAGGATATTCCGGATACGGTGGTTAACAGCAATTTCTGGGACATCGGCCGGCAGTGGACGAGTGAACCTAGGTCGTGTGGAGCTGCATTGCACCCTCTCACACAGGTTCAAATCACCGACAAAGGGTTGGATATCC
>JAJJPK010000114.1:0-17140 GCA_032907565.1 Cyclobacteriaceae bacterium | reverse complement strand
TCTCTCACGGGTCAAGGTGAGCGCGTTCACCTGGCGTCACCTGAGATAACCCTTTCGACACACATCAACGACGTCGTGAACATGATCCTGTTCGAGAAGCTCACGGACATCGTGCTCGTCGGCCATAGCTACGGTGGCATGGTGATCACCGGCGTCGCCGAACGCATACCGGAACGAATTCGAAAGCTCGTGTATCTCGATGCGCTTTTACCTGTCGACGGCGAAAGCCTGGTATCAGCAATGCCAGGAGGTGGCGAGTGGCTGAAAAGCATGGAAAAAGAGGGAATGATTGTACCTGCGTGGGTGCGTCCAGAACAACCTTATCCCAAGGACGTTCCGCAGTCGCTCAAGACCTTTACCGAACCGCTGTCGCTGAAAAACGCTGCAGCCAAATCCCTCCCAGGGGTTTACATTCTCACCATAGATCCCGGCAAAACCGCTGCTGAAGACGACTTCGCCGCGTTTGCAAAACGCGCCCGGGACCGCGGTTACAAATACATCGAAATAATAGCCGATCACAACCCGCAATGGTCCAGACCACGCGAACTAGCGGAGTTGTTGCTTGAAACAGGAAAATAGGCCAGGTGTGTAACGTCAGAGAAAAGAGTGAATGGGGCTAGTGGATGCAATGTCGCACCTTCGTTGTCGTTTCGTGCAAGGTATCATTTGTGAAAGGTATCAGTAGGGAAAGAATCTTTGGAGTGAACCTCTGCGCCGCTTGCGGCGCCTGTGCCCTTCATGCACAAGCGGTGGCCTGCATAACAGAATTCGACTTCCCATGGACCTTTCTGACGCACCAAAAACCCCGATAATTATCGGGGCTCCGTGGAACTCAGTGTCCTCTGTGCCTCGGTGGTAAAGTATCGGGTGCTAAAACGTTACAAACCTTGTAACCTTCCTTTTGCCTCCTCATCCAATAGGTAAAGTCATTCAAAACTATTCATCATGAAAAATCCAGAAACATTTTGGAGTGGGATTCTATTATCCAGCCTGCTGTGCGTTACAGCCTCGTTCGCACAGGACGCACCGAAACTCTCTGACGCCGAGGTGGCGTCTGTAGCCGTTGTGGCCAACCAGATTGACATTGCGTATGCCGACATCGCCAAGGAAAAATCGAAGAATGCAGAGATCATCAAGTTCGCCGAAACGATGATCAGCGACCACAACGCCGTCATCGCGCAAGCCTCCGCGCTGGTAAAGAAACTGGGTGTTACGCCGAAGGACAACGACGTAAGCAAGAAGCTGTTGTCCGACGCGGAGACAACGAAAAAGACATTGCGTTCGAAATCAGGACGCGCATTTGATAAAGCCTATATCGACAACGAGGTTGCCTACCACAAGGCGGTAATTGATGCGGTGGAGGGTCTTCTTATTCCTGAGTCAGAAAACGCCGAACTTAAAGCACTGCTGGAGAATGTTGTGCCCGCACTGAAAACCCACCTCGCCCATGCCGAAATGGTTCAAAAGTCTCTCAAATAGGTGATGCGCGTACTGTTCTGGAGTTCGCTGCTGATAGCAGCGTTGGCTACGGGTTGCGGCGGGTCACAAGGTGATCCCGCTGCAGCCTCTTCGGATGATTCCGGGAACGTTCCAAAAAAACATGTCGTGGAAATATCGCAGATGAAGTTCGTTCCCGATGTACTGTACGTAAGCAAAGGAGACACCATTGTCTGGATCAACAAAGACATGGTAGAACACGATGTCACGGAAGAAGCTACAAACGCCTGGACATCCTCCAGGATACCTGCAGGCGGATCATGGGAAATGGTAGCAACGCAAAGCGACGCCTACTTCTGCAGCCTCCATGTTGTCATGAAAGGAAAAATTATTGTGGATGGAAATGAACTGGCGATGGCCGAAGCAATTCCCTCCATCACCCAGTGCGGAAGCGAATAGCTAATCGTTCGGCCCCGGCCGGGTCTGGCGCTCGGATTGATACCCCCTCTTTTTCATTTTCATCACCCATTATAGACTGTAGCGAAAATTCTTGCAAAGTCTTCCAATTTAGTTTTTCCGAATTTGGCTGGCCGGTGTTTTTGGAAGTCTTCCCACATTATTCCCGTCCGCATGGCACGGCCCATTTCAGCATACCTGGAAGCCAGGATCTCCGGAAGGCCGGCCCCGACCATTCCCTCGTAGGATTGCTCGTCTGTGAAGAGTACCCAAGGCAAGTCAGGCTTTCCAACAGCCACTCCCAGTACGCGGGCAATTTCCCCTAAGGTTCTCTCGTCGCTGGCGTGGTAGTGCACGACGTGACCCGTGAATGACAACTGCAAAAGGAGTTCCGCCACTGCTTCAGCGATATCACCGGGATAAGAAAGGATCATCTTCGCATTGCTGTCACCATAGTTACCGCCAAGGATACCCATGTTTCTAATCATACCGATGTTGCCGAAGAAATTCACATAGAAGAATCCGGGACGTAGATGCAAAACGTTTGCATCACTTAACTTATTAAGTTCCCGTTCTGTGCGATACAAACCATTTACTGGTCCGGCTCCTTCAGCCAAATGTGCGCCTACACTACTCAGGTTCACTACGTATTTGATATTGTTGGCTTTGATGGCCTCCGCATAGTTGGCACCAAGCCGCTCGTACACATTCTCTCCCATGGCAGCCTGAGGCGGAACCATAGTGTACACGGCATCGACACCGGCAAAGGCGTCTTTCAAAAAGGCAGCGTCCTCCACCGCACCTACGGCAGCCTTGGCTCCTTTATCGGCAAGGGGCTTGAGGTTTTCCTGACTCCGCCCAATAACCGTTACATCATGTCCTTCAGCCAAAAGTCGCTCGACCAATGGCCTGGAAATATTACCGGCTGATCCGGTGATTGCGTATTTCATGGGGGGTTACTTTTATGTACCCTACAATTTAGGAGGAGTCCGGACAAAAAACTACGCCCGCAATACGTCAATTTTCCCAGGCGGAGGCACGGTAAGGACCTAAACACTACCTTTGTCACGAACCCGTTACACGCGTGCAAATCAGGAAAAACACCAAAGCGCATAAGTCCATACTACAAATCATTGAAGACTGCCTTACCAGGCCCGGCCGGGAAAAGCTCGTCCGCCTCTACATCACCCGCGCGGGTCATACCCTTGAACAGCGTATCAGCATCGAAGGGATACAGGGAGAAGCGGACCTGCTGTACGATATGACGTATCAGACCGTCCTGAACAACCTCAAATCCCCAAACCATCAACTATACCAAAGCGACGAAATACCTGGCATATACTACTTTCACTCCTCTTCCAACAAGGAATGGGATGAAACACCGTTCGAATTCGACGATGCCGTTCTCAAACTATTTCCGTCACTTCCGGAACCTCCTGCAACCAGGAAAAAAGGGAAAACCGAAAAGTACACGCTGCCCACAACACCAAGAACAAAACCGAAGACCGAGCCAAAGCCCGCCGCAAAAAAGAAGGTTTCTGAGAAACCTCCCGCAAAGAAGGAGGAGAAGCAACCCAACTACCGCCTTAAACACAAGCTCCTCTTCACCGGTCTCGATTCGCTCGTCTTTCGCCTGCCGCAAACTTCAAAGCGCGACGTTCTCGACTACTACGACAAGATAGCAGACCACCTCCTGCCCTTCCTGAAGGATCGGCCGGTTGTGATTTACCGGCATGCCGGCAACGGTCGCCTGCGCCAATTTGCGAACGCGTCGTCGCTCGCGGAAGACAAGGTAGAATTGCCGGATTGGATCCAAACCGCCGGCGCCAACAAGGAACAACTTCTTCAATGCAACGACCGCGACCACCTGTTCTTCTTCCTGGAGGCCGGCGCCGTCGCATTTGCTCCACGGCCTGGGAAGATCAAATCGCTCGATCGACCGGACTACCTAATCATCACGCTTGGAGCTGACACGGAATGGTCACTGGTCGCGGAAGCAGCACAGGCAGCGAAAAGCATCCTCGACGGACTCAAGCTGCCATCCTGGGTTAAGTCGGATGGCAACTCCGGACTTCACCTGTATGTTCCGCTCGACGGCAAGCGCGACTTCCAAATTGCTCACGGCGCGGCTGAATTCATATGTCGTCTGCTCAAACTCAAAGTACCCGACCTTGTGGCACTACCCGATGCCGACAATGGATTCCGAAAGGTGCCTGTAGGCTATAACCTCAACGAAAAATCTGCAGTCGCACTCGCGCCATATTCCCTCGCCGGCTCCCACCCCGGTGTCGCCGTCCCCATGTCATGGAATGACATTACCCCTGACCTAAAACCCGATCAGTTCACACTTGAACGCATCATGAAGTCAACGCGGATCCCAGCGTTTAAGATGCCGACAAAAAAAGCGGACGCCCGGGCGCTGCTCGACAAGCTTGAAGAACTATATGGATTTCTTTTGGGATAGCTATCCGGGCCTTTGCGTCTTAGCGCCAATGCAGTGAAAATACCCCCTATTGATCGCTCTCGTCGAAATTATGCAATCTATTCCCGTTAAAGTGTAACGCCCGATTCCGCTCAAAATCGTTACATTTGCAGGTTAGATGAAAGTTCTCAAGGTCATCGCGTCACTGGCCACCCTGGTGATGGTGTCGTCTACCCGATTTGCGGTAGACATCCACTTCTGCATGGGTGAGGCCAGCGACATTGCGTTTCTTACCGACGCGGAAAATTGTGAGATGCAACAGCGTCTGCCGCCCTGCCATCGTCAGCTGGAAAGCACTTGTTGCGACGACGAGACTATCATTCACGAAGCTGACGATCTTAAACCTGTCTCGTCGCAAGACCTCACCGCCGCAGGCTTCGTCCTTCTCACCGCTCAACTTCCGGTGCCGATCAGTGACGTCGTTCCTTCTTTGACGATAACGCCTGAATATTCCTTTGCCGACCATCCCCCGTTACCTACTCCCGACCTTGTCGTCGAACACCAGGTATTCCTGATCTGAACCTTTCCCTTTAAGCGGAGCATCCTGCTCTTTCCGTAATCGCCATATCCGGCGACTACGATCTTGCTGTCTTTTTTCAAAACATCGTCTCTCAACTTATGATCGAAAGTCTGATTTCGTTCTCGCTGCGGAATCGCTTCCTGGTTCTGCTGGTGGCTATTGTGTTGTTTGCTGCCGGACTGTACTCCGTCACACAAAGCAAAGTGGACGCCATCCCTGACCTTTCGGAGAATCAGGTGATCGTCTTCACCGAATGGATGGGACGCAGTCCCCAAATCATCGAAGACCAGGTCACCTATCCCCTGGTCACAAATCTCCAGGGGCTTCCGGAAGTGAAATACGTGCGCGGCTCCTCCATGTTCGGCATGAGTTTCGTCTACGTGATCTTCAATGATGACACAGACATCTACTGGGCGCGAGAGCGCGTTCTCGAACGTCTTAACTACGCATCGCGACTGCTGCCGCAGGGTGTCACACCTACGCTGGGACCCGATGGGACTGGTGTCGGTCACATACTCTGGTATACCCTCGACGCGCCCGGCATGGACTTGGGTGAACAGCGGGCGTTGCAGGACTGGTATATAAAATTCGCGCTGCAAAACACGCCGGGCGTAAGTGAAGTCGCGTCGTTCGGTGGATTTCAGAAGCAGTACCAGGTGACGCTAAACCCGAACAAGCTCGCTTACTACGGCTTGTCGGTTCCGGAAGTGATAAGAGCTATCCGTTCGAACAACAACGAAACCGGTGGCCGCAAGTTTGAAATGAGCGGCACCGGATATATCGTGAAGACCAGCGGCTACCTTAAGTCTGTCGAGGAAATCGAACGGCTTCCACTCACCACCGTCAACAGCGTGCCCGTGACCGTCCGCGACGTGGGCACAGTACAAATGACGGGTGAAGCCCGCCTCGGCATTTTTGATCTGGACGGTGAAGGGGAAGTCGTCGGTGGCATCGTGGTGATGCGTTATGGAGAGAACGCCAACGAGGTCATCGAAGCCGTCAAACGCAAGATGGAAGACGTGGCCCGAGGCCTTCCGGAAGGTGTTGCGTTTAACATCGTCTACGACCGGAGCGAACTCATTAAAGAATCTATCTCTTCGATCAAGACGACACTCATCGAGGAAATGATCGTCGTATCGTTGATCGTCCTCCTGTTTCTTTTCCATTGGCGAAGCTCCTTGAGCATAATCATCCAGATCCCGATAACGATTGCCACAAGCTTCATCCTGCTGAATGCATTCGGTGTTACTTCCAACATCATGTCGCTGACAGGAATTGCGCTCGCCATCGGCGTGATCGTCGACAACGGGATTATTATGGCGGAGAATTCGTATAAGCATTTGTCGCAGCGCTTCGCCGAACTGAACGAAGATAGTGGGCAGTAGGCAGGCAACACCAACACATTAACAATCAACACATCAACATATTGATGGTATGATCAGGAAGATATTCAAAAGAAACTACAAACCGATTGAAGAATCGGAGCGGATGGCGATCATAGAGCGGTCGTCGAAACAGGTGTCAAGGGGCGTGTTCTATTCGACGGTGATCATCATCACTTCATTCCTTCCCGTGTTCATGCTCACCGGTCAGGAGGGAAAGCTGTTCCATCCGCTGGCATATACCAAAACGTTCATTATGGTGGTTGACGCTATCCTGGTGGTTACCCTCGCGCCTGTAATTATCTCGCTGTTCATGAGAGGCAGGTTTCCCCGGGAAAACAGAAACCCGATAAACCGGTTTCTCGAAAGGGTTTACGAACCGATACTGCGCACATGCCTGAAATGGCGAAAGACCACGATCGGTGTTAACATCATCGCCCTGGTTATCAGTATTCCGCTCCTTCTCAACCTCGGAACGGAGTTTATGCCACCACTCGACGAGCAGTCGATCCTGTTCATGCCGGTAACCTTGCCCGATGTATCCAACGCTGAGATCAAGCGCATTCTCCAGGTTCAGGACAAGATCATCAAATCGGTACCGGAGGTCGATAAAGTGCTGGGCAAGGCAGGTCGCGCATCCACCGCTACCGACAACGCGCCCATGAGCATGATCGAAACGATTATAATGCTCAAACCGAAATCCGAATGGCGTGAGGGCATAACCAAGGCGGATATCATTAGCGAACTCGACGCCAAACTTCGCATACCCGGCGTAGTGAACGGCTGGACGCAACCCATCATCAATCGCATCAACATGCTGGCCACCGGCATACGCACCGATGTCGGCGTCAAGGTCTTTGGTCAGAATCTCGACACGCTCGCGTCAGTGTCCCAGCGCGTTAGGGACGTGTTGTCCGGTGTGCCCGGCGTACACGATCTGTATGTTGATCCAATCACTGGAGGAAAATATCTCACCATCGACATAGATCGCGATGCACTGGGACGCTATGGCCTCACGGTGGATGACGTAAACCTTGTCGTCGAGTCGGCCATCGGAGGCTCACCTGTAGGACAGACCATCGAAGGCCGCCAGCGCTTTGCTATCGGCGTCCGACTCGCGCAGGATTTCCGCAACAGCCTTGAACGCCTGGAACGAATTCCCATCAAGACGAGTGCAATGGGCTTTATCCCGTTGTCGGCTGTGGCCGACATACGACTGGAAAACGGGCCAGCGATGATAGAATCGGAAAACGCCATGCTCAGGGGTGCCGTACTTTTCAACGTGCGTGATCGCGACCTGGGAAGCACGGTGGAAGAGGCTATGCGCGTTATGAATGAAAACCTGGGCGCATTGCCTGAAGGCTATTTTCTCGAATGGAGCGGGCAATATGAAAACCTCATTCGGGGAGAACGCACGCTACTGATCGTTGCCCCCGTAGTGATGATGATCATTTTCGTCTCACTGTACCTGGCGTTCAAATCCATTCGCGAAGCGTTCTTTAGTTTGGTTACCGTTCCCTTTGCGCTCATCGGCGGTGCGTATATGGTATACTTTTATGGTGTCAACCTATCGGTTGCCGTAGCTGTCGGGTTCATTGCATTGTTCGGTATCGCCGTCGAGACCGGCGTTGTGATGGTTATTTACCTCAACGACGCGATGCGCCAGCTGGTGGCATTGCGTGGTAACTCCAGTGAAACAATTACGCGCGATGAACTGAAAGAGTATGTGGTCGCGGGCGCGGCAAAACGGCTGCGCCCCAAACTGATGACAGTCTGTGTTGCGCTCTTCGGCCTTACGCCCGTCCTCTGGTCGACAGGAGTTGGAAGCGACGTTATGATTCCGATTGTGCTGCCGATGATCGGCGGTGTCCTTACGTCATCCACCCACATCCTGCTGGTGACGCCGCTGATCTTCCTTATGACGAAAGAATACGAATTACGACGATTCGGAAAAATTGACGTGTATGAAGTACAACACTAAAAGGATACTCCTGGCTGCGAGCTTGTGCCTCGCCTGGACTTACAACTCCGCTCAGACGTGGACGCTGGACAGTGTGCTCGCCGCCGTCGAGAACAATAATCCGGCGCTTGAAGTGTACGACAATCGCATTAGGGCTATCGACGCGTATGCGCAAGGTACCCGAAGCTGGATGGCGCCTATGGTCGGTGTGGGCACGTTCATGAAGCCCTATCCAAATGAAACCGTCACCCACGAAAGCGAAAAAGGCTCCTGGATGTTCAGCCTCGAGCAGGACATTCCGAATCCGGCCAAACTCAACGCAAGCAAGCGGTACATGGATTCACGATCCGGGGTAGAGGAGCAAGCTCGCTCCGTTCGTCTCAACGCTTTGCGAGCAGAGGCAAGGACGCTATACTTTCAATGGCTTGTAGCGGAGAAGAGGCTGACCGTACTCTCGGAGAACGAAAGGATCATGGAACTCATGCTTCGCCTGAGCCGAATCCGGTACCCGTACAACCAGGCAAGTCTTAGCAGCATCTACCGCGCGGAAGGACGGCTTGGTGAAGTGCACAACAAGATCACTGTCACAAAATCCGATATCGAGTCCTTTCGCCATCGGCTGCAAGCCCTGATGGCGTTGCCGATGAGCGCCCCCATGATGATTGACACAACAATGCAGGTGACCTTCGAACCCGATCCAATCCTGACCGACACGGCTGCGTTGGGTGCCCGGCGCAGTGACGTAAGGCAACTCGAAGAGTCTATTCGCACCATGAGACTCAACGAAGAACTGCGGCGTGTTCAGGCGAAACCGGATTTCCGAATACGCATCGACCACATGCAACCCGTTGGCTCAATGCCCAAGTCGTTCAGTGCAATGGCTATGGTATCGATACCGATCGCGCCCTGGTCGTCGCGAATGTATCGGTCGGAAGTTAGAGGCATGCAATTCGATGTCGAGGCCATGAAGGACGAACGTGAAGCCATCCTGGTCGCAGCGCGCGGACGGCTTATCGCACTTGGCGCACGCATCACTGCAACTGAACAGGAACTACAAAACTACCAGTCGAAAATCATTCCTGCTCTGCGCCGACATCACCGGGCCGTCATGGTGGCCTACGAAGAAAACCAGGAGCAACTGCCGGCAGTCATCGACGCCTGGGAGGCACTCAACGCCGCTCAAATGGAATACCTGGAAAAGATGGAAATGTATTACCTGATGATCTCAGAATATGACAAGGAACTGGAAAAATAATGCCTGGACTCTTGTCCTTCTTCTCTCGCTGATGCTCGCATCGTGTAACAGGCACGACCACACTGCAGAAGAAGTGATCTATACCTGTCCCATGCATCCGACCGTAACCTCTCCACAACCGGGCGCATGTCCAGTGTGTGGCATGGAGCTCGTGCGGCAAGGAGGACCCGGCGAAGAGTTGGAGATGACACCGGAATTATCCCGCATGCTGAAGTCTCCCGACGAAGCGGTCATCGCATCGGTGAAAACAGTGCGGGGTGAATTCAAGTCGATGCCCGTTGATCTCGCTGTCGAGGGCATTGTCACGTACGATACGAGGAACCTGCACACAATACCTGCGAGGGTATCAGGCCGTCTTGAACGGGTATACCTGACTTACGAACTACAGCCGGTTAAGGCTGGGCAAAAGGTAGCGGACATTTACAGTCCGGAACTCAACACAGCGCAGCGCGAATTGATCTTTCTGCTTGAGAGCGATCCCGACAACACTGCCCTCATTGATGCGGCCCGAAGGAAGCTGGAATTGCTGGGCATGGCTATTGCTCAAATCGATGCGCTCGTCACGAGTCGAGAGGCAAACCCAACCGTCAGTATTTATAGCCCCTATTCGGGGTATGTCACAACAGGCAGGATAACGCCTCCTCCCACTACACCCATGCCCTCCGCCAACGCATCCGGAGGCGGGATGATGGATGGTATGAACAATGCACCGTCAACCGCGCCGTCAGTGCAGTCCCCTTTAGACAGCGATCAACTTGTCCGGGCAGGCGACTATGTGTCGGCCGGACAGACGCTGTTTACGGTAGTAGATTCCAAAGCACTACGCATCGAACTCAATGTGCCTGGTACCACGGCGCACAATGTGCGGGCGGGGAGCAAAGCACAACTCAGCGTCGGCGGTGGGAAGATGCAAGACGTCACGATCGACTTTGCCGAGCCGTTCGTCAGCAAAGGCCAGCCCTTTACAAAGCTGCGCGTGTATGCAGATGCGCGTCAAAGTCTTCGTATCGGATCCCTGGTGAGAGGGCGCATTCACATCGACATGCAGGAGGCTCTTTGGGTGCCACGGGAGTCGGTACTGGACCTCGGTACACAGCGGATTGTGTTCGTTCAGCAACGCGGGGTATTAAAACCGAGAGTTGTGCATACGGGAATTGCCTCAGATGGCATGATCGAAATCAAAAGTGGCCTCGCTACATCGGATGCGATTGCGGCGAACGCCCAATTTCTTGTCGACAGTGAAAGTTTCATAAAACCCATTGAATGATATGAAAATCGTTGGATTGACATTCGCGTGTATCATACTGCTTACGGGCTGTTCCTCCAACCAACGCCACGCAGGGCACGATGCAAGCACATCTCACGATGTGCACAATGACGACACCTACACTTGCCCCATGCATCCAAACATCGTGCAGGACGCACCGGGCACATGCCCGATATGTGGAATGGATCTCGTTCGCGTTAGCCACGCAGCCGCCGATGACCATCACATCATGTTGACGGCCACGCAACTCAAACTGGCGAATGTTACACTTGCACCAGTGTCCTGGCAACGGGTTGGGCGCACGACAGTCGTCAACGCAATGCTTACGCTTGATGAACAGCAAACTGGTGTGGTCAGCAGCCGCGCCGCTGGCCGGGTAGAAAAAGTATTCATCAAAGAAACCGGCAGGGTCGTTAGGCAGGGTGAGCCGCTTTACACACTGTACAGCGAACAACTCCTTACGTTACAGCAGGAGTACCTTCTCGCCAAAGAGCAATACGAAGCGCTGGGGCATACGGAGAAAAGATACCAATCGTTTCTCGAGGCGGCAAAAAGAAAGCTGATGCTGCTTGGACTTACCTCTGCACAAATCGAACAACTGAACGGCACCAACGTTAAGCCCGAAGTGGTGTTCCGGGCGCCGCGGTCGGGCACGGTCTACCAGGTTAGTGTCGTGGAAGGTGCGTACGTAGCGGAGGGCAGTCCGCTTTTCAGAATTGAGGACACCCGCTCGCTGTGGGTTGAAGCGGAATTGTATCCCGGTGAGGATGCGAACGTGCAGATCGGCGATACCATTACAGTCACAACGGAAGGTGCAGCGCCTGCAACAAAAGCTACGGTGATTTTCCTGAGTCCGGAGTTCAGAAGCAACACACAGGTAACGATACTAAGAGCACGGATCGACAATCCGAACGGTACGCTTCGTCCCGGACAATTTGCCCAGGTGCATATCACCCAGGCTTCGCATAGCGCCCTCGCTGTTCCTCCTGATGCAGTGATCAGGGACGAGCATGGCGCGCGTGTTTATCTGGCAACCGGCGGGCATGCGTTTCAACCCCAGGCAGTAAAGACCGGCCTGGAAGGACCTGACCTAATCGAAATAACGGAGGGGTTAATCGAGGGCGACACAGTAGCCGTATCGGGTGCATACCTGCTGCATTCTGAATTTGTGCTGCAGGGTGGCGATGAAATGACAGGCCACAGTCACTAACTTATTCTGAACTTTCGATTCGTTCGGAAAGTGTGTTTGCCCGTTTCAGTAAACGGGGATCTTTTGCTTTTGTAGTAAACGCCGCAAATTCTTGCCGGGGTCCACGCCACCGCAGGTCATCTACATCGTCAAAGACTTCCGCATCGGTGCGCAATGTGGCGAGCGTCTTAAACAACAAGGCGAGGTCGCGCTTTTCCCCGAGCACATTTTCGGGGAACGATTCAATAGCGCCGTATTCATTCACAAGGCGCGCTGCGCTGACTTTTCCGATTCCCGAAATACCCGGATATCCGTCGGCGCTGTCGCCAACCAAGGCAAGGAAGTCGGGAATGCGTATGGGCTCGACACCAAACTTTCGGCGTACGCCCTCTTCATCGCGAATCACTTTGGATCTGCGATCAATCTGAACAATTCTATCGCCACGAACACATTGCGCCAGATCTTTATCGGGAGTCCAGATACAGACCTTATCCACATTCTTATCTGCCGATGCAAGAAACGCGGCGGACGCCAGCGCGTCGTCGGCTTCCAACTCCACCATCGGCCATACGGCGATACCCATTGCCGTCAGCGCATCTTCCAACGGTCGGAATTGAGCAAGCAATGCCGGATCCATACCCTCACTGGTTTTGTAGTCGGGCCACAACTCGTTGCGAAAAGATTCGATGACGTGGTCGGTAGCAACACCGATATGAGTTGCGCCTTCATCGATCATCTGCAATATACCGTTGAGCACACCCGTAACAGCGCCAAGCGGTTTGTCTTTCCCCTTGTTGAATGTACGCTGGCCATAGAAATGCCTGAATAGCTCGTAGGTTCCGTCGATCAGGTGAACGATCATAGTAAAGCGTTTCCGAAAAGTAACGATTTGCCTCCGTCTTTCTACGGCAAAACATGAGTAGAATAAGAAGAACAGTGGCCTGATAGGAGTCATGTTGCCGTCTGCCGGTTGTCATGTTCCCTGGCCTGCGAATTGCGTATACTTATTTGGACTGGTTTTGTGGAATATGATTGCATTTCTCCGACATATTTGCAGGTATTTGGCACTTCTGACGGTGGCAGGTATGCCATTATTATTTTCGTCGTGCAAGATGGATCTGGCGCGGCAGCGCAACGTTGACACGGCTCAGGTGGACCAATTTGTCAATCCCGACACCTGTACCATTATGCCGGCAGATTCTGCTGCAGAAACCTATCGAAACCTAAAGAGTTCCGCTGTATACGACTTTTACAAGTCGCGCAACTTTGGGATGCACTGGTATGGTCCACAGGGTTCCAGTGCAAGTGTCGACGCCATGATTGATGTGATTCAATCGGCGCGGTTGTATGGATTGTTTCCCCAGGAATATCACCTTCGCGAGATAACGGCAATACGAAATAACCAGAACTGCGAGGCGCGTATGCGGCTGGACGCTTTGCTCACCGATGCGCTTTTCACGCTTAGCTCCCACGTCAGCCATGGGAGACTGAAGCCCCTCGTTGCCGACTCGACATTGCTGAAAGGTTCTGTTCGGCTGGCAACTCCGGCGGACATCCGTGCCTATCTCGCTTTGCGGGAACCGGCACATGAAGGATATCAGATGCTTCGCTCCGCTTTGGCGTCGATTTATGATACCCTTGGCGCCGCGCACAAACAAGCGCTGCTGGATGGCGTGACTTCTGATTCCATTCCCGCACAACACCTCATCAAAAAAGTGGAAATCAACCTTGAGCGATGGCGTTGGGAAGAGAGCGCCTGGGGACCTGACTACGTTTGGGTCAACATTCCTGCGTTTGAAGTGACCGTCTTCAGAAACGAGAAGGAGGTCATTCAGTCAAGGGCTATTGTTGGAGCACCGGGGAAGCCAACACCCATCTTTAGCAGCGCCATTGAGTGCTTTACCGTGTACCCCTACTGGCACGTGCCGCGCAGTATCGCCGTGGGTGAATACTTGCCGGCGATCAAAAAGGACATTTCGTTCATTCCCCGGAATAACCTGGACGTACTCGACCGGAACGGAAACGTCCTTCGTTATGACACCCTCCCCTGGGATACCTACAATCAAAGGAACTTCCCGGTGTTCCTGAGGCAGCGCGAAGGAACACACAACGCGTTGGGAGTCGTAAAATTTCAGTTTGACAATCCCTATTCGGTCTTGCTCCACGACACAAATGCCAAAGGCCTGTTCCGGTATGAAAATCGGGCACGAAGCCATGGATGCATACGTATGGAAAAGGCCGTTCAATTTGCCCACTACCTGGCTGAAAACTATACCCGATACAGTTCGAAGCAAATCTCGGGTTACCTGGAAACCAAAACCATGCGCCGGATCGACCTGGAAGAGCCACTGCCAATTCATATCCGGTATTTCACGGTCACCTATGACGGCAAGACACTGCAGCAGTACGGCGACGTTTATGGCCACGACAAAAAATTGATCAAAGAGTACTATCAATCGGCACCGGTTGTTGCCCAAAAAAGGCCGGGGGCATAACAATATTTGGAACTTTTTGCTTGCTTTGGTTTGTCTTGTATCAAACCATTGCTATGCGCTTTTTTTCCTTGTCATGCCGGGTCCGGGCAGGCATATTCTGGGCGGTCCTGTTTATCCCGGCGTCAACCCAGGCCATTCCTGCGGATTCGGCTGCCCGTTTTGCGGAGTCCTTGTATCATTCACTAGCCTTTTCCGAAAAGCCCGACATAGACGTGCTCCGCCGCGCCCTGGCGGGTTACTATCAATTGAAACGGCAGAACAAACTTTCCGACAAAGAAATCCTCACAATCGTCGACCTCCGGAAGGCTTCCAGCGAACGCAGGCTGTGGGTTATTGACCTGGCCAAACAAAAAATTCGTTACCATTCCCTGGTGGCGCACGGTAGAAACAGCGGTGAGCTGTACGCCACACGCTTCTCCAACAAGATCAACTCGAATCAAACCAGCCTGGGATTCTATATTACCGGCGATATATATTACGGCAAACACGGGCTGTCGCTTAGGCTCCACGGCGCCGAAAAGAGCATCAACGATCAGGCTGAAACACGTGCCATTGTCATGCACGGGGCGGACTATGTCAGTGAATCATTTATTCAGAAAGTAGGAAGGCTCGGTAGAAGCCTGGGTTGTCCCGCCATACCCTACAATATTCACAAGGAACTCATCCGCGACGTGGCGGGCAAGACGCTGCTCTTCATGTATTATCCCGATGAAAATTACCTGAGAACATCGTCGATAGGCAAGGTGTCTTTGACGACGGTCGGCAGGTGACCAATTCTTTCGATCGTTCTTCCTATCTTTCCCCATATGCTCATTGAAGAAGAGGCACTTCGTCATTGGATTGATAGCTTTTACGGGTATGGGTCGTGGCACGCTCGATTTTGGTTTGTCGCCTACGAGGAAGGAGGTGGCGAACTACCGGAAGATGTAGCGGAACGAATAACGTACTTCAAGACCCATCATCCTGAACCCGGAGGCGATGCATTGTGTGACATACGCGACCTGTACCGTGCGGTTACGCTGCGCTGGGGAGGTCCGAAGGCAAAGTCCTATCGCACACTTTACGATTATCGCTTCGGGGAACACGCGCCGGCCAATACCGTCTGGAAAAACCTTGCCGCATTTGAGTACGCTTTCCGCAATGAGTCCCCGCCCTCGTATATCGACTATCAGAAGTATACGTTCGCGTCGCCCACGGCGGGCAACGAAGCCCTCCTAAAACTATATCCTCTTCCCAGCGCACATCATCACGGATGGTACTACAGCTGGCTTGACCTACCCGGACTTGCATTCATCAGATCGCGGACAACATACGAGGAACAGGTGTACCCTAAACGCATTCAGCAACTTCTCTCAAATATCGACATCTATAAACCGGAGCTGGTACTCTTCTTTGGCATGAACAACATCAACACGTTAAAGGCGTCGGTGCAGACGCACTTCCCCAACGCACAGTTTACGTTGGTTAAAGCCATCAAGCGCCACATCCCGCAATACCATCGCGCTGATATGGGTGGAACCACATTGCTGATCACAACGCAGATCCCGGCGTTACGACACAACCGGGTGGAGACGGGGTTTGACTGGGAAGCATTCGGGAAAGCGGTTAGGGGATAATTTTCCATAACCGCATAATATGAAACACCAGTAAATCCGGAACCTTCAATTCATCGTTTCCCATCGACGTGTTCGACGGCGGTATTTAATACGCATTCGCTGCCCGGGTCGTGAAACCATTCGGAGAATGGACTGTCGCAGCCTTTTTTAATCCCAGTCTCACGGAATCCATCGACTACACTTTTCCGTTAGCGCGTCTCCGTTTGGACCCGACAAAGACTTACCTGGCTTTCGACTTTTGGCAACAGGAATTTGTCGGTGAAATAAAAGGAAGCATTACGATCAACGTGCCTCGCGGGAGCGTACGACTTCTTGCGTTGCATGCGAAGACCGGCACGCCTCAATCTCTCTCCACCGACCGGCACGTAATGCAGGGCGCTGTGGAACTTGAATCGTGCGAATGGGATGATTCGATGCAGACAATCCGTGGCGTATCTACGGGTCCGAGGGGTACTTCTCACAATGTATATGTGTACGTTCCGGGCGACCATCCCTGGACGTGGGGTGGCTACGTGCTGTTTCGCGACTTTGACTTTTATAGTCTCAAGCTGATGCACAGCAATGTCATCCAGGTACATGTCCGGTTTGAAGATGCCGACCGGGTACCGTGGGAGATTCACGTGGATGAGTTCTTCAAATAATCCTGGCCCGGCAACACATTTGTTTACGCAACAATTTTAACGGCACCATTTGGCATTCGGGCGGTATGTGATGCCTTCACTTTCCCGCAAAAAAAGAAATAACTTACGCCGGAAGATCGCGACCGAAGAGCGACTCGTTGGGGTTGATTTGTGACAGGCGATTCCTGATTGAGAAAGCATTCGAAAGAAAATAGACCTCCTATGAAGCGATTGTTCATCCCGTTGCTGTTGCTATCCGCGAGCGTTACGGCGCAAAACCGGAATGCACTCCCTCCTCCCGTAACCTTCACAACCGCGGAAGATCACAAGAATATGATGGAGCAACTCGGCATCACGTCGCTGAGGCCGGGATATAGCGGCAACCCGGACGGAGCCAACCCAGCCAACTACGATCCAGCCAAAGCCGACCCCTGGCCTGAGTTACCCGATATTCTTACGAT
>JAJJPK010000113.1:0-17263 GCA_032907565.1 Cyclobacteriaceae bacterium | reverse complement strand
AATCCTTCATCTACATCTTGTAGGAATTTCTTCATAAGTTTAGGTTAATGAAAAGTTTTCGAAGGATTTAGCCCTCCAGGTGGGAGGGCTTTTTTTTTGACTTTATTGTGCTTACCCTGGTTTATTGATGGTAAGTGTCATATTCTGATAATCGATAACAACCTTGTTGAATTTGAAAAAAGGCACGCCCAACAATCCGGCGAAGTTGAGTCCCTTGTGCTGCCGGAATATTTCGTTCATGTCCATGGCGTGGAAATGAACGCCAATACTTTCGCCATTGGCAGTCAATGTGTATTCACGCACTGCATAGCGTTTGGCCATGCCTCCGGTTCCCACAAGACTACCATTTTCATTGGCCACGGCGAACGAATAGTCGTTCTCCTTGCAGGTATCCAAAAGGTTGATGCTGGATCCGGTGTCCAATACAAAATTTGCTGCTTTACCATTGAGCGTCAGGCCTTCGACGTACACTATGCCCCGATGTTCCTTTATGGGCAGAACGATTTGGCCGAAGGATACTGTGTACGTTGAAACAGTTAGGAGGTAAGTAAGTGCAGCAATGAAGTACAGTCTTATAATCCCATTTTTTGCTGTAGGTTTAGGTGTATACTGTGTAACGGGGGGTCGCTGAATTAACCTCAAAAGCAGCGATTTGGTTCTCGTGTGAAGCGGGCTTCCCTTTTTACCGTCTTCTTTTACCGTCTTCAGGATAGCGATTTTGCTGCAAACGCATATATTTAGGCAGCACGTACCAATCCGTATCGCATATTATGTCGCTTGCGCCACTCGACCTGGGCCTATTTGTCGGTTACCTCCTTTTGATACTCACGATCGGCCTGTGGGTATCCCGCGGTGCAAAAGGCCATCAACGCGACGCAACTGACTATTTCCTTGCCGGAAAGTCGCTGCCCTGGTGGGCTATCGGAGCTTCGCTGATCGCCGCCAACATTTCAGCGGAGCAGTTTATCGGTATGTCCGGATCCGGATTTGCTATCGGGCTCGCCATAGCCTCTTACGAATGGATGGCTGCCATCACCCTGATCATCGTCGGCAAGTATTTCCTTCCCATCTTTATTCGCAAAGAGATCTACACCATTCCCGAGTTCGTCGAAAAGCGCTTCAGCACCAATTTGAAGACCATTCTTGCGCTGTTTTGGATTGCGCTATTCGTGCTCGTCAATCTCACCTCTGTAATGTACCTGGGCGCTCGCGCCTTCGATACGATCGTAGGCACCGGCGATGGAACGCTGATGATGTACAGCATTATCGGACTGGGACTCTTTGCTGCTGCCTATTCACTTTGGGGCGGTCTTTCGGCCGTGGCGTGGACGGACGTGGTACAAGTGGTGCTCCTCGTGGCGGGTGGTCTCGTCACAACAGTGCTCGCGCTGCAACACGTATCGCCTACTGGTTCGATCTGGGATGGGTTTATTCATGTGTATGAGACGGTACCCAACAAGTTTTCCATGATACTTTCGCCTGGCGAGATCATTACGCCGGACGGACGCGACGCGTGGTGGGATCTTCCGGGATTGTCGGTGCTTGTCGGAGGCTTGTGGGTTGCCAACCTTTACTATTGGGGTTTCAACCAATACATTATCCAGCGAACGCTTGCAGCAAAGAGTATCAATGAAGCTCAAAAGGGAATCATCTTCGCCGGGTTTCTGAAGCTTCTCATTCCGCTCATTGTGGTCATTCCCGGGATCATTGCCTACGTTATGAATGCTGACGCCTCAGGACAACTTACAGCTGAATCCGTCGACCCGTCGTTCGGTGCTGTTGGCGCTATTGTTAACGACAATGCGGCACCGTGGCTCATTCAGAAGCTGGTTCCGATAGGCCTCAAGGGTGTCGTTCTCGCGGCGCTCACAGCAGCCATCGTGTCATCACTGGCCTCCATGCTCAACTCCACAGCGACCATCTTTACGATGGACATATACCGTCCCTACATCAACCGGAGGGCGACAGACCGCCAGACTGTTCTTGTTGGCCGGATTTCAGTAGTCGTTGCACTTGTCATAGCTATGGCCATCGCGCCGGCATTGGGCAACCTGGGGCAGGCATTCCAGTTTATCCAGGAATTCACAGGTGTCGTTAGCCCCGGCATCCTGGCAGTCTTCCTGACCGGGCTGTTCTGGAAACGCGCTACAAACAGTGCCGCTATATGGGGGGTCATCGCTTCGGTACCGATCGCCCTGTATTTCAAGGTAGGTCCGAAAGGCTGGTCTGACGCGCCCATCTTCGTCAACATTCCATTCATGAACCAGATGTTCATCACCGCGATTCTTTCCATCCTGATCATTGTCGTGGTGAGCCAACTCCAGGGACGCGGTGCGGCGGACCCCAAAGGTATTCCTCTCAGCAGGGATCTTTTCCGGACGTCCCCTGCATTCAATATCGGAAGCAGCATCATCCTTCTCATCTGCGCCTTCCTCTACGCGTTCTTCTGGTAAGCGACATTAGGCAAAAGCAGATGACACGCGGCTCTTTGGGGGTTGCTTTTACCACTATTTGCGTGATTTGAATAGGGTCAAAATACCCTTTCCCTGGTCATTCTTTTCGGATACCCTTTTGTGAGTTTTGAGATGCTCCTTACAAAGGAGGAAGGGAAGTCGATTTCTTTTCAAAATCCTAAACGCATGAAGAAAATTTTACTATTGGGATGGGTCGTTCTGCTGGCTGCGAATCAGGTATTCGGCCAGGAACGCACTGTGACAGGGACGGTTACTGCCGAGGAGGATGGTTCACCCCTACCGGGGGTAAACGTTGTTGTTAAGGGTACTACCTCAGGCACGGTCACTGATGTTGCCGGTCGATACAGCCTGTCGGTCCCTCAGGAAGGGGGAACACTAATCTTTTCATTTATCGGTCTTGTTACCCAGGAGGTCGACATCGGCGGGCGTACGACGATCGATGTTCGTATGTCGGAAGACATCCGTCAGTTGGGTGAAGTGGTTGTTACTGCGCTGGGAGTGGAGCGTGAATCCCGTACGCTCGGCTACTCCGTGGAAAAGCTTGACGCTACTGAGATCGTGCAGGGGCGCAACGCCAGTTTGCTCAACTCGATGCAGGGTAAGGTGGCAGGCTTACAGGTGACCAACAGTTCTGGATCACCGGGAAGCTCCACCAAGGTCATCGTTCGCGGCTTTACGTCGCTTAGCGGAGGCAACAATCCTCTGTATATTGTGGATGGAGTGCCTGTAAGTAACTCATTTACAGGAACAGACTCTGCCGATCCGATCAATGACGATGTACTTAACGGTGCGTCCGACTTCGGAAACCGGGTCAACGACATCAATCCTGAAGACATCGAGTCCGTTACCGTGCTGAAAGGCGCGGCAGCATCCGCGCTATATGGCTCGCGGGCAGCATCTGGTGTTATTCTCATCACCACAAAAAAAGGTAAGGACGCCGCCGCTCGCGGAAAATTAGGAGAGGTGCAGTTCTCATCGTCGTTCATGGCGGAAGGTGTTCTCAAGTTGCCAACCTTCCAGAACGAAAGAGGGCAAGGCTTTTTCGGTTCGACCGATCTTGAGGAAAACACCAGTTGGGGACCCAAGTTCGACGGCCAGCTTCGTCCCTGGGGAAGAATCGTAAACAACCAGCAACGCGTAAAGCCGTTTGTCGCCCTACCGGACAATGTGAAGGAGTTTTATGAAATTGGTCGCAACTGGACCAACTCGCTATCGCTGCAGGGCGGCAGTGATCGCGCGCACTATTACATTTCTTATTCCAATGTGAATGCCGATGGCGTGTTCCCGACGAACGTAGATTCGTACGACCGCAACACGCTCTCCGTTCGGGGCTCGGCTGACATCACGGATCGAATTACGAGTTCGGCCTCTCTTAACTACGCGCGATCAGATTATAGCTTTGTACCCACCGGACAGGGTGCGACCGTATACAGCAGCTTGTTGCAGGTTCCTCGTGATATCCCGATCCTGGAACTTGAAGACATTGACAATCCCTTCAACGACTTGAACGGGTATTTTACCCAGTACGCCAACAACCCGTGGTACGTTCTGAAGAAATATGGATCGGAGTCCGTAATCGACCGCCTCTTCGGCAATTTTGAATTGACCTATAAGGCGGCTGATTGGCTTGACTTCACGGCACGTGTGGGTTCTGACGTTTCCACAACGGAGTGGGAACAATGGGTACCCAAACAGGTCATCACGGGGCCTAACGCAGGAAATTCCAATCCCGGTAATTACAGTATACAGACGCTATACTATCGCGAGTTTAACTCTGATGTTATTGCGAACTTTAACAAGGACCTCAATTCGACGTTCAGCCTCACTGGTCTTGTTGGGTGGAACGTGAATCAACGCAGGACGCAGAATATCTTCACGAAGATCAATGACCTGGTCATTCCGGAATACTACAATATCGCGAACACTGCGAACACGCCGCAGTCTCGTACCGACACACGTATGCGCAGGCTCGTCGGCGTGTATGCTCAGGCAACGCTGGGGTATATGGACTACGCATTCGTTACTATCGGCGGTCGCAATGACTGGTCGTCAACGTTGCCCAAAGGCAATCAGTCCTTTTTCTATCCGTCCGTCAACCTGGGACTTGACCTGACTTCGGCCTTCGGACTTGAAAGCAATACGCTTTCCTATGCGAAACTCAGGGCAGGCTGGGCGCAGGTTGGAAAGGACGCCCCGGCTTACCTTGTCGAGTCTGTGTTTATCGCCGGTACGCATACGGACGGCTTTATAACCAACAATGCGCCCTATGCACAGGCCATTCCTGGTTTCGAGGTGGCGAACACTATCGGCAACCCCACGCTGCAACCGGAGATCTCCACTGAGACAGAACTCGGCGTCGATCTCAGATTCTTCGGCAACCGTCTGGGCATAGACGCTACAGTCTACAAGCGCGACATCAAGGATAATATCATCCAAGTGCCGGTGGCGGCATCATCGGGATACACGGTTCAGGTGATGAACATCGCCAAGCTGTCCAACAAGGGTATTGAACTCCTGGTGACGGCTACTCCGGTCATGACGACGAACTTCCGGTGGGATGTCTCAGCGAACTGGGCCCGCAACATTTCGCGGATCGAAGACCTCGGCGGTCCCACCCAGATTAGCCTTGGTGGACTCAATGGAAATGAACTCATTGCCCGGGTAGGTGGTCCTGCATTTGAGATTCAGGGCAACATACCTTTGCTCGACCCTCAGGGTAGAACAGTTGTCAATGCAGGCGGGCTTCCCATTCCCAATCCCGCCAAGCAGATTATTGCCAACACAAACTACAGGTGGATCGGTGGCGTAACCAACCGTCTGTCGTATAAAGGGCTCTCGTTGTCAGGTACATTCGATGTACGCAATGGTGGTGGACTGTATAGCCGGACTGCCACACTGGTGTACTTTGCTGGTACGACGCCGCCTACGTTGTACAATGACCGCAGGCCATTCGTGATACCCAACTCAGTCGTGCAGGTTGTCGATAGCGACGGCAATCCTACTGGGGAGTATGCTGAAAACACAATACCCATAAGTGAAACAGATTTTTCAATGGTAAGCTTCTGGGGTAACGGTGGTTTCGATCTCGACCGGTCCTTTATCGTGTCGAAGTCGTTCGTCAAGCTGAGAGAGGTTGTGCTTTCATATCAGTTACCGCAAACCCTGATTTCGCGGACGCCGCTCACGCGCGTGGAAATCAGCCTTATCGGTAGGAATCTCCTTCTGTGGGTACCTGAAGAAAACATCTTCGTCGATCCGGAATCCACAACATTCGGAAATGACATCGAGTCAGAATTCGGTGAGTTTGGAGCCGGGCCGACTACCCGGAGTTACGGTGTCAACCTCAGGATCACGCTTTAACCTTTTCAACGAATTTCTGTATGAAACGACAATATAAGTTTATGACGCTGCTTGCACTGCTGATGACGGTGGCTACAGCGTGCGATGACTATCTGGATATCAACACTGATCCGAACAATCCTTCGGAGGCGACGGTCAATCTGGTATTCCCTGCGGGAATCAGTTCAGTGGCCTTTACGCTTGGAGGGCAATGGCAGATCCTGGGCAGTTTCTGGTCGCAACACTGGACGCAATCGACCGGTGCAAATCAATACGCGGTTATCGACGACTACAACATCACAGAAACGCAATACGACCGCGAGTATTCGGAACTCTATTCCGGAGCACTGAATGACCTTAACTGGGTATCTCAGCGTGCTGCTGAAGAAGAGAACTGGAATTACTACCTGATGGCGGAGGTGATGAAAGCCTATACGTACCAGGTGCTCGTTGACCTGTACGACAAGGTTCCTTATTTCGAAGCGCTGCGCGGAAGCGAAGACACCACACCAGCCTTCGATGATGGAGACGCAATCTATGATGATCTCATCGTCCGCATCAATGAAGCGCTCTCGAAAGACCTGAATGCTTTCACATCGATGCAGCCGGGCAGAGACGACATGGTATTCCAGGGCGATATGGCCAATTGGATTCGGTTTGCCAATACGCTCAAGCTGAAGATCTACATGCGGCAAACGGCAGCGCGACCTCAGGTTGCCCAGGCCGGCATCACGGAATTGTTTAATTCCGGTGCAGAGTTTCTCGATGTGGATGCGGAAATGGCTGAGTATGTCGACGTCGAGGATTTTCGGAATCCCTACTACGCCGTTCAGGTTTCCTCAGCGGGCAACGGTCGTGGCAATGTAGACGTGGCAGCCAGCAACACGCTGTTAGAGACGCTGATTGCTGCGGGAGATCCGAGGGTTAATGTGATCTTCAATACGCCTGAAGCAGGAGGCGGTCACGTTGGGCTCGACCAGGGCGATTACAGCAACACGGGCTTCCAAAACCACGTCAGCCTGTCGCAGCCTGCTGTTGGTCCTACGCACCCCGTCGTGTTCATGAGTGCGGCGGAAAGCAAGTTCCTGCAAGCGGAAGCTGTGGAGCGGTTCGGCGTAGCTGGCGACGCAGCGGCACTGTACCAGGAAGGTATCGAAGCCAACTTCGAAAAGCATGGTGTGTCGGGTGCAGCTGCGCTTTACGGAGCGGGTGGCCCCTATGAATATGATGGAGTCGAGTCTATTATCTTCCAGAAATGGATCGCCTGTGCCAACTTCAACAGCCTGGAGTCTCATTTTGAGCGCCTCAGGACGGGATTTCCCGATCACTTCACCATTACTCCCAACAATATAACCGGAGGTGTTTTCCCGAGACGGCTACCCTATACCTCAACGGAGCTTTCCAACAACGCTGAGAATTTGAGCGCCATCGGCGGGCAGAAGTCGGTGATCCAACGGACCTGGTGGAATCCTTCCAATTAACCTGTTAACCTGAGAACGATGAAAAAATTTCTTATACCGACGCTGACGCTGGTGATAGGCCTGTTTCTTGGAGCCTGTGAAAGCGACGATACCGCTAATGTCTCCATTGTCACGACGTACCCAGTCATCGCCCTTAATGGTGATGAATATGTTATCGCTCCCGTTGGCACGGCCTATACGGAACCCGGAGCAGTCGCTTTAGTAGGAGAAGACGAACTCCCGGTTGACATAGACGGTTCGGTGAACGCGAATGAGCCAGGCGTAAGTACGATAGTTTACAGTGCCACGAACACGGAAGGTTTCGTGCGAAGCCTCCAGCGGGATGTGGTAATATATGATCCTGCCACCGATGCGGTGGATCTTTCTGGCAGTTACATTCGGCAGGCTACGGGCGTCACCGTAACCGTGACCAAAATTGGTCCTTCAACTTATCGAATCAACGATGCCGGTGGTCTTGGAGAGGAATTTCTCGATGTAGTGTTCGTGCATGTCCATGGCGATGAGCTCGTTGTCCCTTTCCAGGTAGCTCCGTCTAGTGGTATTTCGGTGCGGAGCATACCAGGAACGGGTACGATAACTGACCATGGCTTTCAGTGGCAACTTCAAGCGTCCGCAGTTTATGGCACTGCCTTAAGGGATTTCGAAAAGCTTTAATTCTATTTCATCATGAATAAACTGATATATAGCATTCCAGTGTTCGTGGCAGCGGTGCTGTGCTGGAGCTGCACGGAAACTGAGTTTGACAAAGTAGTATTGCCTACAACAGAAGTGTCAGGTGAGTACGTAGTTACCCTTGAACTTCCTGCCCTTGATATCACCGACGTACAACACATCAGGATTTTCAACACTTCTTCCAGCTTTGATTCGCTCTGGATCGAAGACGCTAATTTCTTCGGCACCCAGGTCAGGGTGGGGTTGAACGACGACAATACCTTCGGCATTACGAACGGCCTCGACATCCTCGGCGACATAAGTGTCGACGTCACTGGCAGGATCTTTCCCGAAAATGACAGCATTCACGTGGAATGGACCTACAAGGATGTTGACATCGGCCTCGGCGAAGATGATTACCAGGTAATCGCCAATGGGGTGCTGTATAATGGACTGACTAATTAGTTGCATCTGCGTCTGCATCTGCATCTGCATCTGCATCTGCATCTGCGTCCGCATCTGCATCCGCACCAGTCGCCTAAACCGCTCCTTTTGGTACAATCACCCTTAACGACTTCGCCCTGACGCGGACCACGAATGTATCATCTGTTCCACACGGTTCGCCGTCGACATGATAGGCGACCTTGCGGTCGGTGCGAAAGGTTGCGTCCCTTGTTTCGAAAGTAGTACACCAGGATTTCTTAGTGACGTCGCCCCGGAAGAGCGACCACACCGTGTCGAGGCGGTACAGCGGGATTCTTTTGACGGCGTTGATGTTGAGTTTGCCGTCTCGTACGGAGGCGGCGGGTGCGATGCGCGCATTGTTCCCGTATTGCGAAGAATTTGCAATGGCGATGAAAAAGACGCGGTGAAGTTTGGCCTGGGTACTTGTGCCATCGATTTGAACGTTGAACGGGACGAACCTGCGGTATTCCTGAGTTGCAATACGGACGTAATTCATCAACCCTCTACGTTTGCTTTGATTGAATACGTCGGCTACGTGGGCATCGAATCCGATTCCCGACACATTGAGTGAGAGCCGTTCGTTAAGGGTAAAGGTGTCTATTGGTGTAGGCGTCGCCTCTACGACGCATGCCAGTGCTTTCTCCGGATCTAGAGGTATACCGAGGTGACGTGCCAGTCCATTACCTGAACCCCGGGGAATGATTCCCAGCGGCGTTGATGACCCCACCACAGCACGCGCCACTTCATTGATAGTGCCGTCGCCGCCCGCGGCCACTACAGCAGTAAAGCCGTCGCGGATCCCGTCGCGTGCAAGTTCTGTAGCATGACCCGGGGCGCGGGTATAGGTGAACGTGAAGGTGACATCGGCATCGCGCAGGACGCGCGTCGCCAGCGTTTCAAGATCAGCGGCACTGCCGGTGCCTGAGCGCCGGTTGGCGATGATCAGGATATTATGCCGGGGCATTATCCCGCCTTTTGCTCTATCTTGCTTTCGATGTACTTAACGGCTTCTCCAAAGGTTTGCAGCTTTTCTGCATCGTCATCGGGAATGCGGATGTCGAAGGATTGCTCGAACTCCATTACGATCTCGGCGTAATCCAATGAATCGATTCCAAGGTCCTTAACAAAGTTGGCATCCGGTGTGATTTCGGATTCGGCAATGCCGAGTTTATCCACCAGAATTTGGGCAACTTTCTTCGGAATGTCGGGCATAAACGGTGTCGGTTTTCCTAAAGGTATTAAATGGTTCTTAGCCGTCCAAACAACGTCAATTTGGCCCTTTTTGTCAGAAGCGAAGGTAAAATTCGGTGCCTTTGCCTACTTCCGACTTGACGGTCAGCGTGCCCTGGTGCTGCCGCATGATCTGTCGCGAAAGGCTTAGGCCAATGCCCGATCCGGTCTTCTTCGTCGTGAAGAAGGGGATGAAGATTTTTTCCAGGGCGTCCGGGTCAATGCCGGGGCCGTTGTCCTTAACCACTATGACGGGTCGCGATTTATCGCTGACAAATGCCCTGAGCGTTAATGTCTTGTCTACCTGATCGTCGAAAGATTGTATCGCGTTTTTCACGAGGTTGATAAGCACCTGTTCGATCATGCCCCTATCGGCTAGGATCGTGAGGTCTTCAGGATAGACCTCCATGGCGATGTTAATGCCCTTTTCCGTGAGTTCTGATTTGTGCAGCATGCCTACTTCTTCCAGCAAAGCCCTTGCGCTGAACATGACCGGCTTTGGCTTGGGAATGCTGGTCAGGCTCCTGAACTCCTTGACAAAGCGGATGAGTGCCTCGCTGCGTTTGCTGATGGTTTGCAGGGATAGGTGGATGTCGCGCATCTCGTCCTCGCTGAGTTGATCTGATTCCTCATCGAAGTGCTGCTTGAGATCGCTTTCGATGGTACCCGCAAGCGACGATATCGGCGTGACAGAGTTCATGATCTCGTGGGTAAGCACCCGCACCAGGTTTTGCCAGGCTTCCATTTCCTTTTCTTCAAGCTCACTTTGGATATTTTGAAGCGAGACCAGTTTGACGTTCTCACCCTTGAGCGTGAGCTCTATTGCATATACCGAAAGCTGAACAATGTCGTCGTGGAGCTTGAGTCGGAGCAGTTCACTGCCTCCTGTCTTCAGTCTTCTGATCACATCGACCAGCGGCACACTGACTTCTTTGAGATCATCGATCGTGTTGACGCGGTTGGTGCGGAGGAGGCGGCGGGCGGCACCGTTGAAGATTTCAATCTTGCCGTCTTCCTTTACGACAATAAGTCCGATGCCTACATGCATCACGATGTTTCGGAAGAAAAGGAATTCGGAGTCACGCTCCTGCCGGGAATTTCTCATCCGCGACAGGATCTGGTTAAGGTCGTCGCACAGGCGCTGCACTTCCGCATCCGGGCTTGTCGTGCGGAATGAATAGGTGAGGTCGTCAAACTCAACAGTGTCGACCAGACGTTGACGGGGTTGGCTAAACATATCGAGGATAAGCTTACCCTGGTATGCGGCCACGAGAAGGAACACAATGCCCGGCACGAGTTCCTGGCGCTGAAAGGCAAAGAATCCGAAGGCCAGTACAGACGCCGCCAGAAAGGCTATGCGCCTGACGATTGGGGACCTTCCGTCAAAGTCCATATTTTTCCATTCTTCGGTACAGCGAAGCCCGTGTCAGACCAAGCTCTTCCGCCGCCTTGGAAATGTTGCCGTTGTGCAGTTGCAGGGCTTTGCTGATCGCAGTCTTCTCTACCTCGTCGAGGTTGAGTGTGTCGTTATGCGCAGTCTGGCTCGATCCTGAACGGCCAAAGAGGAAGTCGCTCTCCTGCAATGTGTCGGAGTCCGTCATGATTACGGCCCGTTCAATGGCGTGTTGAAGTTCGCGGATGTTGCCGGGCCACGCATATCGCTTAAGCCGATTCATGGCCTCATCGGATATGCGCAGCACAGACTTGTGATATTTTTTTGCGTAGTACTTCAGGAAATGGTGGCTCAGCAGAGGGATGTCTTCCACGCGTTCACAGAGGGGCGGTACGTGGATTTCCACCGTATTGATCCGGTACAACAGGTCCTGCCGGAAGGTACCGTCGCGCACCATGTCATGCAGGGGCATATTGGTGGCACAGATGAGCCGTATGTCGACCGGCCGGGGCTGGTTTGATCCTACGCGCGTGATCTGCCTGGATTGAAGTGCACTGAGCAGCTTGCTCTGGAGACTAAGGCTGAGGTTTCCAATTTCGTCCAGGAAAAGTGTACCCTTGTGCGCAAGTTCAAACCTTCCCGGCCGGTCCTCGCGGGCATCGGTAAACGCCCCCTTCTTATGTCCGAACAGTTCGCTTTCAAACAGCGTCTCCGTTATCGCACCCATGTCGACGGAAACAAAACTCTCACCCTTGCGCATAGACCGCTGGTGAATAGCACGCGCGATCAGTTCCTTACCGGTGCCGTTCTCACCCAGGATGAGCACATTTGCATCGGTACGGGCGACTTTGTCGATCAGCGCGAAAACGTCGTGTATCGCCTGGCTTTCTCCGATGATTTCGCTGAAGGGCCGGCTGATCTGTTCTTCGAGCATCTCTTTCGCCTTCTTCAGCTTGTCAACTTCGTTGTACGACTTCCTCAACTTGATCGCCGTTCCGATCGTCGCTACCAGCTTTTCGTTCTGCCAGGGTTTCAGGATAAAATCTGTGGCACCTAGCTTCAACGCGCGGACGGCCATTTCAACATCGCCGAATGCCGTGATCAGGATCACTACTGCCTGAGGATCGCGTTCCAGAATCTGTTCAAGCCAATAAAAACCTTCCTTGCCGCTCGTGATATCCTTGCTGAAATTCATGTCCAGCAGGATCACGTCGTAGGTATCGTTGTTAAGGAGAAAGGGAATCTTGTTTGGATTTTTTTCAATGATTACGTGATGATTCTGCTTCTTCAACAACATTTTGGCAGCAAGAAGCACGTCTTCGTCATCATCAATCATAAGGATCTTACCGCCTTCAGTGACCACAGGAACTTAGCGTTTAGGTGAACCAAATGAACTCGAAAATTCTATGCCAGCCGTCAAATCAGCGAATTTGGGCTGCTTTTGCGGACAGTGTGTTCTGTCGTGAACAAAGATGTTCAAAAATGAACAGTTTTCAACGGGTCAGAAGGTTTTTGCAATAGTCCGGAATTCAAGGCCTCCGTCAGTGACGAGCATCATCGTTCCGACTCCCAACACCACATCCCGGCAGGGAGATTCGACCGGCACGACCCGTGCCTCCAGCGTGTACAGGTCAGTAAAGTGAAGTTTGCCCGCGCTGTAGTAATACAGTTCTTCTCCTCTGAAGTTGAATGACGTGGCTCCGGGCGCTGGCAGGGTCCGTAGTTTCATCCCTAGCCTGTTAAAGACGTGGATGCCGCTATGACGATCGTGAATAAACAGAAATCCCAGGTACTCGCGAACGAACACGAAGTCGGCGTTTTCGGTAAGGGTAGGATCGAGGTTAAACTCGAGGCTGACTACAGATCGCCGCGTGTCTATTTTCTTCACACTCCAGTCGGCCCCATCGAGGATTACCAGGTCGTAGTCGCCAGATGCACATACAAGCCATGGCGAAATGGCAAACGACGGATCGATGGCCAGCCGCTGGCGTTCCTCCAGGGTAGGTGAATAAATGACATATTCCTGTTTGTCGCGGAAGTAGGCAAGGAGGCGCACGCCGTTGGCGGGATCGAAAAGGGTTACGGGTGCATCAACGGCGATCGAATCGAGCCGACGTCCCAGGCTATCGAATTTGTAGATGCTGTCATCTGTGATCGCGTAAAAATCGCCTGCCCGGTCGACTGTTGTCAACCTGACGCCTGCTAACGGAACGGAGTGTTCCTGCCCCGCTACGGGAATGCTACAGGCCAGCACGAGCCATGCAACGAGAGGGATACGTGCCGCTGTCATGAAAATGATTTCAGTTTGACATCCGTGCCATCGTACTCCGCGTATGGGCTGTAGTTAACCCATTCGCCGAGATTAATGTAGCGACTTTGCGGGCTTACAGGCAAGTCGAGCGGGAGGTGCCGGTGTCCGAAGATGTAGAAGTCGTGGTGTACGCGCTTTTCAAGCTCCCTGCAATAGACAAGGAGGAACTCGTTTTCCTCCCCGGAGAACCGCTCCTCGCGTTTGTTGTTGGAGATTCTGCTTCGCCGTGACCAGGCCCGGGCGATGCGTATACCGAGGTTGGGGTGGATGCGCGCGAATAGCCATTGACATACGGAGCTATTAAAAATGCGCTTGAGCACTTTGTAGGTTCGGTCGCCCGGACCGAGGCCGTCTCCATGACCGATAAGCAGGCGCTGTGATCCCACCTGCATAACGTGTGGCTCGCGATAGATCGGGATGCCAAGTTCGTTGGGAAAGTAGTCGAACATCCACATGTCGTGGTTGCCCGTAAAGAACGCGATCGGGATCCCCTGGTCCCGGAGTTCGGCGAGCTTGCCCTGCAGTCGGATAAATCCTTTGGGAATGGCGTGCCGGTACTCAAACCAAAAGTCGAATATGTCGCCGAGGAGATATATGGCGTACGCCGTGTCGCGGATAGACTCCAGCCATGCCGTTATCCTGCGTTCGCGCTCAAGACTGGCCGCAGCATCCGGCGTCCCCAGATGAAAATCAGACGCAAAGTAGATCTTTTTTCTCTCCGGCAGTCTCTCGATCGGTGTGAGCATGGATTCCGTTAGGCGTTGCCGGCCTGCCGTGGCGCTGCGGGCGGCTCAGCGCTTTCCTCCGGCTCGGTCCTGGTTTCGGCCACAGGTGCAGCCGATTTTTCGTCCGGCTTCTTCTCGGGTTCCTTCTCGTCGTCCTTACCGTTGTTGCTGCTGGTGAACCGCTGGTATGTGGTAGGGTGATCGAACGGCCGTTTCCCGATGAGGCGTTCCAGGTCGGATTGGAAGATAATTTCCTTCTCAAGCAGTTCCTGCGCTACAATGTCGAGATGTTCACGGTGCTCGATAAGCAATTTCCTGGTCCGTTCAAAGGCGGCAGTGATGATGCCCTTTACTTCCCTGTCAATACGTTCGGCAGTAGCCTCTGAGTAAGGTTTCTGGAACGAATAGTCCGACGCCTTCGAATCATAGAACGACATGTGGCCGATCTCTTTGTTCATACCGTAGATCGTCACCATGCTGTACGCCATCTTGGTGATGCGTTCGAGGTCGGCGAGTGCACCGGTCGATATTTTTCCAAAAACAATTTCTTCAGCAGCTCGTCCGCCAAATGCCATGCACATGGCGTCGATCATCTGCTCGGTTTGATATAGAAATTGTTCCTTCGGCAGGTATTGCGCGTAGCCAAGTGCGGCCACTCCGCGGGGAACGATACTTACCTTGACGAGCGGGTCAGCGTGCTCCAGGAACCATCCGGCTACAGCGTGCCCGGCTTCGTGGTAGGCCACGATCTTCTTTTCTTCAGGGGAGATAAGCTTGTTTTTCTTTTCGAGGCCGCCAATGACGCGGTCGATCGCATCCTGGAAGTCGTGCATGTCGACTGCCTTCTTGTCCTTTCTTGCAGCGATAAGCGCGGCTTCGTTACACACGTTAGCGATTTCAGCACCGGCAAAGCCGGGCGTCTGGGCGGCGAGTTTCTTTGAGTCGACTTCAGGGTCGAGCTTTAAGGGTTTCAGGTGTACTTTGAAGATTGCTTCACGACCGATGATATCCGGCTTGTCGATGCTGATCTGCCGGTCGAAGCGACCCGGTCGAAGCAACGCCGAGTCGAGTACATCCGGACGGTTGGTTGCTGCCAGGATGATAACACCCGAGTCCGTGGCGAACCCGTCCATCTCTACAAGCAACGAGTTAAGTGTATTTTCCCTTTCATCGTTGGCGCCGGGAAGCTGGCCTCTGCCGCGCGACCGCCCGATGGCGTCGATCTCATCGATAAACACAATGCAGGGCGCCTTTTCCTTGGCCTGCTTGAACAGGTCGCGCACGCGCGCAGCGCCAACGCCGACAAACATTTCGACGAAGTCGGAACCCGACAACGAGAAGAACGGTACGGCGGCTTCACCCGCAACAGCCTTTGCGAGCAGCGTCTTGCCTGTACCCGGAGGGCCTACCAGCAGCGCACCCTTCGGGATCTTGCCACCGAGCTTCGTGAATTTGCTTGGGTTCTTCAGAAACTCGACGATCTCACGGATTTCCTCCTTCGCCTCATCGAGGCCGGCCACATCCGCGAACGTAATTTTCACTTTGTTCTCTGCATCGAAGAGCGCCGCCTTGGATTTCCCTATGTTGAAAATTTGTCCACCGGGACCAGCGCCTCCTGTCATCCTGCGCATGAGCATCCAAAACCCGAGCAACAACAGGAAGAGGAAACCCCATTGGGCAAGCATGCCCACATAGTTCTCTCTCTTGGTGCTGTCGTACTCTATCGTGGCAGCGCTTGGATATGTCTTTACCAACTGGTCAAAGAGTTCGTCGAACCGATCGACGGAAACGACTTTCACTTTGAAGTGGGGACCTTTGGGATCAATGCCCAGGGGGCTTTGACTGATCTCCTGCTTGTATTTCGCATTCTGCAAGGCCTCCGGACGGAGGGTGATCTCAGCGATTTCGAGGTTCTTTACCAGCAAGACTTTGCTTACGTCATTGCTTTTCACCATTTGTTCGAATTCCGCCGTCGTCTTTTCAGGCAGATCCGAACTGTGATTCAGATAAATGATTCCAAAGATCACGGCAATCGCGATCATGATCACCCAAATCTGATAGTTGCCGCGTGGAGGCTTGGTGGGTAAGAGTTGCTTATTGTCTTTCTGCTTGTCCGCCATTATGCTTTTCTCCTGGTCAGCAGACCATACCCGGGGTACAGCTACTGATTTTTATGTGATTTCTCAATTTTACTCCTTCACTTCTATGATCTCCGCATCACCCCAGAGCTTCTCCAATGCGTAATACTCCCGGCGGTCCTTGCGGAACACATGCGCGACCACACTCACATAGTCGAGCAACATCCATTCTTTATTGTTCTTCCCTTCTGTATGCCAGGGATTTTCCTTCAGTTCCCTGTAAACCTGTTCGTCTATGGAATCAGCAATTGCGTCAATCTGCTTGTCGGAACTGCCGGAACATATTACAAAGAAGTCGGCTATCGCGTTCTTGAGCTTTCTTAGGTCAAGCACAACGATATCCAATGCCTTTTTCTCCTGCATCCCGCTGACGATGACACGACTGAGCTCGACGGAGTCGACGCTCCTGTGTTTGCCGGTCATTCGAGTAATTTCGTTATTTATTTGGGTCGTCAGCTGTTTTTAAAGTCAAAATTGTTACAAAACTAACCAAAAATAACTTGTATAAAATCCCTGCCAGAACGCTTTTCATGGGCAAGCGGCTCATTTATGTGCCAGAATGTCATTCTACCAATGATTTAGCAGTTCAAATACTGGACCAATCTGCGGCGCATGAGGGAACGGTGGTGATTACCGACCGCCAACTGCAGGGCAGAGGCCAGCGCGGTAATTCCTGGATCAGTGCCGATTTTCTGAATTTGACCCTGTCCGTGGTACTCCGGCCCACTTTTCTCAGGGTTGCGGACCAATTCTTTCTCAACATCGTAGCGTCTCTCGGTGTTCATGACACCGTCCGCCAATTGATCACGGACCCTGCTGTGTTTGTCAAGTGGCCCAACGACGTCATCGTGGGTACACGCAAGATTTCAGGGATACTCATCGAGAACCAGATCCAGGGAGGGAGAATCCAGGCTTCGGTTGTCGGTATTGGCCTCAATGTAAATCAGATCGACTTCGGGATTCCAACCGCCCCATCCCTCGCCCTTCAGCGGGGACGCGAAGTTGAAAACGCCTCGGTGTTTGAAATCCTGATGGAATGCCTTGAGGGGCGATACC
>JAJJPK010000112.1:0-3902 GCA_032907565.1 Cyclobacteriaceae bacterium | reverse complement strand
GGTTTTGACATCCTTCTCGCAGACAACATGGGAGCCGACAAGGAGGGGGGATATACGGTATTCAACCCCAAGATATTTGACAGAATGAATTTTAAATATGCCGGCCATTCCGTATTCGATCAGGACACCGTTGTCCGAATTGAATATTCCCGTCGGAAGAAGGATTTGGAAATCGAACCAGGCGAGGATGTAAAGTATGGGGGTGTAATCTATATCGCTACCAATACGCTTGCCATTGTACGACACATGTTCGGATTCGGTACTATTAGACTGGATGTTATCTACAAGAAGGTCAATGGAACTTATTTTCCTTATTCAATCAAAACACACCGCCTTTACAACTTTGATAAAAAGCTCTATGTGATCGACCATACCGTCTCCCTTCGACGTGTCATCCAGGACAACGTTCAAGTCATAGAATGGTCGTCGGATCACTGGATTATGGATGTGCCATACCGGGAAGCGTTCTGGGAGGAGAACTATCCGCGTAGTGGGAAGGGAGAGGCCGGTGGCAAGGAGGGAGGATAATTTTCGATTAGTGATTAGCGATTATTGATTTTCGATTTGGTGCACCGAGCATAATTAGTGGAAAAAAAATCACAAATCACAAATCGATAATCGACAATCAGAATCCCCACCCTCACACTGTAGCGATTATTGATTTTCGATTTGGTGCACCGAGCATAATTAGTGGAAAAAAAAATCACAAATCACAAATCGCTAATCGACAATCAGAATCCCCACCCTCACACTGCTCCCCTGCGTGGTTCGGACATGACCCGATCCCCATTAAAATTATACAGCATCAAGCCCAAAGCAGCTGCAAGGATTTTATCTGCGAAGGAAAAGATCACAGCACCGCCAAGGGCGGTTTGCATCATTATATAAATACTAAGTTCTATTAGCCCTCCGATCACGACGAGTGCGAGCACTTTGATCATGGGTTTCGGTGGGCTCATCATCGCAATAACGTAGACGACGAAGGCGTAAAACAACACGCCTGCGATTTGAAAACCATAGAACGCTCCTGTCGTCAGGTAATCTGCAGGTAGCGCGATTTCAATCGCGGGGTTGGCGCGCGAGTACAATGTCAGGTACAGGAATTGAGCGGCGGCCAAAATCAACTCGATGAGCAGGGCGGTCCATGCCACCTGGCCAAACGTTATTTCACTTTTTGTTTTCATAGCGTAAGCGTTTATTGAGTGAAGGGACACGAGCCAGTCAAAATGACGAATCATCCCATCTTGTCGCACTGGCAAAGTAGCCAGAACAGCGTTATTTCGTTATGATATGAATCACCCCGCAAACTGCTTTTGGTCAGGATCTTAAGGCGCGAAACCGAACCCCTGTTGCCGTTTTTCGTTTAAGATATAATCACAAGCAATCCCTCTTCAGCATTATTTAAATTGCAGCCATGGTCGTCAAAACCTTCAAGCCATCCGCCCGGCTCGCCAACCATGTAAAGTGCTACTACTACCTCGAAAATTCGGACGACATCGTCGTCGAAGATACCTACTTTGCCGATGGGTGTATTGAAGCCGTGTTTAGCGTGGGGTGGGACTTCTACAAAGACGGCACGAAGGAGAACTGGGCAAAAGTTATCGGCCAGATCCTCAAGCCGCGTACATTGAAAATTGTTGGCAAAGGCCAGAGCTTTGGCATTTGGTTTTATCCCCATTCCTTTTCTTCTTTCCTGAACGTCCCCGTGCATGAACTCACGGATCGTGTGGTGCCATGGGATGACCTGTTTCCCGGGACATTCGCGCATGTCGTCGGCAATTGTATGTACGATAACCGCGTGAACGAACTACCCAGCCTTGCAGACGACTTCCTGTTGCGCGCGCTCGAACGAAACAAAGAAAGGCCCATTCACAAATTGACGGAAGCAGCAGTGGGTTACTTATACCAACATCAGGGGGGGCAGGATCTCAACCGCCTGGCAACTGTACTGAATGTTTCACAACGATATTTGCAAAAGGCTTTCCTGACGAACGTCGGGTTTAGCCAGGCCCGGTTCTTAAGAGTACTACGATTTCAGAAAGCATTGCAGCGTTTAAGCCGGGGTGGAGTAGCCAATCTTACGTCACTGGCCTACGAGTACAACTTTTTCGACCAGTCGCACTTTATCCGGGAGTTCAAAGCGTTTACCGGAATGCTCCCTTCGTCGTTTAGTGCGGAGAGATTACCCATAAATCGGCTATTCGTCGCTGCCGATTAGTTCGTTTTGATACAATCGCGAGCCTGTGTGAACGCATAATTTTGCCCCTTTGAAAAAAGGGGTGTTATGAGAAAATCACTTTTATTGCTGATGGCAGCCGTTACCATAGTGTCGGCTATTGCTCAGACTCAACTTCCCCGCGCGTTAATTATCACAGGGAATGGCAATGTGCCGACTTATAAAAAGGAGTATCCACCCTGGATCCATGAATTTCAAAACGACAAGGTGAAACAAATACTCCAGGGGATTGCGACCGTAGAAGTGTCGGAAAACCTAAATGTCCTGAACCCTGATCGCCTTGCCGCTTATGATCTGGTCATTAGCAATTCCATGTTTCTTACCCCAACTGAGGAGCAACTGAACGCGTTGTATGAGTTCGTATCCCAGGGGAAGGCATACCTCACATTGCATTGCGGTATTCTCAGTCTTTTGAACTGGGACCGATACGAAGAATTTATCGGAGGAATATTCATTGGCGGGCCCGCTACGGTACCGGAGCGTTTCAGGGTGGCAACCACCAACATGGAATTCTGGGGATATACCTATCCGTTCAGAAAGGACGAAGCAGAGCACCCGGTTTCGCTCGCAACAGATGATTTTGTCACGAAAGACGAGTTGTATTATTTCCAACCCAACACACGCGATTTCCACGTGATTGCGAGAGCCGAAAATCATCCGGTCATGTGGTGGCATCCTGTGGGTCGCGGGAAAGTCATGAGCCTGACGCTGGGTCACGACGAAGAAGCCAAAGACAACCCGGGATATCAGGCTTTACTTCGCCATGGTGTACAATGGCTGACGGGAATGCCTTTAATATATGGGGCGCAACCGCGGAAGGTGTCAACGCGGCAGTTGACCTATGAAAATTTTATGTCGCTGACGGCGGCCACACACCTGGAGGACTCCGACATCCGGTTCGAGATAACAGGCAATTCCAATCGCGGGGTGTTCGTCGCGGAAACGACGCCTTCCGGAAAGGTGACGCTACGATTGACGGGGAAGGCCGGTCACGGCACGTTTGATGTGAAGGCCACGGAAAAGAATGGTCTTTCGTCAACGAAAACATACCGGATTGAGGTGGTGCAGGACGGCACGGGCAACATTGCCGCGTACCACGGGAATACGGCCACTATTTCCTCCAGCGAGAATGAAAGTGCGATGTTTTATGCGACCAACGTCATCGACGATGACCCTTCCACGCGCTGGTCCAGCGCGGCAGTCGATACAGCATGGGTGACCATTGATCTTCAAAAAGTTTATTCAGTTGGGAAGCTTGTCCTTTCGTGGGAAGGAGCCTATGCCGCGGAGTATGACATACAGGCGTCGGAAGATGGTCGAAACTGGAACACGATCAAGACGGTGTCGGATGGTGATGGCAAAACCGACGAGCTGAACTTTGATCCCACGCCGATGCGTTACGTTAGAATTCTCGCGACATCACGTGCTGAGGGAAGGTGGGGATATTCGTTGTTCGAGGTGGAAGTGTATAAGAAGTAGAAAGTGAGAAGTGAAAATTGACTATGCGTTAGTTGCAGATGCAGACGCAGATGCAGGGCCCCCGACTCGAAGGACTTGCGTCTGCATCCGCATCTGCGTCTACCTCTGTTACCCGCGAATCCGTCCGCTTCGTCTCCGTTCCCTAAACTCCTCTTTTTGTTCCTTCTGGTGCTCTTTATAAATCGCA
>JAJJPK010000111.1:0-17386 GCA_032907565.1 Cyclobacteriaceae bacterium | reverse complement strand
CCTGCAACGACCGGACCGAGGCTATGCTTGCAGCTGCTTTGGGAGTGATGCAACTTAATGGAGATGCGTCACCTTCCGGGCCGGTAATGATCTCACACGGGTCGCCGCAACAGAAGTGGAGAAGAAACAGGCAGGTACGCGACTGATGAAGATCCAACCCGATCGTCCCCTCGTGCTCGCTTCGGGATCACCCCGAAGAAAACTCCTTTTGGAACAGGCAGGTTATACGTTCACCGTGCGATCGTGCGAATCCGACGAACAATTCGCGGCTGACCTGCCGCCGGAGAAAGTAGCATCCTTCCTCGCTGCTAAAAAGGCATCGCTCTTTCGCGAAAGCATTGGCGATGAGATTATCATTACAGCTGACACGGTTGTCATCCTCGATAATGTTGTGCTGAACAAACCCGCCGACAGCGACGATGCCATCCGCATGCTGGAGACACTTTCGGGTCGAACCCACACCGTGATGACAGGCGTCTGCATTCTATCGCGCGAGAAGGAGCGGCTTTTCGACGACACGACGCACGTTACATTCAGGCGCCTGACACGCGAAGAAATTGAATACTACGTGGAGCATTATAAGCCCTTCGACAAGGCCGGAGCATATGGAGCGCAGGACTGGATCGGCCTGACTGGCGTAGAGAAAATCTCAGGGTCCTACTTCAATGTAATGGGGCTTCCCGTGCACCGTGTATATGAAAATCTGCTAGCCTGGATGGAATGAGAATCACATGGCAGAGTGCCGTTCCCGCACGTCGGCTGTTCCTGTCTTGGAGATTCCATTAACGGCCCACGCACCGGTTTGAAGACGCGTCCTGTTCTTGTCTGCTTTTTTCTCGTTACCGTTTCGCGAGGTTCTGTGGCCTTCCTGGCATAAGCAAATAGCTTCGTGACGGACCGCGATGCCGTTCACGCCCCGCTTGACAAGGCGTTCGCCAAAATCCCAGTCGTACTCATGCACGGAAAGATCTTCGTTGAAACCATTGATGGAGAGGATGTCGTCGCGCCATGCAGAGGCGTTCGCTCCGCACCAGGGTACCGTGGAAGAAAAACGTTCGAACAGCCGGTCGAGCAGTAACTGATTTGTCATGCCCAGCAGTCTACCCGGTTGCAAGCCATTGTAATACAACCACCGCCAGTTGAATGCGAACAGCGTGGCGATATCCTCCTTGGTGATCGCTTGGGCCACCTTGTGAGGGACACTGAAGTATCCTCCGGACAGGAAGTGTTGCCGCCTGGCTCGCTTCATGTGGATCTCGACGAAGTCGTTGCGTGGGATGCAGTGATCGTTGGAAAAGATGAGATAGTCTGATGTAGTTGAAGCAATGGCCCGATTTAGCATCGCGATCTCGCGTCCCCGGGCGTGGACATCGGAAATATGGCGGATGTTCAATACGCCGCGCTCTGTAAAATCCTTTATCAGTGCAGCGATATCAGGGTTTTGTCCTTCCTCCGTAATGACGAGCTCGAAATTGTTAAAGGTCTGGTATTCTAAACCCCACAAACATTTCAAGAGTAAACTGGGAGAACTGCTTGTACTTATGATGACCGATACCTTCATCTGACTAACGACCTATGGCACAGCGCCGGAACGTGACCTACCCTTCAGCTGGCATACCAGTACCGCCCAGAAGTTCGGAGATGCCTAAATTTAGTAAAATTTGCAACGGAAGCCGAGAATCGTTCATCGGGATTTTCCACAACGTGGTGTAACGCGATGTAAGCGGTTGAGCCGCACGGCGTCCCGATTGGCGACAATCGACCCCATGCGCGTTCCTGGTCACGGGCACCTACCTGGCTGTGAGTGAAGGTTTTCGCTTTTTCAGCTGTCGGAATGCGACGTACCGCGTGTAGCGCTCCCACGCAGCGATAATCGCCAGGAGGAATCCGCGATGCCCGTCGAGGAAGCCCAGTTTCAGAAAATAGCTACGCACGAACAACGACACTGGCTTGATGGCTGCATGGTAGATCCACAGCTTTTGCTTTCGCTGCTCATAGTCAGCGCGCGCTACGAGCTGAGCGTAGTGCCAGGATTTCGTGACGTAATCGCGTACCGTGGGCGATGCGTAATGGAGCAGGTCGCCCCTCAGACGCACGATGCGCGTAGGACTGCTGAAGACCAGCTTCTCGTGGATGCTACCCTCCCAGCGCGCTTCGTTCTTTCGGAAGATCCGTATTTTCCGATCCGGGTACCAGTCGCCGTGACGAACCCATCCTCCGAAGTACTGGTTGAGGCGATTCATAGCGTACGCGGTATGGGGAGGAGCATCCTCCCGCAACGCAAGGATGGATTCGGCAAGCTCAGGGGACAGCGCTTCGTCGGCGTCGAGTGAAACGATTAGGTCGCCCGACGCAAGTCCGTTCGCATAGTTCTTTGCTTCTGAATACCCCTGCCATTCACGTTGCAGGAACGTGACACCCGCTGCCCGGCAGATGTCAGCGGTCCTGTCGGAAGAGTAAGCATCCAACACGATGATCTCATCGCAAACGTCCGAAAGAGACTCGAGGCATCGGCCTATGTCACGCTCCTCGTTCAGGGAGATGATCACCGCAGAGAGTTTGTTTATCGCCATGCCGGTATTCCGCCGATTAAACGCATGCCCCATGCGTCATGGTATACATCCCGCATTCGGATAGACTTCGCCGTCGATATCAAAACAAATGCCGGCATCCTGCCGGCAGGCGCTGCTGAGACTTAATGCTGTCTTGTATCCCGGGATCGGCTCTGGAACCACACAGGTGTGGCGACATGAAACGCCGCACAACGCCTGGCGACATCGGGCATGCACCATCTTTTTGGTAAAGCTAAAGAAAAAGTGGGTCAACGTGGAATCACGTCCCTATTTCTTTTCCCCAGGCTTGGCTGCCGGCCGTATCTTGTCGCCATCTTTCAGCCGCTTCGACACGACGAGGAAAGGACCAGTTACCACTTCCACTGTGTCTGAAATGCCTGACACGATTTCAATGTTGTCGTAATCGCTGATGCCTGTCTTGACCTCAACCATGCGGGCAACACCATTGTCGTTGATGAACAAGACGACCTTGTCTTCACGGCGCGGCGTCGCGGTGCCTGATTGGTTTTGGTTGCTCACCGGCTGTGGACCAGCTCCCGGTTGTTGTCCCAATTCCGCGGGATTGCGTGTGGTGACCGACGCAAGTGGCACAGCAAGAACATTCTCCTTCCGGGTAGTGAGTATCTCCACGCTGGCCGTCATGCCCGGTCTGAAGGGATAGGTATTGCCTTCATCGATCAGATCCTGGTACGACGACTTCAGGATAAGAATCCGTACTTCAAACTCTGTGATTGCATCGGCTGTCGTCTTCTCATTGGCGGTATTGGCAATTAGTGTTACAATACCTTTGAATATCTTTTCTTGTGCGCTGTAGGCATCGACGTCAATAAGTGCGGTGTCTCCCACATGCACACGCACGATGTCGTTCTCATTGACGTCCACGCGCACTTCCATAACGTTGAGGTCGGCAATTCGCATCATCTCCGTACCTGCCATGGTCTGGGTACCAACAACCCGCTCACCCTTTTTCACGTCGAGCTTGGAAACAATCCCATCCATTGGTGCTACCACATTGGTCAGCTGCACGTTCTCACGGGCTTCCCGCACGGATGCCTCACTGCTTCGCACAATGTAGCGCGCGGCTTCCACCGACTGTCGCGCCGACTTCAATTCGTTTTCAGCTACCCGGTACGTCTGCTGCGCGAGTTGCCATTCCGCTTCCGAAATAACTTTCTCGTCGTACAGTTTTTTCTGGCGCTCATAGTCCTGCTCGGCACGCATGAATGTGGCCTGCGCTGCCGCCAGCGACGCTTCAGCAGAAACCAGGTTTGCGCGCTGCTGGTTGAGGGCCGCTTCGGCACGTTCTAATTGGGAGAGCCAGATATCGGGTCGGATCTTCACAAGCAACTGGCCCTGCTTGACTGAGTCGCCCTCCTCTATCAAAAGCTCCCTGATTTCACCCGAGACTTCCGGTGCGAGTTTTACTTCTGTGACCGGTTGAACAGATCCGGAAGCGCTTACCTTCTCCGTTATCGTCTTGTAGCTCACCTTGGCAATCTCCACTTCCATTTCCTTGGGCTTGCCTATCCAACCCATCGATCTGCCGATTGCCAGTATTATGATGATGAGGACAGCGCCGGCGATCAGCCAGTACAGGAGTTTGCTTGATTTTTTTCTTTGCTTTGCCATGGATCAGGTATTAGAAATCGACGGGTTTATTCTGATAAAAATCGAGTATCTTCTTGCGGAACACAAAATTATACTTCGCCCGCGCCAGGTCGCTCCGCGCCTGGAAGAGTTGTGTTTCCGCCAACTGATACTCAAAATAGTTTGTCGCGCCGCTGTTGTATCGGGCCTGAACCGACCGGAACGCCTCTTCACGTGCAGCCACCTGCTGTTGCGCAGACTGATACGTCTTCGATGCGGCGATCGCATCATTGTACGCGGTCTCCACTTCCTGACGAAGCAGGTTCCTCACATCGGTGCGATTTAAATCTGCCTGATTGCGGGCGATCACCGAACGTTGATAGGCCGAGCGCGCCTGCATGCCGTTAAAAACCGGGATGGAGAGACTCAGGTTCAGCGAACGAAAGATATTGTCTCTGAACTGGTCGCGACGTCCGTAGCTTTCTTCCACAACGCCCGGAGTCTCGAACGAATTCGTCACCACCCGTTGCCCGGTTCCTTCGACATACCCGATCTCCTCCACCACAGGAACGGGGTCCTCCCCGGTAGGCACGAAGTGAGGGCCATCTGATGCACTCGAGTAGTTGGTCGTCACCGAACCGAACAAACTGAGCCTCGGGTACAAGCCGCCACGCGCCGCCTTAATGCCATGCTCCCAACTTTCGACGCGGAGGTCGGCCGCTCTTATCTCGGGCATCCTTCCCAATGCAGCTTGAAATACTTCATCCCGCGTAACATCCAGCACGAGGTCTTCCACGGTTAGCTCTGGTACCTCCACGTCAAGTTCCGCTGTCGCGGGAAGTTGCATCGCCTGCTTGAGTTGAAGAATGGAGAGGGCCAGCGCATTCTCCTGGTTGACAACGTTCAGGTCGTTTGAAGCTACTTCGGCCTCCATGTTGAGCTGGTCGGACATCGGCAGCGCGCCCAACTCAACCTGCACCCGGGTTCGCCGAAGCTGCGCCTGACTGGACGCCAGCTGAAGCCGCGCATTGTCGAGCAGCTCCTTGTTAAAGATCACGTTTACATACAATGTCACTACGTTAATGATGACATCGTTCCTGGCCTTCTCCAGGTCAGCCTCGGAAGCGTCAAGGTTGTAGCGATTCTGTTTGATCTCATTCTGTATGCGAAGGCCATTGAAAAGTGTGACACCACTTTGCGCAGCAAGTTGATTGGACCGGATCTCCTGGGTGGTAAACAAGTTCGTCACCGGGTTAATGGACCGGCCCCAGTTCAGACCATACGATGCTGAAGCGTTCAATGTCGGTATCATCGACCAGCGTGCCTGGTTATAGTCGATCTTGCTCACTTCCACATCAAGCTCACTTCGTCTCACTGCCAGGCTTGCCTCAAGGGCATAGTCTACACATTCGCGAAGCGTCCACACGCGTGTGTCGGGTATGGTATCCGTTTGCGCTTCAAGGCGTCCGAAGGCGATGCTGAAAAGAAACAGAAAGATCAGTGTAACGCGAAATTTCATGGTAAGTCAAAGGTCAATGTCTGGTATATAGGTCACCGATCGTACCCACGTCAGACTCCTCAGGTAGTCGAGGGTGAGGGGTCTCAATCCCGAATCCATTTCGATCACGAGGCAGGCGATATCGTGTTTGCCTTTGCGCGAAACCGACATCGTGGCAATGTTACAATCGTCATGGGCTAGTACACTTGCAATGAAGGCTATACTCCCAGGCACATCCTGGGCCGTCAGCACGAGCGTATGAAGGCTGGCACGAAAGCCGGCCTTGAAACCATTGATTTCAGCAATGTTGATCACGCCACCACCCAGACTTTCAGCGACAACCTCAACACTTTTTCCGGAGGCATCCGCAACCACCACTTTAAGTGTGTTCGGATGCATCGTCGACGCGTTGGCTATGCCCTTGAACGAAACGGCGAAGCCGGCTTGTGCGGCCAGTTCAAGTGCCTGCCGGATCCGCGTATCGTCTGTCTTGAAGTCCATCAGACCGGCAACGATCGCACGGTCACTGCCGTGTCCCTCAAAGGTGCGCGCGAAGGAGTTGTAAAATGTTACTTCCGCCCGGACCGGCTCGCCTTCGAGCAGCCTGCGCACAGTACGCCCGATACGCACAACACCGGCCGTGTGGGAACTAGACGGCCCGATCATGACAGGTCCGATCATATCAAAAACGCCGCTTCGCTCAGCCATAAGGGGTCAGTAATGGTACGCAATATGTCGCATGAAAGTTGAATAGTTACAGGAGGAGATGTATTAAAAGGCCGGAAAGGTTGCACCGGCGCGTCGGTTCAAACAGCAATAGGCGCCTTAATGGATGGGTGCGACTGATACCCGTGAACCACGATATCGTCAGGTGTGTAATCGAAAAGCGACGCGGGCTTCCTGCGGAGTTCCAGCTTCGGCAACGGCATAGCTCCCGTGTGAGTTGAAGACGCGCCTGCTCCAAATGGTTGGTGTAGAGGTGTACATCCCCGCCCGTCCATACAAATTCCCCAGGAGTAAGATCGCATTGATGGGCGACCATGTGGGTTAGCAAGGCGTACGACGCTATGTTGAACGGAACACCAAGGAAATAATCGGCGCTACGCTGGTACAACTGGCAGGAAAGCTTTCCGTCCGCGACATAAAACTGAAACAGGGCATGACAGGGAGGCAATGCCATCTTGTCGATTTCGGCAGGATTCCAGGCCGTTACGATATGTCTCCGCGAATCGGGATTTTTTCGGATCTGGTCCACCACCCTGGCGATCTGATCGATCGACTTGCCATCAGGAGCCGGCCAGCTTCGCCACTGGTAACCATATACCGGACCGAGGTTTCCCTTTTCGTCGGCCCATTCATCCCAGATGGTCACACCATGCTCGTGGAGGTATGCAATATTGGTGTCACCCCTCAGAAACCACAGCAACTCGACAATTACGGACCGCAGGTGCACGCGTTTTGTCGTCACAACCGGAAACCCTTCCGCCAGGTTGAAACGCATCTGCCTTCCGAAGACCGAAAAGGTGCCGGTGCCGGTACGGTCTTCCTTTTTGGTTCCGTTTTCGAGGATATCCCGCATCAAATCGAGGTACTGTCGCATAATTCGGCTTTGGCCTGCAAAGAAAAAAAGATACGATGGATTCTCAACCAAAACGCAAAAAAAAGCCGGCGCGTGCCGGCTTTCCCAGTAAGGCGGAAGCTAGTATTTATTTGTTGATTGCCAAAGTTGTGGCCGTACCATCGCTTAACTTAACGGTGACGGTCCGGTCACAAGCCCCTGAACCGTAATCGATAACCATACTTCTATTCCCACTCACAAACGTCTTTATACCTTCGACGGCCATGTAGATACCGTCCGAAAGAACGCATTCGCGTTTGTAGACAAGCGTTTCGTCGATATGCATCGAGTAGTCTCTACCCCGCCTGTTTACGCCGTCAGCGTGACCATCAAGCCGCACGGTTTCATCTACCGTGTTGATCTCGCGTATAAAATTGGAACTTCGCGTCGATTCGCTGCCATCTGCCCACTGTGCCCTGCCGTTTTCAAGCGTGATTTCATGACGGATCAACGCGGGGTCGTCCGACGCAAGGCGACGCAACGTGCGGGTTCCGGAAAGTGTCACGCCGTTTACGACGTAATCGTCAAAGGTGAGCGCGACAGTGAATCCTGCTGAACCTGCAGGTCCCCCACTGTAATTGAGCCGGATAATACCCGAGCGTGTGTTCCCCCGCGGGTCAGTGCATCCGTCGCCAAAGTCGAGCGTGATTTCTCCGGAAAGTTTTGTTCCCGAAAAGTGCACGGCTGTGCAAAAACGATCGTCAGACGCAATACGCCCATTGACGGGGCTGTCCTCACTCGTAACTGCAGTTAGCGCCATGTCGTCAGTGTCTTCAAAGTAAGCGTCGACAAGCGACTCTGAGATGACGTCTGCAACTTCGCCGTCAGACAGTCGTTCGTCTTCCGATGTGCAGGCCGCTGTCAGCACGCCGCATATCATCGGTATCAGAACCTGAATGCTTTTCATATAAACCTGGTTTTCGTCTAAGTGATTGGTCCGGCCGGAGCCGTTTGCCTTCATTTCTCCATTAGAGCAAGCCGGCACACGGAGGTTTAACCGGCCCATTGGAAAAATTACCGCACCCGCCGAAAGGATGGGAATTCCAGCCCGGATTCGCTATTTTGGCAGTGGGGTTATGCGTAAATTGGCGAAATACCCGTGTGGAATGGCTATGGTGAAAGGAATATTGACGGTCTTGTGCCTGGTGTTGTCGCTGGGCAGCGTAAAGGCGCAATACAAGCTTAAACTCGCGAAATTAAAATACAATGGCGGTGGCGACTGGTACGCGAACAAGACGGCGCTGCCGAATCTCATAGAGTTCTGCGGAAAAGAACTGGGCATCATCCTGGCCCCCGAAGAAGATATCGTTGAAGCGTCAAGTCGCGACATCTTCCTTTATCCCTATGTATACATGACGGGGCACGGCAATGTGGTGTTTAGCGAAGCCGACGCCGCCAACCTCCGAAAGTACCTGACGGGAGGTGGTTTCCTGCATATCGACGACAACTACGGACTCGATAAGTTTATTCGGCTTGAACTCAAGAAAGTTTTTCCTGAACTGGAGTTGGTAGAAATTCCGTACGACCACCCGATCTACCATCAGAAGTTCGACTTTCCCAATGGCCTTCCCAAGATCCACGAACACGACGGCAAACCGCCGCAAGGGCTGGGATTGATCTATGAAGGACGACTGGTCGTGTTCTATTCCTACGAATCAGACCTCGGCAACGGCTGGGAAGATCGCCGCATCCATAACGATCCGGAAGAAAAGCGGCTTGAGGCTTTGAAGATGGGCGCCAACATTATTTCCTATTGTTTCACTCACCCTAACTAACCAGAAAAACTCAGGAGCTGCCCATAAACGTGAGGAGGCGTCGATCACTTTCTGACACAATACCCATCCGATTTGCGCAGTTGCGCGCACACCTTGCACCGCTGGCCCTGGTCAGAGTTATCACGTTGGTGATCGCCGGGGTGATCATTCTTTATACGTCGTGCGAAACCCCTGAACATCGGGAAGAACGCATTGCCCGGATGTATTGCGGCCATTGCCATGTGTTTCCAGAGCCGGCACTGCTCGATCGAATGACGTGGAGCCAGTCCGTGTTGCCGCTGATGGCGTTTCACATGGGCGCAACCAACAGCAGCATTATCACCTCCATCAACCCCGCTGATATCGACTATGTCCTCTCTGTCCTGCCCGCGCGTTTTATCGCCACAGATGAGGACTGGCAAGTGATTAAAGACTATTATTTGAAGAACGCTCCCGACTCGATCAGGGTCAGCCACCCGCCAATCGATGACACGGTTTCGCACTTCCGGGTATCAACGTTGAAGAATACGTTTGAACCCTACGTTACATTTCTTCGATATGACACGGGTCGAGAGCAATTGTATGCAGGCACCAGGCTCATGGACTTTTTCACGTTCAACGACCAACTCGAACGCATCGACTCCATGAAGCTCAGTAGCCCTCCTTCATGGATGGTGCTGCAGGATAACAAAATCCTGATGACCGCTATGGGGATCATGGACCCCAACGACAGACCCGCGGGGAGCGTCATCAGCCTCCAGGGAAAAACAGAGATCACGCTGATCGATTCGATCAAGCGTCCTGTGTATTTCGAGTATGAAGATCTGAATGGCGACGGTGCGCGCGATTTGGTGGTTTGCGGATTTGGAAACTACACCGGTCACTTGTCGGTGTACGATGGTCGTGACAATACAGAATACGTATTGAGCGCTACTCCGGGAGCGCGTAAGACCATTGTGCGTGACGTTAACCAGGATGGTAAGCCCGACATCATTGCATTATTCGCACAAGGCGATGAACGAATTGTGTTATATACGAATCGCGGCAACTTCAAATTCAGTGAAAGCCACCTGCTCAGGTTTTCTCCTGTTGATGGAACAAGTTACTTTGAGGTTGCCGACTTCAATGGCGATGGACACTTCGACATCCTCGTAACTAACGGTGATAATGCGGACTATTCGATGATCGTCAAACCATATCACGGTGTTACAGTGTATGAGAACGATGGAAAGAACGCGTTTACGGAACGGTGGTTTTTCCCCATGCCCGGCGCTTCCATGGCAATGGCCCGCGACTATGACAACGATGGCGACCTGGACATCGCCGCAATCTCATTCTTTCCTGATTTTGACAATGCAGAGGATCGCGGTTTCCTTTACTTCGAAAATAAGGGCGACTATAATTTCAAACCCTACCGTCTGCCCGCCACGATGGTAGGCCGCTGGCTCGTGATGGAAGCAGCCGATTATGATGGCGACGGCGATGTCGACCTCGTGTTAGGGGCCAACAATTTCAGGGGATTAGGCGCCGGCAACGACGATTACGAATACTGGAACGAACACAAGACAGCGCTGCTGTTTTTGGAGAACACATTGATTGATGACGAGCCCGATTTGCCAGGGCAACCCAACGAGTCTGGCACGGCTACGGTGGAATAACCTTTGAATTTTGCAGGTTTTTGAGCATCCGAAAATAAATTCGAAAGAACGCTTGCATGGTTATAACTAAAGTTTTAGTTTCATAACGTAATACTTAGTCAATCATGAAAGAATTAACCCGTGCAGAGGATCAGGTAATGCAGGTATTGTGGAAACTGGAAAAGGCGTTCGTAAAAGACATTATCGAACACCTGCCCAAGCCCAAACCCGCGTACAACACCGTTTCAACCATCGTGCGCATATTGGAAAGCAAGGGGTTCGTTGGGCACAAGGCCTATGGCAAGACCCATGAGTACTTTCCTCTGATTAGTCGTGAAAAGTACACGCGCTTTTATCTCAACAATGTCGTCAAGAACTATTTCGACGGCTCCTACCGGGACCTGGTATCCTTCTTTGCGAAAGAGCAAAAGCTGGACATTCGGGAACTGGAGCAACTGCTCAAAGAAATCAAAACCCGAAAGTGATGAATATCCTCAACTACGCCGTTGAGGCCAACCTATGCCTTGCAGCCTTCTACTTGCTGTTTCGGTTGTTCCTCCAGCGCGAAACCAACGCAACGTTCAACAGATTGTATCTTCTTGGTGCGCTCATGTTGTCGGTCATCGCTCCCCTCTTCCACCTTGTAAGGTTGAACGACATCCCGGCTGTAAGTCATGTCATCCCCGCATACCTGTTGCCGGAATTCACTGTGGATTTAGAAGCATCCGCAGAACAAACCGCGGCGCCTGCAGCCCTAAACCTATGGAGCGCGCTGGTAGCGATATACCTGGCTGTAGCCGCGCTGTTGTTTCTACGGCTCGCGTATCGTTGTTGGCGGCTTGTGTGGCTTATTCGGCGTGCACGACCGCTTATGCGAACGACCAACGTAAAGGTACTCACCGTCGACGATGGGCCCGGAATGGTATTCTCTGTGTTTCGCTACATAATAATAGGCGATCCGGCGGCTTTGAGCGAGCGTGAAAAGAATGTAATCATCAAGCATGAAAGTGTTCACGTGCAACAGGGTCACACCTGGGACATTCTCGCTGTCGAACTGCTGTGCATCCTGTTTTGGTTCAACCCCGCCATATGGGCTATAAAATCGAGACTGAGGGATCTCCATGAGTACGAGGCCGATGAAAAGGCCGCCGAGGGTCAGGATGTACAGGAGTACTGCGGTCTGCTGGCCAGGATCGCCCTTCAATCGCAGGGACTCGCACTCGTAACGCACTTTAGCAAATCGTTAACCCTTAAGCGAATTCATATGATCAAATCAGTCAAACACAAGGTCAGCCGCTGGAAGATCGCCGCCCTGGTGCCGGCCGTCGCTGGCATACTCGCCTTTGTCGCCTGCCAGGACCAGGTGATGAGCGATCTTAATACAGTTGCCCAAAATTCTTCTGTAGCATTGGATATACCCCGTCAGGTGCAGGACAGGTACGACCAATTGAGACAAGAAAAGCCCGACTCCAGGTACGTAATCATGGAAATTCAGCCTGGGCACACTTCAAAACTGAAAGAGATTGAGGAGGAATACGGCCTGCCAATATCCATAGAGGTGTATAAGTTCAGCGAAGATCTTCAAAGCCTGGCTGATGGCCCAATTAAAGGATCATCTGATGCAGGGATCGTCATCGTCGATAAGCCTGAGAGCAAGAAAACCGAAACGGGCCGCTCGTTCATGATACTGGAATATAACGAAACGGTACAACGCGCTGTCGGACAAATGGCGCCCAGCCCGGATGGAGTTCATACTATTGTTGATGAAACCGCAGCGCCGGCGGAAGGGATGGAAAAGCTCTGGGAGTTCCTGGCAAATAATATATCCTACCCCACGGAGGCCAGAGAAGCTGGCGTCACGGGTCGGGTATTCATCGAATTCATTGTTGAACCCGATGGCAGGATAACGAATGTCAGATCACTCAGGGGCATCGGTTACGGATGCGACGAGGAGGCCGTGCGCGTTTTGGCGTTATCGCCACCCTGGAAGCCCGGTACAATCGATGGCACGCCCGTGCGACAACGAATGGTGTTGCCGATTGCGTTCAGTTTGTGATTTGTGATCGGTAATCGGTGATTAACATACGCGTAGAGACGCCCAAATTGGGCGTCTCTACATGCAATGCATTGAATTATTTTTCCCCAAATATTTCTGCCATCTTTCTTTCCAACGCGGCGCCGCGCAAATTCTTCGCGATGATCACGCCGTTGGGATCAAGTAAAATAGAGAACGGGATGGCGTTGATGTTGTAGATTTGCGCCGCCTCCGATTGCCAGTATTTCAGGTCGGACACGTGGGTCCACGTGAGGTTGTCATCCCTGATGGCCTGCAGCCAGTCTTCGCGGTTGCGATCAAGTGACACGCCAAACACGGTAAAGCCGTGGTCTTTGTACTTGTTATACACCCGAACGATGTTTGGGTTCTCTGCGCGACAAGGTCCGCACCACTTCGCCCAGAAATCGACCAAAACATAATTGCCCCTCAACGAAGAGAGCTTCACAATCTCTCCGTCCGGATTCGGCAACGCGATCTCAGGCGCCGTTTGTCCGATAGCCGTGGTTTTCATCTCGTCGACCATCGCAACAAACTCGCGTGCGTGCCGTGAGTTAGGCCACTCTTTCTTCAGCTTTTCCGCAACGTGCAGATACGTATCGTAAAATTTATCGCGGTCGATAGACTGATTTTGAAGGAAGTTGATAACGCCAAGCGACGCAGGCTGCTCACGAACAAGGGCAGCTACTTTTTCCTGAACACCGGCATACAGATCCATATATTCCTGCTGCACCTGCATTATCGTTTCGCGATCACCCGACAGCCGGGCCTGCTCAAACTTTTGATTCAACTCCATCGCTTCAGGCGATTGTTGAAATCCCTGAAGCATGTTCGTAGCTTCTACAATGAAGTCCAACTCCGGCGATCCCTCGATCTCGCTTACACCTCGTGGGTCCGAACCATCGACGGTAATGTTCAGATCGCTCTTATAGAGAATAAGGTTGATCGCCTGTGCATTGAAGAAATTCATTCGATAGTACCCCGGTTCCGCCAACGTAACCTTCTTTGAAAATGTGTTGTCGCTCCGGAGCGTAACCGTATCCTTCCAGCCATTCAACGTCCCTCCTTCCGTGATCTCCGCGATCTCTATGGTTCCTGTGCCGGGATTGAGGACCTTACCGTTAATCGTTACCTGCCACTGTACTTGTTGCGCGTCCTCTTCCTGCTTGCTCGACGAGGAGCACGTTACGAATGCCAGGAGCATCGCGAATGGCAACATAATTCCCTTCAAATTGATCATACTTCGGTAAGTTTCTTCTTTATCAATTCATTAGCCAGCCTGGGGTCCGCCCTGCCCTTGGTGCGCTTCATTACTTCTCCCATAAACATACTGATAATCCCCTTCTTTCCCTTCTTGAATTCTTCCACCTTCAGCGGAAACTCTTTCAAGACTTCCTCCACAATGGGTAGAATCTGGCTGTGATCCCGTTCCTGAATGAGGTTCAGTTTTTCAGCCAACTCCCCGGCGGATTGGTGGGGATTCTTCACCAATTCGGCAAATAACGTCTGCGAGGCAGCCGTATGGCTCACCCTGCCTTCATCAACCAAACTGATCAGTTCGCCAAGTAGTTCCGGGGGTATCGGGAATCCGTCTGCCGTGACGCCCAGCTCCTTCAGGGCTGATTTCACGGGCCCCATTACCCAATTCGAAACCGCCTTGAAATTCGACACGAAACCGCAAACTACTTCGAAATACCGCACCACGTCCGGTGATTCCGTCAACACCTGGGCATCGTATGCCGGCAGCTTGTAGTGCTCCACCAACCGGTGAAACAGCTGCCGCGGGAGCGCCGGCATTTCGCTCCTTACCCGCTCAAGCCATTCGTCCGATACTTCGACCGGACTAAGATCGGGATCCGGAAAGTATCGGTAGTCGTTAAGCTCTTCCTTCGTACGCATGCCCGACGTGCGGCCCGTCGCTGCATCGAAGAGGCGCGTTTCCGAGACCACTTCTTCACCGCGCTCCAGCAACCCGATCTGGCGATCGATCTCATGGTCGATTGCACGTTGCACGCTGCGTAGGGAGTTCATGTTCTTTACCTCTACCTTCTTTCCGAACTTCGTCGCTCCTTTAGGCATTACCGATACGTTGGCATCACACCGCAATGAGCCTTCTTCCATGTTGCCATCGCATATACCCAGGTACCGCACGATCTTACGAATCTCGGCGAGTAACAGGTACGCCTCTTCCGACGAATGCATGTCGGGTTCGGTCACGATCTCAATCAGCGGAACGCCCGCCCGGTTGAAGTCGACCAAAGTGTCGGACTCATCCGGCAAGTGTATGGATTTACCGGCATCCTCTTCGATATGAATTCGGTTAAGACGTATATCGCGATTCCGGCCATCGCCCGTAGTGATCGTAATGTAACCTCCCAGGCAAAGCGGTATACGATCTTGCGTAAGCTGATAGCCCTTGGGTAGGTCGGGGTAGAAATAGTTTTTGCGATCGAAGATCGTAAACCGCGAGATGGTGCAATTGCATGCGAGCCCCATGCGCATGGCGTACTCAAGCACCTTACGGTTCAGCAAAGGCAACGTGCCCGGGTGGGCCAAAGTAACCACGCTGACATTTGTATTGGGGTCACTGCCGAATGCGGTAGCGTCAGCGCTGTATATCTTGGAGTCCGTCAGGAGTTGCGCGTGGACCTCGAGTCCGATCACAGCAGTATACTTCTCGCGGATCGATTTGTCCATCAGACTAGTTTTCTATCAATTTGCGGGCCTTCTCCAAAACAGTATCCAACCCAGCGAGGTTGCGACCACCCGCAGTCGCGAAAAACGGCTGTCCCCCGCCGCCCCCACCAATTTCCTTGGCCAGCTCGCGGACGAGGTTGCCAGCGTGAAAACGATTTGAAGCCATAAGCTTCTCGCCTATCATAACGGCCACCTGGGGTTTGCTGTCAATTTCCGCTGCCAGCACCAGGAACAGGTCGTCGAACTGGTTGCGGAGCGCGTACGCAATCTGTTTCAGCGCGTCTGCGTTGGGTACGGCCACCCGCTCCATAATAACATGATATCCATTTACCTTCCTGGCCTTCTCGGCAAGCCGGTCCTTCAATTGCATGGCCTGCTGTAGATACAGCTCTTCCAGCTTCTTCTCAAGCCGTTGCTTTTCGGCCACGAGGTTGGAAGCAGCTGCCACCAGATCTTTAGGGTTTTTGAAGATATTTCTTACCTCGTGCAATAAATCGAGCTGATTTTGCACAAAACGCAGCGCCTCAGCAGACGTGACCGCCTCGATGCGGCGCACCCCGGCTGCCACGGAGCCCTCAGAGACGATCTTGAAAAGGCCGATCTCGCCTGTCGAGCCCACATGGGTGCCGCCGCAAAGCTCAACTGAGAAAGCAGGGTCGAAGATGATCACCCGCACATAGTCGCCGTACTTCTCCCCAAAGAGGGCCATCGCTCCCATCTTCTTCGCTTCCTGCAGGGGAACGTTTCGCCGTTCGTCGAGGCGGATGTTGTCGCGGATCCTGGCGTTGACCAATTCTTCCACTTTAGCGATTTCCTCCGGCGTCATCGGCGTAAAGTGTGAGAAGTCAAAGCGAAGCAGCTTTTCATTCACCAACGATCCGCGTTGCTCCACGTGCTTACCCAGCACTTCTCGAAGCGCCGCATGCAGAAGATGCGTGGCTGTATGATTGTTGCGTGTGCGTAGTCGCTTGTCTCGGTCGACCACCGCCTTGTATATACCCTCTGGGTTGCGAGGAAGTTCGGAAGCAAAGTGAACGATGAGTTCGTTCTCCTTCCGCGTGTCAGTGATGCGTATCCGTTCGTCGCCGGCCACCAGGTATCCCGTATCGCCCACCTGGCCACCGCTCTCGGCGTAAAAAGGCGTGCGATCAAAGACCAGTTGATACGTCTCTTTATTCTTATATACCGACTTACGGTAGCGCGTTATCCTGACGTCGGCTTCGAGATGTTCATAGCCGACAAACTCTGTCAACTCAGCCGGCATAACCTCCGTCCAGTCGCCCGTCTCGCGTACGGCATCAGCCCGGGACCGCGACTTCTGTCTCTCCATGGCGGCGCGAAAGCCCTCCTCGTCTACCCGCATACCCCGCTCTCTCGCGATGAGCGCGGTCAGGTCGAATGGGAAGCCATAGGTATCGTAAAGTTCGAAGGCCTGCTCTCCGGATATGACGCCTTCACCAAGCTCCTGATGGATATGGTCGAGTCGCTTCAATCCCTTCTCAAGCGTTCGAAGGAATGACACTTCCTCTTCCAGAATAACTTTACTCACGTAAACTTTTTGCTTTTCCAGCTCTGGAAACACGTCCTTGAACAAACCAGCCACAAGGTGTACAAGTTTATGCAGGAACGGCTCCTTGAAGTTCAGGAAGGTGAAACCATAGCGCACTGCGCGTCGGAGGATGCGTCGTATCACATAGCCGGCCCCCGTGTTCGAGGGGAGTTGCCCATCGGCAACAGCGAAGGCCACGGCCCGGATGTGGTCGGCAACCACGCGCATGGCGATGTCGGTTCGGGGGTCCTGGCCATAGGCTACGTTTGCCGACTTGCCGATGAAGTCGAGAAGCGGAGCGAAAACATCCGTGTCGTAGGTGGATGCTTTCTTTTGAATGGCCATGCAAAGGCGTTCGAAGCCCATCCCTGTGTCGACGTGTTGCGCAGGAAGCTTTTCAAGACTACCGTCGGCTTTCCG
>JAJJPK010000110.1:0-17756 GCA_032907565.1 Cyclobacteriaceae bacterium | reverse complement strand
TCCGCGCATCAAGCATGGGGCAAAGCCAGTGGTCGCCTCGCTGAATCGCCCAGGCCATCAACTCCAACGTCCCCACAGCAATTAGTGGAATGCCCAATGCATACGACAACCCCTTCGCTGTGGACACGCCAATCCGTAAGCCCGTATACGACCCGGGACCCTCCGATACGGCTACCGCCGAAAGCCGGTCGGCCGCCACGCCGGATTCCCGGAAGACTTCGTCCACAAACACGGCAAGCTTCTCAGCGTGCGCCTGAGGCTCGTGCACTTCACGGTTCTCCACCAACCGGTCATCCGCAAACAGCGCCACGGAACATACGTCGGTGGAAGTCTCAATACAAAGGATATGCGTCATGAGCTACGGGGCCGGTCTCAGGATGCGGTTATATTCCGCGGTATCGTTCAGAACACGCCTGGCTTCGGTCACTTCTCTGTCATGACCGAGCGCGTTCTCTGCACGCCCCTTATGCAATCCGTAGTGAAAAGAAATTTCCTGTTCAAGCAGGCGGCGTATCTCATCGCTGAATCGTTCGATGTCGTCCAGCTTGTTGTCGCCGATCCGTTTCTGCAATGCGAGCAACTGGCTCTCGATCTGGTCATAGTAACGTTCCTCCCGCGCACTGGCAATGAGGTCGTTCACTTCCTTGTCCAGCGTAGTGCTGTAAGCGAAATGTTCGCCAGCGACCCAATCAGTAAACTTCTTATACTCGCTATCGCTCAGACGAAACGATGCATAGTCGGAAGGTGCGGGATGCTCTGCACAATACTTCGTAGCGGACTCCCGATGTCGGGTTGAAGGCCACCACCGTCAAACACTTTCCTACCATTGCGGGTCCGGAATTCAGATCGCAACGAATCGGCCATCTTATCGACTGATCCATCGGTGTTCCGGTGGGTGTAATCCAATTCCTGGATACAACGCCCGCTCGGGATGTAGTACTTCGCGGTAGTCACTTTCAGCTGCGCGTTGTACGACAATGGACGCGTTGTCTGTACGAGACCTTTGCCAAACGTGCGCTGCCCCACCAGCACAGCGCGATCGTAATCCTGCAACGCGCCAGCCACAATTTCCGATGCAGACGCACTGCCTCCATTGGTCAAAACAACCAGCGGGATGTCTTTATCCACCGGGCTGTTCAACGTTGTGTATGTCTTGTTCCAATCCTTCACCTTGCCGCGCGTAGAAACTACCTGCTCACCTTTCGGCACAAACACGCTCACGATATTGACGGCTTCATTGAGCAGGCCGCCCGGATTATCGCGAAGATCCAGAATGAGTTTCCGCGCCCCCTTCTCCTTCAACTCGGTCACCGCTGCTGCCACCTCCTTGCCGGCTCCCGGCGTAAAGTCTGTCAGCTTCAGGTAGCCGATATCGGGTGACACCATTCCGTAATACTCCAGGTTGCGGATGTTTATCTTTTCTCTTGCGATGGAAAACTTGAGGTTGTCCTTTGCTCCCACGCGGCGAACCTCAACCTCGACGGTAGTTCTCGGTTGACCCTTGAGCAGGGCACTGATATCGGAGGTCGACTTGCCCTTCACGCTCTTGCCGTCGATGGCGACAATTTCATCGCCGATTTTCAAGCCCGACTTGTATGCCGGATACCCTTCGTACGGATCCGTAATCACAACCTTCTCGTTGACCACGCCAATGAGTGCGCCAATGCCTCCGTATTGTCCCGTGGTGCTAATCCGAAACGATTCGATCTCTTCCTCGGAAATGAAATCCGTGTAAGGATCCAGCGACCCCAGCATTCCGTCAATGCCCTCGCGGATCAGCTTCTCAGGGTCAACTTCGTCCACATAGTACGCGTTGACCTCCTTGAACAGCGTGGCAAAAATGTCCAGGCTTTTTGCTATGTCGAAGTACTTTTCGGTCGGCTCACGCAGGGCTAAACCGGTGGTCAGCAGGACCACCAACACCACCAACCATTTCAGTTTTCTCCTCATACGTCTTAAAAACGGCGTTTTTACCGGTGTTCTTGCGCGCCGGCGATTCCTAAATATAGTATGTGATGCCCAAATCGACCACAGCTTTTATTGCGGGTTTCCGTCGGCTGTACGTTTCGCCTTCAAAATTTTGTCCATTTTGCCGAAGGCCAATGCCATTTTTTGCGAAATCTCGTCAAAGGGAAGCATTTTATTGCCCGTATAAATGAACCCAAGTGTCAGCGGTCCGGCGGGAAGCTTGTGCTTTTGAAGCCGGTATGCCTCCCGGATCCGGCGCTTGAGCAAATTGCGGTCAACCGCCTTCCTGAACACGCGGTTGGGCACCGAGATCAGCACCTTATGATTTCGCCCCGGCGGCTCCTGACGCATGACCAGCACGCGGAATGGGTATAAATGAAAAGAGGAACCCTTTTCAAAGAGTTCCTGTATTTCCTTTCGTTTGTAAAGTCTCTCGCTTTTCCGGAAGCTGAATGGCCCCATGAGGTGAAATTTAGCATTTTCCCCATGCCCGGCCGGCCAAACAGGGAATTAGTTCTTGAACGTGCGTTCGTCGGATACGGTGAGCTTCTTTCTGCCCTTTCTCCGCCGTGCGGCCAGCACCCTCCGACCGTTAGCAGTGGACATGCGCTCTCTGAAACCGTGTTTATTCCTCCTCTTTCGCCTGGAAGGCTGGTATGTTCTTTTCATGATTCCGACGATTTAGCCTCATTTACGAGGGGTGCAAAGATAATCACGAATTCTAAATCCCCAAAAAATCTCCGCCTTGAAGGCCTCCAGGCAGAGCATTCCTTCAGGATCAGTCAACAACGAACTTATCTTCCGCCACAGGCACATTGACCTCTATCGATGTAGACTTTATTGTGATGGTCTGCGGCCCGGCACTCTGGACTATCGTCTGCGGGAAAATCACGCCGGCCTTTTCTATGAAATCACTGAGCGTGGAGGTCTGCGTGACCTCTCCCATCGGAGATTTTGCTGTCCTAACTGTCCTTACCTTGAGGCCGCTTTCCGTATCGAAGTAGGCTGTTGATTTGGCCCCTGACGGAAAGGTATACTCCACAACATACGCGTCCTTTCCCTCAACCTGTTCGATGCCCGTCAACTTGACCGTAACGCCCGCCTCCTTGAGCCGGCGCTCGCCTACGAGGTAGCTATCAAAGATCGTCTGCTCCCGTGTGGCGTCATCGACCGGCGCCGGGTTGCCCATGACGGAGATGCTTACGTTCGTCCCGTCACAAGTCATCTTCTGAAACAGCTGGCCGTCAGCACTTACTTCCACGGCCGACTTGTTAGGCGCACTCCAGAATGATTGTATCTGGAACTGCGCACCCTGTATCGATGCCGTGCTCACTGTGGCGAACGATTTGATTGCTTCGAGGTTCTTTTCTCCTCCAACCGCGTTGATATAGGATTCGATTATTTTTTCAGCTGTCACACCCGAAGGGAGTGTGGCCTTCTCCGATGGAGTATAAGGGTTACCGTAAATATCGAAGTACTTCACCTCGCCAAATCTTTTCACGCCCGGCGCAACCTCGGAAGCTTTACCCACGAGGATAATGTATCCGCGGTCGGGTTGGATTAATTTTTTCGCTACCGACTGAACATCTTCCGGCGTTACTGCCGCGACGTTCTTCACATAGTTGTCATAATAGTCTTCGGGCAGATTGTACTTCGCTGTATTGATGGCGAAGTTGGCGATGGTAGCGGGATTTTCCAGGGAGCGGCCGAACGATCCAGAAATGTAGGCTTGTGCTGAAGCCAACTCAGCCTCCTCCACTGGCTCCTCGCGGATTCTTCGCAATTCTCTCAGCAGCTCCACCACGGCGCTGTCGGTGACTTCGTTGCGCACACTGACCTCTGCATCGAACGACCCGATGAGTTTGTCGCTGGACAGCGACGAGTAAGCACCGTACGTAAAGGCCTTATGTTCGCGAAGGTTCTGATTCAGCCGCGACGACAAGCCGCCACCGCCCAATATGTTATTCATTACCCCGGCCTTTATCGCGTCGGGACTTCCGGGCTTTAACTCCACCGGATGCGCAAAGGTGATGATCGATTGCACAGCAGAAGCTCGATCAACCATGGCTACAAATGTCTTTTCGGGCGGCTGCGGTGTGGGGTAAACTGGCGCGGGGACCGTACCGCTTTCCCATTTTCCGAAATGCTTATTCACGATCTTGCGCGCCGTCTTCAGGTCAATGTCGCCCACGATCGCCAGGTATGCATTGTTGGGCTTGAAGTATGTCTGATAATAAGCCTTGCAATCGTCAAGTGTGATCGCATCGATCGTCTTCTCAGTTACGAGGTCGCCGTAAGGATGATCCGTTCCGTACACCAATGCATTCCGGACGTTGGATGCGATCGCTTCCGGATCCTCCTTATTAGCCACAATGGCCGAGCGTGTCTGCGTTCTGATCTTTTCCAGCTCGTCGGGATTGAATGAAGGGTTGTAGAGTACATCCGTCATCAACTCCAGAAGTTTGGACGTATGCTTCGTGAGGCTTGATGCGAATATGCCATTGGCACTCGTGTTCAGTGATGCCCCAATGAAATCGACCTCTTCATCAAGTTGGGCCTTAGAGCGGTTCGTGGTCCCGGTGCCGAGAAGTTCGCCTGCCATGGCAACGTAACCCGCCTTTTCACCCTCGTAAACCGGATCGTGTCGCAACTGCAATGAAAACTGTACTCGTGGGAGTTTATGGTTCTCCACCACGAAGACCTGCAATCCGTTCTTCAGGGTGAACGTCTGGTATTCACCGATCTCGATTTCCCGCGCCGGCCCGGGCTCGGGGGCTTTGGTTCGGTCTACCTGGGCGTAAAGGGTCGGCGTAACCAGGGTTGCCGCCAGAAGAATTATGAATGCTTTCATTGTTTTCAACGGTTGGGGGGTTATTCTTTTTCCAGTTGGGTCGAGCCGGGCTTATTTTGCGCCGACTTGGGGAGATAATGTAGTACAACGCGGTTCTCCCTCGTGAGATATTTTTGAGCGACGCGGCGGATGTCCTCCCGGGTGACCTTCATATAGCGGTCTATTTCTGTATTGATGAGGTTCGCGTCTCCGAAGTGCGCGTGATAGATCGCCAGCCGTTCGGCGATGCCGGCCATTGAAGCGTTCTGTTGCACGAACTGGCTCTCTACCTGGTTGCGTATTTTCTGAAATTCATTTTCCGAAATCAGTTCCGTCTTCACCTTTTCTATTTCAGCATCCATAGCTTTCTCCAGCTCTTCGATGTCAACACCGACGTTGGGCAATGCGAGCACGATATAAAGCCCGGGGTCGGTGAGCGGATACGGGAATGCCTGCACCACCAGCGCTTTCTTCTGTTCATCCACCAACGCCTTGTACATGCGCGAACTCTGGCCACCGCTCAGAAGCCGGTTTAGCATATCCACCGCGTATGCTTCGTCTGTGCCATCCGCCGGAATGTGATATCCCTGGAACACCGCGGGCAACTGAATGTTGTCATACACCACATCGCGTATCTCCTTTTCCTGCGGAGGTTCGACAACGGTGGGTCTGGGCACTTCCCCGGGTCCCCGCGGGATGTCGCTGAAATACAAATCCACAAGACGCTTCGTCTCCTCGATGTCGATGTCGCCCGCTATTGACAGCGTCGCGTTCTGGGGTACGTAGAAAGTTTTGTAGAAGTCGATGAACTCATCAAGCGTCGCCTCGTTCAGGTGCTCCAACGATCCGATCGTGATCCAGCGATACGGGTGAACCTTGAAGGCACGCCTGAACAGCTCATACTGAAAGCTCATGTACGGCTGGTTGTCAATTCGCTGCCGCTTTTCTTCTTTGACGACTTCGCGTTGCGTTTCAACACCCACCGAATCAATCTTCGCATGCAGCATGCGCTCGGATTCTATCCACAGTCCGAGCGCGAGCTGATTGGAAGGCAGTACTTCATGGTAGAACGTGCGGTCTTGTGTGGTATAGGCATTGAGCGTGCCGCCGGCGTTCCTGATATACTTGTCGATCTGGCCGCGGGGAATGTTTTCTGTTCCTTCGAAGAGGAGGTGTTCAAAAAAGTGAGCAAATCCCGTTCGATTAGGATCTTCATTCTTCGAGCCTACGTTGTAGAGTACGGTCACTGCCACAATAGGGGTGGTATTATCCCGGTGCAGAATGACGTGTAATCCGTTATCCAGATCGTACTCGGTAAACTCGATCTTTCTCGCCTGGCCGGGGCTTAGATGAAAGGTGAAGAGAATCAGGAGGAGGGCAAGGATCTTTTGCATAGGGGTGAATTTAGTCCATGAAAATACATCTTTGTTTTGGTCGCGCCAAGGTGGCTCACGCAATTAGATCTTCCAGAATACGGGCCGCGTGTCCGGGTTCGAGACGGGGTCCGTATTGCGCCACCACGCGTGACGATGCGAGCGATGCCAGCTTCCCCGCTTCGGCATGGCTCCGGTTGTGGGTAATGCCGTAAAGGTACGCGCCCGCAAACATGTCGCCCGCGCCGTTTGTGTCCTTTGCGCGGACACGGTACGGCTCGATCTCGATGAACGTGTCACCATCGTAAATCAACGCACCGTTTGCGCCTAGCGTTACGGCAAAACGTTTGGCCAGCTGACGCAGTTTTTCCCTGGCATCTTCCAGCGTGTCGCTGCCAGTCATTGTGAGGGCCTCTTCCTCGTTGCAAAACAGCAGGTCCACGCTCGCACCGATCACTTCTTCAAACTGCCGACTGAAATAGCGGACCATGTTGGGGTCAGACAACGTCAGTGCCGTGCGGACATTGTTGCGTTCCGCCAGACGCTTGGCCTCTTTCAATGCCTCAAGCCCTCTGGGAGCGGCCACAAGATAGCCTTCGAGGTATATGTATTCCGACTGCCGGATGGCTACCTCATCGAGGTGCTCGGGAGCCAAAAAGGAGCTTATGCCCAGGAAGGTATTCATCGTGCGGTCGGCGTCCGGCGAAGTCATCACGAGACATTTTCCCGTGATCCCCTCCGGACAGTTCTCGTAGCGAAGGTTCGTATCCACACCGTTGCGCCTGAGGTCTTCAAGGAAGAACTTGCCAAGACTGTCTTTCGCGACGAGACAAGAATAGAAGGCCCTGCCACCGAACTGGCTTACGGCGATCACGGTATTACCCGCCGAACCTCCACATGCCATCTGGCTTTTCTTCATATCGATAACACCGGTGAGATAGTGCTGACGTTTTTCATCCACAAGGGTCATGACACCTTTTTCAATCTCGTGGGCAAGGAAGAATGCTTCATCAACCTCAGTGACTATGTCCACCAGCGCATTGCCGATCCCGTACACATCGTATTTGCGATCCATAAGCGATAATTCAAACCACAAGAATAGTGAAAAGTAACAGGCAAAGAAAAGCGGCCGTGTTACTTGGGCGTAATGCCGAGCGTCATCTTGTATTTTCCCGGGCGGTCTGGATAATCCGTGATGAAGCCGTCCACGCCCAGGGCTTTCAGACTGAGCATGTCCGATTCGTCGTTGACAGTCCACGGAATAACCCGGATGCCCCGGCGGTGGAGGTAGCGAACCATGTCGCGGGTGACAAGTTTGTAATACGGACTGTATATAGAGGGATTAAAACCGAGCCGTTGCAGGTTTGCAGACACCGACCGCGCATTTTCCACCAGGGCCGACAGCCGAACGTCTGGGTACTTTTTATGCCAGTATTGCAATACGCGAAAATCGAACGACTGGATGACAACGCGACGCATGGGGAGATACTGGTTGAGCAATTCGTATACGAGATCGGAAAACTCGTCCGGCGGAGGATGGAATTTTCCGTCGCCATCCGGCGAACTTTTGATTTCGATATTGTAGTCGACCTCGTAGCGCGACCGGCTCCGGATGTGGTCTTCCACCGCGGCGATAACGTCCCGCAACAGTGGCTTGCTGACGCGCATCGGTTGCTGATTGGGAAAGGCCGCATTGCCCTTCGAGCCGCAATCGAAGGCAGCCACTTCCTCATAAGTCATCGCATAGATGTTGTAGTGCTTCTCGCGGCTCCGGCTGATCGGACTGCCGTCCGGGGTGAGGCAAATGGCGGCTGACATCCACGGTTCGTGTGAGACTACGAGCTGATGATCACGCGTTACGGCGAGATCGAGTTCAAGGGTTGTCACGCCGTAATCCAACGCCGTCAGGAAGGCAGGGATGCTGTTTTCCGGCTTGAGACCCCGCGCACCGCGATGCCCCTGTACATCGAACCGCGGGATGTACTGGCCGTGCGACGCAGTGACGGCCACCATGACAAGCAACAGGCCAGTGAGTTTCACCATGCACGAATATAGCAGCGCAACACCCCACAAGTGAAATCTACAGGATAAATGTTGTGGCCGCCTGTGGATTATCGGATATTCCGCTGTCATCGTAGTCCTATGTTTACTAACAGGCGAATTCTGCTGGTTATTGCGTTGCTCGTCGCGTTATGTCTTGCAGCGTACGTGCTGCTCGTGGTGATCCCCCGCCGCGTAGCCGAGCAGAGCTACGAGGGCGCGCGAAGAATTGGCCAGGATTTCCGCGAGCTCTTCCAGGCTACACCTCGGATTACGGTTAACAACCGCATCATTGTCGAACGCGAATCAGACATCCTTGAGGTCGCGGCAGTTTCCCAACAATTCCATCACAGGTATCAGTGGACAAACACGCGCTTCGGAAGCACCAAAAAGATAGAAGTATCCGGCCTGTTTGAATCCAAGGCGGGCTTTGACATCAATGAAACCTTTGCAATCGACATACACGATGGCCTGGCCATCATAACACTGCCGGAACCCCGAATCCTTTCCGTGGCGTTATTGGGTGACCTGGAATTCCGCGACGAAGGTGGCCTGTGGAACTGGGTGGATAACGACGATCGCACGCGCGCAATCAATGCCTTCATGGAGGATGGGCGACGACACGCTCGTCGTACGATGAACCGGGAGCGCTTGAAGCAGACTCTGGCGGAACGCGTTGCCGGGATCGTCGGTCAGCATGTGCGTGAGGTGGAAGTACGTGTGGGAAACGAAACCGTAATACCTTCGGAGATACCCGATCCGGGTTAGCAGGCGTGCCTATACAACTTTCTTGCGGATCAGTTTCGCATAGGTGCGGCTAACGGGGAAGCTCTTTCCGTTCTGCATTTTTACCACCATGCCACCGTTGAAGTGCTTTTCGATCTCCTTCAGGAAATTCAGGTTGATAATTGTACTGCGGTGGACGCGGATGAAGATTTCCGGATTGAGGATCTCTTCCAGTTTACCTATACCGGACGAACTCACAAACTGGTCGTTCTTCGTGGTCAGGATGGTGTAGTCGCCGGAAGCCTCCAGGTATACAATCTCTTCAACGGGAAGGTTAAGCAGCTTCTCCGACTTCTGAACAAAAATATGGGAGTCGTAGTTGGTCTTGTTTTCCGTCTTAAGGTTGCGCAGCAATTCACCCACATTGTTTTGCTCCATCTTCATGCGATTGATGGCGCGCTCCACGGCCTGGCGGAACCGTTCCTGGTCCAGCGGCTTCAGTATGTAGTCGACGGCGTTCTTTTCAAAGGCTTTGATAGCGTACTGGTCGTATGCCGTACAAAAGATGACGAAGGGATCGTGAACGATCTCGTCGAGTACATCAAACCCAGTCATCCCGGGCATTTGCACGTCGAGAAATACGAGGTCCGGCTTTAGTTTGTCGATCTTCTCCACGGCTTCCTTGCCCTTGGAGCATTCACCCACGACCTGGATGTCCGGTAACTGCTGGAGGTATTCCAGCAAAAGGTCGCGTGCTAATTTTTCGTCATCGACGACTACGCAGGTGATGTTCATACGGCTTTCTTATTTATTTCGTCAATATGGACAGTTTGATGCAATTCTTCATCATAAGGAATAAAAAAACTCACGGAATAGCCCCATTCGTTGGAACGAATGCGGAGGCCGGACCCTGGTCCGAAAATGTTCTTAAGCCGTTCATCCGTGTTCTTAAGCCCGACGCCGCTCGAGCTCCCGTCCATAACCTTCGTCGCATTTGATCCCAGGCCGTCGTCCTTGACTTCAAAAAAGATCATGCTGTTGATGCGCTTTACCGTGAGCATGATTGTGCCGCCCTCTTCTTTCGGGGCTATTCCATACTTAACCGAATTTTCCACCAGGGGCTGGAGGATCATCGGCGGGATGTGCACGTTCAGGCAGGAGAAGTCGACCTGTTTAATGAATTTAAGCCTGTCGCTGAAACGGACCTGCTGAATGCGGATATAGTTGTCGATGAAATCCAGTTCGTGGATAAGCTTTACCATCTGGTCGCCGTGGGAGTCGAGCGCATACCGGAAGATATCCGACAATTGGGTAATTACCTTCCGAGCCTGTTCCTTGCTTGACCCGATAAGCGTGTTGATGGAGTTCAGTGTATTGAACAGGAAGTGGGGATTGATTTGCGACTTGAGCAGGGAGATCTGCATTTCGCGGTTCTTCACCGTGAGCTCGCCCTTCTCCTGCGTCTGATTCTGGAGACGCTGGAAGTACCGGATTACGTAGTATACCCCGACCGTTATGATGTACTGATCGTGGAAGTGAAGGCCCTTCCATTTCAAAAGACTCAAAAGATGATCCTTCCAGTTGTCGAGGTGAACGTACCCTTCCACATAGTCCTCACGGTAGTAGGAGAACGTGCCCATGATCAGAAAGTGCATCATAACGCCAACCACGTGCCCTGCCACCTGAATGGGCACACTGAACTTAAAGAGCCAGTTTGCATAAAGCAGGTTGCAGACGATGAGGATGCAGAGCATCTCATAGAGGGAAAGGGCATTCCAAAAGATGTACGTTCGCGGGTTTTCGAACTTATATTCCAAAAAAGTACCTACCGCGAAGTTAATGGCATACCAAAGGCAGAGGATAAAGTATGCCCGCTTCCATACCCTCGGTATATTGTCTAAAAAATTCACTGCGGTAAAATTCCGCAATAAAGTTACGCATTGAAAAACCAAATCACGAATAATTCGTCGTTTCAGCGATAAATTTGCAAAATAGCCTATTATCATACGTCCCTTTGCAAAGCACCCCCGCAATGGAGAATTTTGCTTTTTGCCATGACTCCTATGAGGTTTTTTCTGGTAGCCGGGTTGCTTTTCATTTCCTCCGCGGGGTTGGCCCAAACCATTACCATCTCTGGGTTGGCCAGGGACCGCGCCACACGTGAGCCGCTGCCTTTCGCCTCGGTGAGCATCCTGGGGAAGTCTATCGGCACGGTGACAAACCTGAATGGCGAGTTTGATTTTCACCTACCCGCAGAATACCGCAACGAGATCCTCGTGATAAGCATGCTGGGATACGCCAACTTCGAAGCGCCTGTATGGTCTGTCATGTCGTCCACCGGGCAGCCGCGGGTTTTCGAACTGGACAAGTCGCCTACCCTGCTTCAGGAGGTTATAGTCGCCGACACATTATCGGGTGGCGATATACTGCGCATCGCCCTTTCCCGCATTGAAGAAAACTACCCGATGAAGCCGTTCCTTCTTGATGGGTTCTACCGCGACACAAAGAAGGTAGGGGGAACGTACATTTCCCTGTTGGAAGCGGCCGTTCGAATCTATGATGATGACTATCGTGAACCGCGTAACCGCTTCCGTCTCCGCGAGCGCGTCAAGCTTATTGAAGTACGGCAAAGCCTTGGGTATGAGAACAAGTTCACGCAATACTTCGATCAGGATAACCTCCTTGAAGACCTTCTTCTGCAGAACAACATCCGGTATCGGCAGTTCAAAAACGACGATGACTTTCTCAAATCTGTAAAGAGGGAACGCGACACGCACTACAATGGACATCCAATCTTTGTCGTCACCCATCAGGAAAACTTTCACCTGAAGGTGTATATCGATAAACGCAACTACGCGATCATCCACCTCGAAACGGAAACCGGCCCCACCGGCGAGATCGTCACCCGCAGGAAAGGGATGTACAGTACCTTCGACGGACTTAAGAAGACCATCGACTTCAGACAGTACCAGGGGAAGATGTATGTCAACTACATGACCGTTACCTCCCGCATCAACTGGTATGATAGTCGTACCGAGCAATTGAATTTTGAAACTGAACTCTACCAGGAGCTGCTCATCAATAAGGTCACGCCAGACACCCAGGAGCGGATCGCCTCCACGGAAAAGATGAAAAACTATGGGCTTCAGTATCAGGACCGGCCGTACAACAAGGAATTCTGGGCCAACTACAATGTGATTAAGGAAACGCCCCTCGACCGGAAGATACTGGCCGACCTGGAAAAACAGATTCCCCTCGAGCAGCAATTTGAGAATTAATGCTACATTAGTTGTCCGAGCCTACCCCCGGCCATGGATACCAACATTCAATCCCTTTTCCTCGAAACCGTTCGGTCCAGGGTCCCTCCGAATATTTCATTTGCTGATGACTTGTCCGAAGTTCTCGGTATATCCCGCGATAGCGCCTACCGGAGGATACGTGGAGAGACCGTGCTTACTCTCGATGAGGTAAAACTGCTCTGCAACCATTACCACATCTCCCTCGACGCCTTGCTGGCACCGACCTCAAACACGGTTACTTTTCACCACCGGCTAATAGGTCACGACCACTTCAGCTTTGACTCATGGCTGCGGTCCATCCTGGACAACCTGGACATGATGCAGTCATTCCCGCAACGTGAATTGATTTATCAGGCCAAGGACTTGCCTATCTTTCAATACTTCAACTATCCCGAACTCACGGCCTTCAAAATCTTCTTTTGGAACAAGAGCGTGCTTACGCAGGATTACCTGCATGACAATTTTCGCCCCGGGATCGTACAGAAAGAACGTCTGTCCATAGCCGAACGCATATACGAGCGTTACAGCCGGTTGCCGTCGACAGAGATCTGGTGTGAGGAGACCGCGAACATTACCCTTCGCCAGATCGAATTCCATTACGAGTGCGGATTTTTTGAGGACATCCGATTTGTGGCCACGATTCTCGACCAGTTCACAGAGATGCTTCGGATGGTACGGGCATGGGCGGCGGCGGGTGCCAAACGAGAGGGCGGATCGAAGTACAACCTCTACCGCAACGACATTCTTATTCCCGATACGGCCGTCCTTTTCAGCACGGGCGACAAGAAGGTGGCCTACATTACAGTGAACACGATGGACCTGCTCACTACTTCAAACGAGGTGTTCTGCGCGCAGTTTGAAAAATACTTGCACAACCTATTGAAGCGGGCAGTACTGATCAGCACAACGGGCGAGAAAGAGCGGACCAAATTCTTTAACTACATGGAGTCCAAGGTTGCGGCGCTCCGTCAACGGTTGATTCCCACCCACTACGTGCCCTAATCTACTTCAGTTTTTCGAGGGTCTTCCGGATGCTCGCGATCGCGTCGCGTATTTCCTGTTCAGACGCCGCGTAGGATAGCCGTATGCACTTGTCGTCGCCGAACGCTGCTCCGGAAACAAGAGATACGTGTGCATGCTCGAGCATGTACATACAGAAGTCGTCGGCATTGCGGATCACCGTCGTGCCATCGCCCTTGCCAAACCAGGCGCTCACGTCGGGGAAGAAATAGAAAGCACCCTGCGGCAGATTTGTCTTGATGCCGGGAATTTCGCTCAATAGTGCGTAGACAATGTCACGCCGTTTCTTATACTCCGCAACCATTTGCCGGGTCGGCTCCTGAGTCCCAATGAGCGCGGCAAGTGCGGCACGCTGCGCGATCGAGCAATTGGCAGAGGTGATTTGACCCTGAACCTTATTGCAACCCTTCACGATCCAGGTGGGCGCACAGATGTATCCCACTCTCCATCCCGTCATAGCGTAGCCTTTGGCAAAACCGTTGACGGTAATGGTCCGCTCGAACATCCCCGGCAACGACGCGATGCTTACCTGTTCGCCGGTGAAGTTGATGTGTTCATATATTTCATCCGCGATTACGAGCAGACCCGGATGCTTCAGCACGACATCCGCGATCTCTTGCAGCTCCTTTCGGGAGAAAACGGATCCCGTTGGGTTGCACGGCGACGAATAAATAATGGCGCGCGTCCGAGGTGTTATCGCCTTTTCCACTTGTTCGGCCGTCACCTTGAAATCGTTGTCGAGTGTGCCGCGTACATAAACCGGGACGCCCTCCGCCAGCCGCACCGCCGCGTCATAGCTCACCCAGTATGGTGAAAATACAATCACCTCATCGCCCGGGTTGATCAGCGCCAGCATGGCATTGGCGATAGACTGTTTCGCACCGTTGGAGACCACGACGTTCTCCGCCTTGTACGGAACGCCGTTCTCTTTTTCGTACTTCGCTGCAATGGCCTCACGCAGGTCCTGGTATCCGGGAACGGGTGGATACGCGAAATACTTTCCTTCATCTATTGCTGCCTTGGCCGCTTCGCGGATGTGTTGCGGAGTTTTGAAATCAGGCTCGCCAAGACTCAGGCCGATAACCTGGATTCCCCGCGACCTGAATTCGCGGGCTTTTTGTGCCATGGCAAGCGTGGCCGATTCCTCGATGGCCTCGATGCGATTGGAAAGGTGGTTCATGTGTGATCTGTTGGAAAAGAAGCGTGCAAAGAAAGGAATTTATATCCTAACATGGAAGGAAAGACACAGCGCGTGAAAGCTCCTGCGCTCAACTGAATTGAGTCCGCGAAAGAATGCTTCGGCCCAGCGTGATTTCATCGGCGTACTCGAGGTCGCCGCCCACTGGCACACCACGGGCAATCACGCTCACCCGAACGGATGTCGGTTGTATGCGTTTGTGAACGTAAAATGCGGTGGTGTCTCCCTCGAGTGTCGGGCTTAGCGCCAGGATGACCTCGCTGATAATCGACGGGCTGGAGTGGATACGCGCCACCAGCGATTCGATGTTGAGATCTCCGGGGCCGATTCCATTGACAGGGGAGATCACGCCGCCGAGCACATGATACAAACCGTTGTACTGGGCAGTATTTTCGATGGCCATAACGTCGCGCACATCTTCGACGACACAGATAACGTTTCGGTCGCGTTTCGGAGCGCGGCATATGGCGCACTCCTCGTCGTCAGAAATATTGTGACACGTCCGGCAAAAACGGATTTGCGTGCGGAGACGGTTGAGCGCTTCCGTTAATTGCAATGTGTACTCCTCCTTTTCGCGCACCAGGTGCAACACCAGGCGCAAGGCAGTCTTCTTGCCAATGCCGGGCAGCCGGGCAATCTGATTGACGGCTTCTTCAATCAATCTTGAGGAAAAGTCCACGCGGGGCAGGGATTAGGGTAACGGCACGGGAGATCAGAGGATGCGCGCATCGATACCCGCCTCACATATAGCTTCGCGCATGGGCTTCAGATACTCGAATGTGCCAGTTTTGACGGCACATTTGCCGGTGTAGTGAATGATCCAGGTGCACTGCTCGGCCTGCTCCGGCGTGTGTTTACACACCCTGATGAGCGTTTCGATAACATGTGCGAATGTGTTGAAGTCGTCGTTGAAGACGACCAGGTCCATGACTTCGGTAGTTTCAACCGCCTCCAATACATCCACCTGCAATTCTTCCTGAGCGGCGTTCTTCATAGTCAAACCGGGTTGTTTTGCGTTATACTGCAAAGGTAGTGATTTTCGGCGTCCTTGTCACGGGCGGCCAACCATTTGGAATTCCGGCGTTTTCTTGATTTTTTGTGGCCCCTAACCGAATCATTATGTCGCCATGGCTGGTTCTCACCATTGTCGGGGTCTATTTTGTCATGCTGATCGTTGTGTCGGTAGTTACATCCCGGGGAGCAACTTCGCAGACGTTTTTTACCGGAAACCGGCAATCACCCTGGTACCTGGTGGCCTTCGGAATGATCGGCACAAGCCTGTCAGGCGTCACTTTCATCTCCATTCCTGGTGAGGTAGGAACTTCGCAGTTCGCCTATTTTCAAGTTGTACTGGGATATGTGATCGGCTACACTGTCATACGGAAGGTGTTGCTGCCTCTGTACTACCGGCTAAACCTCGTCTCGATATACGAGTACCTCGACAGCCGGTTTGGATTCTGGGCGTACAAATCCGGGTCGTTCTTCTTCCTGCTTTCCCGCGTTATTGGCGCAGCGTTCAGGTTGTTCCTGGCGGCCATGGTGCTGCAGCTTGCCATTTTCGATGCCGCAGGCATCCCCTTCTGGGTCACTGTTCTCGTAACGATCTTTCTCATCTGGGTATACACATTCAAAGGCGGTATCAAAACGATTGTCTGGACGGACACGCTGCAGACAACGTTCCTGGTATCGGCGGTGATCTTCACCATTTACTTCATTTCAAAGGAACTCGGCATTTCGTTGGTCGGTCTCGGCGAACTGGTGACGACGAGTGAGTACTCCAGGATTTTTGTGTGGGACTGGCAATCGCCCTATAACTTTTTCAAGCAGTTCATCAGCGGTGCATTCATTGCTATTGTAATGACCGGCCTCGATCAGGACCTGATGCAAAAGAACCTGACGTGCCGCAACCTGGAGGAAGCACAGAAGAACATGTACTGGTTTACGATACTGCTCGTGTTTGTAAACTTCCTGTTCCTCACACTGGGCGCCATGCTTTATCTGTATTCGGAGTTTGAAGGCATTGCGCTTCCCGCGCGCACGGATGAGCTGTATCCGATGCTGGCGATCCAGCACTTTCCTCTTGCCCTGGGGATAGCGTTTATCCTCGGGATCACGGCTGCCGCCTACGCGAGCTCAGACTCTGCGCTGGCTGCACTCACTACGTCGTTCTGTGTCGATTTTCTCGGGTTCAAGCAGACGGATGAGGAAACACGGGCCCGGACCCGGACAAGGATGTTGGTGCACCTGGGATTCAGCCTGCTCATTTGTGCTGTCATCATTGTATTTCAGGCAATCAATGACCAGAGCGTAGTAACGTCCGTATTCAAGGCGGCGGGTTACACCTACGGCCCTTTGCTGGGGATGTTCGCGTTTGGGCTGTTCACAAAACGAAAGGTGAAAGATTCGGGGATTCCGTGGGTCTGTGTACTGTCCCCGGTTCTGTCATACATACTGAGCGCGAATTCAAAGGCGCTGCTGTTCGGCTATGAGTTCGGATTTGAGATCCTGCTGGTGAACGGACTGTTCACTTTCATCGGATTATGGATTTTGTCCTTCCGCCAGGGCTCCTTGGGAGCGGAAGAAATCGCAGTTCGTGCATGAGGGGAATACAAAAAGGTGAAGGCCGTCCTATGTTAAGACGACCTAAACCAGATTAAAACCAACCCCACTATCTTGACGGGTCTGCCGTCGGCAGGTGCCCGATTTTTGGCTATTTTCTTTCGTACTGGTATTCCTTCACTACGCCGTCCTGCGTAACGCGGATTGTGTACGTTCCAAAGGCGACGCCGCCAAAATCGATGATAATTTTCCGTTTCTGCATCGTTTGAGCTGTTACCAGCTCGCCAGAGTCGGAATATATCTCGACTTTGGCGTCGTTTGTGCCTTTTGCAGTCCTGAACACAAAAAGATCCTTTTCCTTACCAAAAAAATTCAGCCCCTGGTCTTCGCCTGGATCTGCCATCACCGCGGAACCAGATAATGACAGCGCCAAGGCTACAAAAAATGCAACTACAGTCGTGTTAAGGTTTTTCATTGGTTCTGAACTGTACCTGGGTATAAGCCAAGAGCGTGCCAACAGGCCAATCCTGAAATTTCGACTGATTTGGCCATTTTGACCTGGCTCGTCTCCCATTCTGGGAGCACATTTTCTCAGAATTGCAACTTCAGGGCAGTTCCGTCGCCGGATCCCAAAAAGTATCGCTGAAATTGATGATTTTGTCGCCGGAAATCTTGTGACCTTCTTTCTCAAGGAGGGACTGCATCGCGTTTGGGCCTGAAAAATGGCTTTTTCCCGTCAAAAT
>JAJJPK010000109.1:0-4052 GCA_032907565.1 Cyclobacteriaceae bacterium | reverse complement strand
ATCAGGGCCGGCGTGTCTTTAGAAAAATCGAGCCTACCACGGAGTAACATTGAGTCCCTACGGGACTCGGATTCCCCTGTCACGATTGCTACAAACATTGTGTCCCTACGGGACACCTGCACTAACGATCCAAAATTCATGGGAACATCAGGAATATGGAACCCTCCGGATGTGCACCAATTCGAAATATTAATCCGGGTGCGTTAAAACCCCGCGTCCGGTAGGAACCTGGTATCAGCCATTCAAGTTTGTTGACCACATTCAAACCAATTTAGGATCCGTACGCATGTGCACCATTGTCCGAAAATAATTGGATAATCTGGCACGATTGGATGCTGACTACAGAGATGATTCAGCTGAGTTGTAAAATTCGCGTAAATCCCTTCATCCTGTAAATCTAGGCTGAGGACATTCAAGAAATCCTCTAATCGGAAAAATCAACTTTCAAACAAAAGGGATTCACCCGATCATAACAATCAGGCAAATCCCTTACTCTTGTGAGCCAACGTTCAGACAATTAATTCAGCCAACCATCGGACTAATATGCATATCGCAACGTGATGCCATACGTTCTTGGATCGCCGAGGACGCCGGCGTAGTGACCGGCACTGCCCGCTGCGGGGAGGAGTTGTTCAAAGTAATCTGTGCTCGTCAGGTTGCGCGACCACACGAAGAGGGAAATGCCTTCCGAAGCGCGGAATCCGGCGCGGGCATTGATAAGTGCGTAGCCGTCAACATTTACATAAGCAGATGGTGTCGGACTCGAAGAGAATTCAGAGCGATAATAGGAGTCGATCGCCAGGAAAAGCTTGCCCTCGTTATTCAATATCTTCCTGGCCCGCGATGTGAGTTCGCCACCTAACGACACAGCCCACTTCGAAATGCCGGGCAGAATTTCACCGGAGATGTCTTTGAACGGTTCGCCGCCAGTCTCTTCAAGGGGTACCGGCGCTTCTTTGAAGGACACATACTTACCATCGGTATACGCTACGGAACCGAAGATCAATAGTTGCCGTCCTGCCCGTATGTTGCCATCGACCTCAACGCCGCGTACGCGGACCTTTTCCGCATTGGCAAGGTAGCCCCGGTTCACGCCCAGCTGAGAGTTCAACACCAACGTCTGGTAATCTTCAAGGTCTGTGTTATACAGTGTGACGTTGAGTGTAGATCCCTGGAAGGGTACGGTTTTCACGCCGACCTCAAAATGTTGGACATATTCGGGCTTGATTTCAGCTAACTCCAGCATAGGCTGCCCGCCGGATGTTGGCAGACCGCCCAGGTTCAGACCAATAGGCTTATAGTTCGTGGCGAATGTCGCGTATGTGTTGAATCCTTTTTCTGTCCGGTAGGAAAGCGTAACCTGTCCGGAAACGTTGGTGTTATCCGTACTTGCCTGGAAAACCTGGTCGGTGTATACGGCTGCCTTAATGGCAAGTAACTCCGGGTCGTCGGTCTGCAAGCCACCGTAGGTTTGCCGGTTGAAGTCTACTTCTTTTTCGTCGTAGTTAAGTCGTAAGCCCGGAAGCAGGTGAAGCCGGTCTGTGATAGCCCAGTCGAGCTGTCCAAACACCGCGCCGCTGAACGTGTTCAAGTCCGACCTTGTGCGGATGCCGAAGCCATCGAGGAGTCCGGGTGTTGCCCAGAGTTCACTGGTAGTGCTTTGTGAGAACCGCCATTGATCGCGTCCTGATTCTTCCGTATGATAAGGATCGGTCTCCAGGTTTTGGGCGATGGCAAAGACGCCGAAGACTCCGTTAAGACGACTCGACAAGGTGCCTGCGTAGCGGATTTCCTGCGACCACTGGTCGTGCTTCGATGGCGCTTGCGAAAGAGCCAAGGCTTGAAGTCCCGTGAAATCGCGGTCGTTGGAAGGACCCCAGGTCCAGTACCGCCACGCCGATGTGGATGTGAGTGTCCCATTGCCGAGTTCGATGTTGACGTTGAGCGACACGCCGCCAAAGGTCTGGTCTGAGCGCCAGGGTGTGTCGTGATCGATGACGCGGTCAAAGGGATTGCGGGACGGCAGATCATAGTTCAGGTCGGCAATGATTTGCTCGAACTGTCTGTAGGCGGCGCGCTGCGTTGGCGCGACGCCGGCAACCACCTGGGCGTATCCATTCGGCTGTTGTTTCGAAGCATCGCCAGTAAGCGTGATCTCCGTCTTTTCGGAAGGAGCGTATAAGAGTTGTCCCCGTATTCCGATGTTGTTGAGGTCGTTGACGTATTCGTCTTTGTCGAGGTTGTAGATCGTGCCGTCGGGGTGTTTCCCCACCAACGACCGGCGTGCGGCGAGGGACTTACTGAGCGGACCAGTGATCGTCGACTTGGCCTGGATGAATCCGTAGTTGCCGTAGCTGAGTTCAAAATTTCCGCTGGATGTGAAGGACGCTTTTTTCGTTGTGATGTTGAATGCGCCGGCGGTTGTGTTTTTGCCGAACAGGGTGCCTTGGGGACCGCGAAGCACCTCGATTCGTTCGACGTCAATGAAGTCAAGCGTCGTGGCGGCCGGCCGGGCATAGTAAACGCCATCTACGTAAAAGCCAACGCCTGGGTCGATGCCATCGTTCGTCAATCCGAACGTCGTCCCAAGTCCGCGGATGTTAAGCGCGGTGTTGCGGGGGTTGGATGAATATAATTGAACAGAGGGTACGAGTTCTTTCAAGCGATTGACGTTGAAGGCGCCCGCATCGTCGGCACGTGCGCCGGCGATGACGGAGATGGGGATGGGCACTTCCTGGGCAGTCTCAGTTCTGCGCCGTGCTGTGACGGTTACCTCGTCGAGGAGGCTGTCGTCTATGAGTTGGATCTCGAAGGGTTCGTCGAACAGTTCGTAGATCTCCACTTCCCGTGAACGATAGCCCACCAGGCGTATCACAATAGAAAATGGAAATTGCTGACGCGCGGCGATGCTGAATTTTCCTTCCGCGTCGGTGACGGCGTACACGCTGGTACCTTTGATCGTCACCGTAGCGCCTGGTAACGGTGCACCATCGCGATCCTTGATGACGCCGTCGACGGTCTGTCCGAAGGCGGCCGCACTGATCAGCAGGAGCGCAGCAAAAGTGAACAGGGTGGGGGTGATGTGGATTGGATAACGTGTTTTCATGGGCGTGAGGTAAAAGGGTTAGTTGGGGCAGTAGGGTGGTGGCTTATTAAGGGTAGTAGCTTATTTTATTTTCCTGGACGCGAATTGTTCGAACTTTTCCTTTTCCAGTTTTTTTGCATCCGGTTTCAGGTAGCCAAAGGCGTGGAGGTCCCGTTCGCCGTGGTTGATGACCCACTGCAGGAACAATACGGCTTCGCGACTGGCGCCTTTGCGGTCAACGGAAAGGTGGATGTATTCGATGGGAATGTTTTCCACGGCCCCGTTCGCCCGTTCTTCCAGGCGAGCGATGACGCGGGCGAGTTCGCCGTAGCCCTTTTCGTCGTCGGATACGCGGCCGTTGCCGTTGAGGTCGACGGGCAGGACTGCAATACCGGATATGGGGGTTCCTGTTTCCCGGTCATAGATCACCGGAAGAGGCAGGTACGACACGCCGGTCGAGTCGCGCAGGAGGGCCTTGACCAGGTGTTCGTCCGCTCCCGCGATGGCTTTGCCCTTGATGTCTTTTTGCTCATATCCGAAGTGGCGGCTGAAGACTGTCGGTGCGCCCGCTGCCTGCAGCCGGGTATATATGGTGTATGGTGCCTTTACATTCTCCTGTTTTTCCTTGTCGGCATAGATATCGTGAAAGAACAGTTGCGTGACCAGATCGCGGTTCAGGCCTTTTTCTGCATAGATGCGAGCGAATTCTGAAGTGGCGTTTGCTACGGGGAGTATGGCGTATCGCGCGATATGTACATATTCCCGGTTCTTGCGTATGGTTTCGGGATGTTCGAGGGCTTCGACGAGTACGTCATACTTGGACGGATCGGACGAGCCGCGCGACTCGATCGCGCGGAGGAGCACCCAGCGCACCGCCTCCGCGAGCCGCTCGACCTCGGCCCGGCGGAGCGAGCGCACGCGGCGCGTGGGCCGGATGCCCGCGCGGAAGAGCGCCTCGTTGACGTAG
>JAJJPK010000108.1:0-4151 GCA_032907565.1 Cyclobacteriaceae bacterium | reverse complement strand
ACAGATAATGAAGACAGGCGCGATCGTGCGTCTTTACGGACGGAAAAGGACAAGAATCTAAGGGCGACGCATGATCAATTTGATGTGGAGACGTTGCATGTAACGTCTCTACTGTCTGCGTTTTTGGATGGATTATCGGAATGAAATGCCTGACTGGTGGCATAATTGAAATGTATGAAACAACAATAACCAAAATACCTAATGAACCGACTACTGCTACTACTCCCGGTATCGCTGATGTTACTCAGTTGCGACAAGAAAGAAGAGGCTGCGACGGCGGCGCCAAATCTTATCCAACTCGAAAATCAAAAGTCCGGCACGACCGACTGGCTCATCAAAGTGCCGGAGCGTACGTGCGACTACCCTGATCACCAGTTTTGCCGGCGGGAGCAGATCGAGGGGTATTGCTCGGCTACGAGCGTCCGTGCCGGCGACAGCCTTCACATCTATGTGAGCACGAACCCGGCTACGGCGTACACGCTTGATATTTTCCGCATGGGCTATTACGGCGGGAAGGGCGGGAGGCTAATGCAGTCGTATACCCTGGAGGGCACGCCCCAGGAGACTCCGGTAGCAGATCCGAAGACAAACTTTTTTGAATGCAACTGGGATCCGGCGGTATCATTTGTCGTGCCCGAAGATTGGCTGAGTGGTGTATATCTCGGCAAGCTGACCACGGCGCTCGACTCGAGTCAGGCCTATATTGTCTTTCTTGTCAGGTATGACCGGGAAGCAGACTTCATATTCCAGTGTTCGGATCTAACGTGGCAAGCGTACAACCGTTGGCCGCAATGGCACAGCATGTATGATGAAGGCCAACAGCCTTGGGTGAACACAAACGGAGCGAGGATCAGCTTCGACCGTCCCTACGCCTTGTACGTCAATAACCTTCCGTCCGATTTCAATCCGCTGAGCAACGGCGGCGGTGAATTTCTGTTGTGGGAGTTTCCGCTGGCTTTCTGGATGGAGAAGGAAGGTTACGACGTAACGTATATCTCCAATGTCGACACCCACGCAGATGGTCAGGGACTATTGCGGGGCAAGGCATTTCTTTCCGTGGGTCATGACGAATACTGGACCCACCAGATGTTTGACAACGTTATGGCAGCACGCGACAGCGGGGTGAATCTCATGTTCCTCAGCGGCAACTCGGTGGACGGAACCGTGTACCTGGAGCCTTCCACCGATGGCCGGCCAAACCGCGTGACAGGCAGGTTGCCGGAGCGTGAATTCAAAAATGAACAGGACCTTATGGGCGCGAGTTCGTATGGCGTGGGGTACACTTCATTTGTTGTGAAAGAACCCAATCATTGGATGTTTGAAGGAACCGGGATGAAGCTCAATGATTCCATTCCCGACCTGGTCGGTTGGGAATATCATGGAATTCCGACGGGCAACCTGGAGGGGTTGGTTGTCGTCGCCCAAAACAAAGTCCCGCTTAACCAATTCACATCCGATGAGCCGGCGGACCATGCAGCCACGTTTTACACGACCCCAAAAGGGAATTTTGTATTCAATGCGGGAACGTGTTTCTGGAGCATACCGCTGTCAACGCCGCCAGGATATCAGCAACCCGTTTGCAACCTAGGTCAGAATGGTTATCGCGTAATAGAATATTCGGAACAGGACCGCGAAAGGGTGCGGCGTATGACAAAGAATTTGTTTGATAAGGTCAGGAATTAGTGGTTCTCACAAAACCACTCATCCGGATGCCATAGGGTGTGATTGCATCGGTCAATCAATTCAAATAGGAATTTTACTATAGGTAAAATATTACAAATTGTGTAACAAATTATAGGTAAAATGGGCCAAGTCTTGTCACAAATTATAGGTAAAAAGTAACAAAATGCTCTGCGCTTAGCATCCTTTGTATTCTAATTATTCTATACTTTAATGTTGCCAATTACCTAATCCTACGAACCTTGAACGCCCGCTCATTAATTATCTCTCTTAGTCTACTGGTTTCGACAGCCCTCGTAATCTCCTGCAGCCAAAGTTCTACCCATGAATGGGCGGAATATCTGGGCGGTCCCGACCGTAACCACTACTCGTCATTGACCCAAATTAATGCGGAAAACGTAACGCAACTCGAGATCGCGTGGGAATACCATACGGGCGACAGCGGACAAATGCAGTGCAACCCCATCATCGTCGACGGAAGGTTATATGCGGTAACCGCCACTGGAGAACCGTTTGCACTCGATGCTGCCACAGGAGCGGAACTCTGGCGGATACCGGACACCACACGACGCGGCGTGATCATACGGGGCGTTACCTACTGGGAAAATGGCAACGACAAACGGATTCTTTATACGCGAGGCGAATGGCTCTGCGCAGCAGAGGCGCTGACTGGAAAGCCCGTATTGTCTTTTGGCGATGGCGGTAAAGCAAGCTTAAAGGCAGGGCTTGGCGAATCTGCTAAGACAAAGCACGTCGAGTCCCGAACCCCGGGAACGGTATATGAAAACCTGATCATCATGCCGCTGAGCCTCTCGGAAGGTTCCGACGCCGCGCCGGGACACATTCAGGCATTCGACATTGTCACCGGAGAACTGGCATGGGTGTTTAAGACGATTCCCGGGCCCGGCGAATTGGGCTACGACACCTGGCCGGACACCGTCCATGAGAATGCAAGGGTAGGGGCAGCAAACAACTGGGCCGGCATGGCGGTTGACCGCAAGCGCGGTATCGTCTATGTCCCTACCGGATCCGCCGCGTTCGACTTTTACGGTGGCGATCGCATCGGAAGCAACTTGTTCGCGAATACGCTACTCGCACTGAATGCAAAGACGGGCGAACGGATCTGGCATTTTCAGTTCGTTCACCACGACATCTTCGACCGCGACGCACCTGCGCCACCGAACCTCCTCACCGTTACGCACGACGGAAAAAGAATTGACGCCGTCGCCCAGGTGACCAAGCAGGGCTATGTGTTCCTCTTCAATCGCGAAACGGGCGAGCCGCTCTTCCCCATCGAAGAAGTATCTGCACCGCCATCGGATGTTCCCGGTGAAGAGGCGTGGCCGACACAGCCTCGTCCGGTATTGCCACTTCCGTATGCGCGACAAACCCTAACGGAAGACGACATCAATCCGTATTCAGCGCACCGCGATTCGCTGCTGACTGCATTTCGCAACAGTCGCTTTGAAGGTCCGTTCACACCGCTCTCGAAAAACGGAAGCATCGTATTTCCCGGACTGGACGGTGGTGCGGAATGGGGTGGCGCGGCAGTTGATCCGGATGGTGTCATATACATCAATAGCAATGAGATGTCGTGGCTCATCTCGCTCGACAAAGCCAAGCCTGCTAACGCAGCATTGACCGGCGCTCAGCTGTACACTACATTCTGTGCATCCTGCCACAGCGCGGATCGCCGGGGCAACCTGGCAAGCGGTTACCCGGCACTCCTTAATCTGGAAGAAAGGCTCACACGGGAGGCGGTGTCTGACGTCATTACCCGCGGTAAGGGAAGGATGGCCGGATTCCCCGGTATCACCGATGCGCAGAAGGCCGACATTGTGGCGTTTCTCTTTGGCGATGAACAAGCTTCACAACAAGTAGCAAAGGCGAACGTCAGAACTGAGATAGAGGGGGAAAATACGTTCGTTGAATATAAGATATCCGGGTACACGAAGTTCCTCGACAAAGACGGTTATCCGGCGATCGCGCCACCCTGGGGAACGCTGAACGCGATCGATCTCAATACGGGAGAGTATCTCTGGAAAATTACATACGGCGAATATCCCGAATTGGCGGAAAAGGGTATACCCCAAACAGGCTCGGAGAACTACGGCGGGCCTGTCATCACGAAGAGCGGTTTGCTGTTTATTGCCGGCACAAAAGACAAGAAGTTCAGAGCCTACCGGAAAGACTCGGGTGAACTGTTGTGGGAAACGGTGCTACCCGCAGCCGCATTCGCAACACCCGCCACCTACGAAGTCAACGGCAAGCAATACATCGTCCTCGCATGCGGAGGCACGAAGAACGGGGCGGCGAAGGGGGATAGTTATGTGGCGTTCGCACTTCCATAGCATGGTGTTGATGTGTTGGAGTGTTGAAGTGTTGAAGTTAGGGTAGTGCACCTTGAAAGTGACCGCTCTAATTTCCTGTAAAATTCTTTGTGAACGTCTAAGGTTAGTTCCAGGCTTATA
>JAJJPK010000107.1:0-4163 GCA_032907565.1 Cyclobacteriaceae bacterium | reverse complement strand
CGCGCGCAGCGCGCCAGGCCTTGTTGATTGACAGTCCCCCCAAAGGGATCGCCGTCAGGCAATCCCTCTCTTCGATGAACACCAATTAAAATACCTTTCCCTGTCCGTTGGAAGCCGCAGGCTTACGAAAGGATTCTCGCAGAATCCATCGCGCGCGCAGCGCGCCAGGCCTTGTTGATTGACAGTCCCCCCAAAGGGATCGCCGTAAGGCGCATGCCTGGTCCTGAATCACGCTAGAAATACGTGCGACACATAGGCACACATAGGATTTTGGTCAGATTCACTGCCCACGGTGCGCTTGCCGAAGCTCAGCCGAGCGAAGGCGGGCCGACTGTCTGTTGAATCATATCCCGCTTTCCGACCGGTAAACCTGCGGGCGTTCCTTTGGCATATAACGGTTTGTACAGAATCCCTGATTGAGGGGAAGTTGGTCGGCTTTTGAGCAGATTTTGGGCCTTTCGTGATTCAAGACTTTGGCTAAGAGGGAGCGGGTGTTTCCACCGCCGTCGAAGGGTGCCGATGCGATGCGGCAGTCATTTACCGGTTTATTCTCACGGAATTAGCTCCGGTTTTGTGACTTATTGGGGATTTGTGAATTACGTAAGATGAGACGCCGAAGTTGCTGACAAAGGCAGAAAAATATTTAGAAATATGTTTACAAATCGACAAAACGTTTAATTTTGGCAACTTCAAAGCATTACTTAAACCTTACATTATGAAAAAACAACTCGCGATTCTTGCATTTGTGGGGGTACTGGCGTCCTCTACTCTCTTTGCACAGGATACTGATCCTGCGCCGAGTGCAAGTACGTCTGTTACGCAAGCTGCGGAAGAGCCAGATATGGATGCAATGTCCTTCCACGAAGTGCTGAAAGAATGGTTTATTCAGGGAGGACCCGCTTTTATGACGCCGATATTGATATGTCTCATACTCGGGCTTGCTTTTTCCATAGAGCGTATTATCACGCTCAACCTGGCTACCACCAATACACGAAAGCTACTTGGTCAGATTGAAGACGCACTTTCGAAGGGTGGAGTCAACGCTGCGCTTGAAGTGACCCGCAATACGCGCGGTCCGGTGGCCTCCATTTTTACCCAAGGCCTCATGCGCTACTCCGAAGGTATCGACATGGTCGAAAAGTCGATCGTATCTTATGGAGGTGTTGAAATGGGTAAGCTGGAACGCGGGTTGATTTGGATATCACTGTTTATTTCCCTCGGTCCCATGCTCGGGTTCTTCGGAACGGTTGTGGGGATGGTGCAGGCTTTTGCCGCCATTGAAGCCGCGGGTGATATTTCGCCGAATATCGTTGCACAGGGTATGAAGGTTGCCCTTATCACTACGGTGGGTGGTCTTGTGGTTGGTATGATTCTCCAGGTATTTTACAACTACCTGGTATCCAAGATTGACTCCCTGGTGAACACGATGGAGGATGCTTCCATTTCGTTGGTAGACCTCCTTGTTCGGCATAAACTGGTATCCCACAAATAGAAAAGGAAGCACATGCTTGATGTAGGTTTATATTTCTGTTACACCCTGCTGATTGTCGCAGCAGTGTCGGCTATTGTGCTTCCGCTGATAAAGGCGGCAGCTGAGCCGCGTACGCTGGTACGATCACTGATCGGTGTAGCGGCCCTCCTTGTGATCTTTGGAATCGCCTTTGCTTTGTCCGACTCGTCGGTGAAACCCACGTGGCTGGTACAGGGCATTGGTGAGACGTCTTCCAAAGTCATAGGAGCAGGGCTGATTACGTTTTATACGGTTCTGGTATTGGCCTTTGTAGGGCTGATATTTTCAGAGATCAATAAGGCACTAAAATAATTTTGTTATGCCACGTCCGACACCTGAAATTCCGAATGCTTCGATGGCAGATATTGCGTTCCTGCTGCTGGTGTTCTTTCTGGTCACCACTACGGTCGCGAGTATCAAGGGATTGAGTGTTGGTCTCCCGCCGCCACCCGAGGCGCAACAATTGGAAGAAATCAAGATTCCGGAGCGCAACCTGTTCAAGATTCAGGTCAACTCCTTCGATAATCTGCTCGTCGAAGGTGAACCCTGGACACGGACGAACGAGGAGTTGACGGAAGAGATCAAGCGGTTTATCCTCAACAACGGGGCCGATCCGAATTCGTCGGACAATCCTCGGGACGCCATCGTGTCCTATAAAACGGACCGGGGAACGAGCCACAAGAAGTTCATCGAGATCCTCGATGCTATTCAAAAGGCGTATTACGACATATACGCTGAGCGCGTTGGTGTTACCAACGATAAGTGGAGAGAGATTGCCTCTGAGCCCGACAAGTCGCCCGAATACAGGGAGTTGTACGACCGCGGACGGGGTAGGCTTCCGGACGGGAAACTGGAAATTCCTATGAACCTGTCCATCGCTGAACCCACTCAGGTAGGGCAATGATGTGTGATAGTTAAAACGAAGGAGAACCTGTAATGGCAAAGTTCAAAAAGAAAGCAAACGTAGAGCAGAAAATACCGACTTCGTCGATGCCGGACGTCGTATTTATGCTCCTGTTCTTTTTCATGGTGACGACGCAGATGCGCGATACGTCGATCCTGGTGCAGCAGCGTATTCCGCAGGCAACCCAGCTGAGGTCTCTCCAGCGGAAAACGCTCGTAAAATACCTCTATATCGGCGAGCCGAGAAAGATTGAAGAATGGGGCAAGGAACCTAAAATTCAGGCCAACGACGTTTTCATTCAACCCAGAGAAGTCATTCAATGGGTGAACCAGGAAAAGTCGACGCTGGATGAATCCGAACGCGACCAGATCACGGTAGCCCTCAAGGTCGATAATGAGACCAAACGCGGGATCATCGCCGACGTCGAAACGGAGTTAAGGAAAGCAAACGCCAGAAAGCTCCTATACTCCACGAATCTGAAGGCGGGTGAATTCTAAGATTCTTAGCATAGAGTTGTTTTTTTGACAGCAAAAAAGCCCTCCCGGATATTCCGGGAGGGCAGTTTCTTTTGTACGTACAATGGAAGCCACCGCTACCCTTAACAATCCCAGGACGGTCAGGGCCTGGTGTATGTACGACTGGGCGAACTCAGTGTATTCGCTCGTAATTGCCTCTACAATATTCCCCGTGTACTTTAAGACGGTTGCCGTCTCCACACCTGGTAGCGACCGGGTTCGGTTTCTGGGATACGAGCTGCCCAATGCCGTCCTCTTAACGTATTCACTCTCGTTTGCCTTTCTGATCGTGGCCTTCCTGCTGCCACTCCTGTCCGGGATTGCCGACTACGCGGGGAAGAAGAAATCCTTCATGAAGCTGTTTGTGATCATGGGAAGCCTGGGATGCGTTGGCCTGTACTTCTTCACCGGTATTGATTCCCTGGGCTGGGGCATCCTTTGCACGATCCTCGCCACCGTGGGCTACTCGGGAAGCCTCGTGTTCTACGACGCCTTCCTTCCAGAAATCGTAACAGAAGACAACTTTGATGCAACAAGCGCCCGCGGCTATTCCATGGGATATTACGGAAGTGTCATCCTGATGATCATCTGCCTGGTCATCATCATGAACTATGCGCGCTTTGGCGTATTTGCTGATGAAGCCCACGCCATGCGCTTTACGTTTGTCCTCACGGGCGCGTGGTGGTTCGGCTTTTCGACCATCTCTTTTGCGGTGCTTCCCAACACCGCATCAAAGCCGCAAGGCAACATTCTCACGAAAGGCTACGAGGAATTGCTTAAAGTATGGCGCGCGCTCAAAAAATCGCCCGCCCTCAAACGCTATCTCTTCTCTTTCTTTTTCTTCAGCATGGGCGTACAAACCGTCATGTACCTGTCGGTGCTATTCGGTACCGATGTATTGCAGCTGCCCGGGGATAGGCTCATCCTTTCCTTCCTGCTTATTCAAATCGTAGGCGCTGGCGGATCCTGGTTCTTCGCCCGGGTGTCGCAACGCATGGGTAACAAGTCGACCCTGGGAATCATGATCGTGCTTTGGATTGTCATCTGCTTTGCAGCCTACGTTATTCAAACAGAATTGCAGTTCTACATTCTCGCCGTCCTGGTTGGATTGATCATGGGAGGAATCCAATCCCTCGGACGGGCAACTTATGCGAAACTGATTCCCCGCGACACGGTGGACCTGGCATCGTACTTCAGCTTCTTTGACGTGACGTTCAACATCTCTATCGTCCTG
>JAJJPK010000106.1:0-52402 GCA_032907565.1 Cyclobacteriaceae bacterium | reverse complement strand
TTTACAAGACGGAGTTTTATTTTCATGAAGCGCGGAAAAGCGGCGGTGTAATCCACGCGCCTTGTATCAACCGCAGTACGTATCTCACAACCCTTTACGGCAACGACATCTACATCGGCTTCATTCACCTGAGAAGCCTGGAGACAAATCTCGCGAAACGGATCGTGGCCATCAGGGAAGCCGATGGGCCGTATAAAAGTCTCGACAACTTTCTAAGGCGCGTAGATTGCGGACTCGAGCAGGTCCGTATTCTCATTCGCATCGGAGCATTCCGCTTTTGCGGGAAATCCAAGCAACGGCTGTTGTGGGAAGCCATGCTGTGGTTTAGCAACCGGAAGGCACGTATGCCGCACACGTCTGAGTTATTCGATACCGAGCCTCAGGAATACCCGCTCCCCGATCTGCAACGCAACCCGATGGACGACGCCTTTGATGAAATTGAACTGCTTGGCTTCCCGCTTTGCGATCCATTCCTGCTGGCGAGTACATCGGATTTTGGAAACACCACGGCGCGAAAGCTTGGAAAACGAAACGGTAAACAGGTCGAGATCCTCGGCTATCTCGTCACGACCAAGGATACAGGTACGAAGGACGGCCATCCGATGCAGTTTGGAACATTCTACGATCGCAATGGCGACGTTTTCGACACTGTCCATTTCCCTGACGTGGCGCGGAAATCTCCATTTCGTGGAAGAGGATTCTATTATTTAAAAGGAAAAGTGACGGAAGACTTTGGTGTCTTCGCGATAGAGGTTAGCAGCATGGAAAAAGTACCATTTGTGGACCGGCGAATGGAGAATTTAGAGATGCAGATGCAGTCGCAGATGCAGATGCAAAAAGCAGTACCGAAGAGCTAGTATTCTGATATTTCATCACGGACCATCTTCCCCAACTTCATTATGGCGCTCTCAATTTGGTCGCTCCACGGTTCCCCGCATCCGATCCGAATACAGTTCTTGAATGCCATCCGCGAAGAAAACAGGTGTCCCGGCGCAATGCCAATCTTGTGGCGGAGCGCGCGGCGGTGAAGCTTAAAGGCGTCGATCTTTCGATTTAGTTCGAGCCATAACACAAATCCGCCCTGTGGGCGCGTCATACGAGTATCCTCGGGAAAATATTCCGATATGGCCTGCGAATAACGCAGCGTTTGGGTATGCAAAGCCTTGCGGAGATGGCGCAGGTGCAACTCGTAACGCCCAACGGAGAGAAAGTGCCCGAGGGCAGCCTGGGCAAGCGTATTCGTTGAGATGGTGTGCATGCGCTTCAATTTCACAACCCGGTCCTTGAATTTTCCGGGAATAACCCAGCCCAGTCGGTAACCTGGTGCGAGCGATTTGGAGAATGACCCGCAGTGCAAAACGAGTCCTTCTTCGTCGTAGCTTTTGCAAGTACGGGGACGAACCCTGCCGTGGTACATTTCGCCGTAGATCTCGTCTTCGATGAGCGGGATATTTCGCTTCGCCAGCATTTTGACGAGTTGCTTTTTATTTTCGTCAGGCATGCAGCTGCCCATGGGGTTGTTGAAATTGGGTACGAAAAGGCATGCCTTTACATTGAACTTCCCGATGGCATCTTCGAGGTAGTCGAGGTCGACACCCGTTGCGGGGTTAGTCGGCACTTCAACAACCTTTAGTCCGAGGCTTTCCATCACCTGGAAGAACGCATAGTAGGTCGGGCTTTCGATCGCTACGGCATCGCCAGGATTGGTAATCGCGCGCAGGGAGAACGTTATGGCTTCCATGCAACCTGCGGTAACGACAATGTCGCTTTCCTTGAATGTCCCACCCCAGTTGAATGCCTGCCGCGCGATCTGCTGCTGCAGGAGCGGGTTGCCTTGTACTTCGTCGTAGTTCAGGCAGGCTGTGGCTGAGTCGTTCAGCGACCGCATGACGGATTTTTTGAGTTTTGCAGTCGGCAGCAGTGTAATGGACGGTACCGCCAGTGCAAAGTTTATGAGGTCGGGCGTTACCAGCTTTTCATACACGCTGCGGATGACGTCGTCCATACTCACCTCGACGGCATCTTCCGGTGGCGGGCCGGCTTCGGGCATTTCGGGGTAGCGACGCGGTGTGAACTTGACATAGTATCCCGACTGTGGGCGCGCTTCGATGAGGCCTTTGCTTTCAAGGTAGTAATACGCCTGAAACGCGGTACTGACACTGATTCCCTGCTCCTTGCTCAGCGCCCGTACGGACAGCAGCTTGTCGCCGACCTTGAGGACGTTGTTATTAATGAGCGTCTGTATCCGCTCGGCTACTTCGACGTATTTGTGGTCGGTCTTTTCGAGGGTGGGCATGGTCGAGAAATTGATATGGTTAAAGATAGGGAATTTGAGACTGTTCTGAATTGTTGGCCATCTTAGGACAAGGGAGAACGCCCAGGACCGCTGATTTGGGCTTCCCAATTATAAACATATTTGTTTACATACTTGTTATTATATATATTGGCTTATAAATCGCCTATGCTGAATGAAATATCAGTAATTAAGGGTATCCACCCAGGATTTGTTCTGGAGCGAAAGCTCCGTGAAAAGAAACTGAAGAAGAGCCGGTTTGCTCTTACTATTGGGGAATACCCTCAAACACTCAATGCTATCACGAAAGGCAAACGAAAAATGAACCCGGGCCTGGCACTCAGGATTGAAGAAGCACTAGGATTGGAAGAAGGGTATTTTATGGTGTTGCAGGCCTTTTTTGATATGAAGGAGGAAAAGATGCGCCAACAACTCAACAATAGAACTCCAGATTTGTCCAAGCTTCGTCCCGGACTGTTTTGGGATACCGACATAAAAGGAATTGACTGGTTGAGACAAAGACGTGCAGTTATCGAGCGGGTCATTGCACGAGGAAACGATGAAGAGAAAGCGGAGTTCAAGCGCTTTTATGGCGATGAGGTTTTCAACGAAATAGCGCGCGACTTAGAACTTCAACATGCCTAATCGACTGCACTGGATTACCGTCAAGCCCATTTTGAAAGATGTGCTAACGATTCTAATGCAGAATAATCTTTTTGATCCTTTCAGACTGGTAGGAGGAACCTCATTCAGTCTCCAAATCGGTCACAGAAAGTCTGATGACATCGGTTTGTTTTCCGATCACCCTTATGAATCCATCGACTTTGGAGCAATAGACAATTTCTTGAGAAAGACTTTTAAATATGTTTCAGACATCGCAAGAGGTCCGGTAGGAATGGGTGTGTCCTACCTTGTTGGTCCAACAGAAGATGACGCAATAAAATTAGATCTGTTCTATACCGACACTTTCATTCAACCAATGCTGCAGATAGGCCCCTATCGTTTGGCTACCATTGAAGAAATAATAGCAATGAAGGTCGACATCGTTCAGCGCAAAGCAAGGAAGAAGGATTTCTGGGACCTCCACGAGCTACTGGAAGACTATTCAATCCCCGACATGATCGCCCTACACAAGCAGCGCTATCCGTATAGTCATGATGAAAAGGTCATTCACGAGAATCTTGTAGACTTTGAGAGGGCTGATGAAGACTTTACGCCAGTCTGTCTATTGGGAAAGCATTGGGAGTTGATCAAGTTGGATTTTGTGCAGACATTGACACAATCCAATTCAAGGTTAAAACAATAGAGCGGGACCAGCGACATCGTATTAACTTAGAAACATCTGTAATAGTCATAAAAAGGAACACCCGACGAGTTCAGGCAGTTCGGGCCAAGTTGAAATGACCAACTATCCTATCACAGGCCACTCAGACATGGATGAACAGGTAGCATTTCTGTCCTTAGACAAGTGCATGCCGTTTTCGTGGGATTAATCAAGTCAACACAATGACCACATGGATCGTTACCAAAGTCTTGCTCGACGGCGACAAAAATGAACTCGCCCGGTTCGAATTCAGAGAAACTACAACCGACTCCCAGGGGAACGTACTCGATGAAACTGAATACAACCAAGACGGCAGCGTCGCCTCAAAACGGACCTACCGTTACTTCGATGATGGAACCGTAAAAGAATATGTGGAATACGATCCCTTCGACGAACTTATCGAACGCCACGTATACACTATGAATGAGGATGGCGAGATAGAGAGCGTCCGGTACGAGTACGGCGACGGCCATAAGGTCTTCAAAACATACCGCTACACCGAACTTGGAATGGCCGACACCGCAACACTACACGACGAGAAAGGAAACCTCCTGGGATACGAAACGTCCGTGTTCAATGAAAACGGCGACGTAATCGAAAGCATCGAGTTCGATGAAAAATACAGGGAAACAGCAAAACACCTCGCCCAGTATGACGACAACGGAAAGGTCGTGGAAGAAAGAAAATTTATCGAGGGAAAGCTGACCGAGATTACTTCCTACACGTACGACCTGCACGGAAATGTGCTACAGAAAAAAGTACAAAACGTGGCGGATGGATACCAAACCGTTGATGATTACCGGTACGATGAGCAGGGCAATATGATTTACAACGCGGCGTTTCACAATGACCTCCTCATTTTTGAAAACAAATGCAGTTATGATGCCGAAGGTAATCTCACAGCCGAGGAATTCTTTGAGATCGACAGATGGGAAAAGAAAGTGTTGCGACACGAACGGCTGCTTCACGCCTCCCGATAATATTCCACTGGCCCCTACTTTTCTCCACCGTCATGCCCTCCTGTAGTTATTCTCCAGTCAGGTCTTGTTTTATTTGCTGTCCACCGCCGACGAAAGGTAAACTACGAATTCTGTTTTCACCAACGAAATAATCGGTCTTCACGTCATTCCTAGATTGCGTTAATCGCGCTTTTTGATCTCCCGGTGTATTCTTACCTTAGTTTGGCCGAGCAGGAGAATTTCAATTCCTGGCTGGCAATGCCCAGAGACCGAGTATAGGCCCCACAGAATCTCCTACCCCATGAAAACCGTCGTCCTCATCCTCTTACTCTTTCCCACAATCCTTATGGCTCAATCGAACCAAAATGTCACAGAAGATTTTCTTCAGTCATTCGCCGATGCATTCAACGCGCACAACCTCGATGCGATCATGTCGCACATGACCGACGACTGCGTATTCGAGGCATCAGCAGGACCAGACGTCAACGGCCAGAAGTTTTCAGGTCAGCCGCAGGTCCGGAAGGCATTTGAAGACGTGTTCAATACATATCCTGATGCCCGTTGGAACAATCCCAGTCATTTCATTTCCGGCAATAGAGGGCTGTCAGAATGGACGTTTACAGGGACAAGGAAAGATGGAACGAAAGTCGAGGTGACGGGTTGCGACTTGTTCACTTTCAAAGACGGCAAAATCGCTGTAAAAAACTCATATCGAAAGAATCGATACTAGGCAGATCATCGGTTCAGAATATCCCAATTTCTACTCGTGCTCAATCCGAGATCGACATAGCGGGTCTCCCGCCAAGTTTGTAATTTGGTTTTGTATGTTGCGGGATCAATAGCGCTATACGGCCCCGCGATTAAAATATTCACCATGAACAAGGAAATTCAAGCCTATCACAAAGCCCAGTCCAAAACAGACAAGGTTATCTGTGATCTTCTCTACAAAGAAATCACTGCCGGACTTCCCGATGCTGAAAGCAAGATATGGCATCGCCATCCCGTCTGGTTTCTCAATGGCAATCCCATTGTTGGCTACAGCAAGCAGAAAGACTGCATCCGGCTCATGTTCTGGAGCGGTGCAGATTTCGATGAAGAGGCACTACAACCCGGCACGGGCAAATTCAAAGACGCTTCCGCACGTTACACATCCGAGGATGAGGTCAAAACCAAGGATCTGAAACGCTGGCTCCGGAAAGCAAGAGAAATTCAATGGGACTATAAGAACATTATGAAACGAAAGGGCAAGCTGGAACGCCTTCATTAGAAAGCGCTGTCCCAGCGGACGGAGGAACCATAGCCGAAAAAGATGCGACGAATTCACAAATGGGCAGATGCTTACCATCGGCTTTTGGAAGGCAAAGAGAATGACGCCTGGGAACCAGCTGCGCTCGAAGATCTTGCCCTCGCAGCCTACCTGACAGGCCGGGATCTCGAAAGCTTTCAAGTACTGGAACGTGCTCACCATGCGTATCTGAATTCTGGCAAACCGTTGAAGGCGGCACGCTGCGCGTTTTGGTTAGGACTCATCCTCATGACCGACGGTGAAAGAGCACGCAGCGGTGGATGGATGGCAAGAGGAGAAAGAGTTCTCGATGAGAATGGACAGGACGCACCAGAGCGTGGACTATTTCTGATCCCCCGCGCGCTAGGAGCGCTCTACTCCGGACATGGCGCTGAAGCACGGCAACTTTTTGAACAAGCGGCTTCCATCGGAGAACGATTTGCAGACACGGACGTCATTGCTCTTGGCAGTCTCGGCCTCGGGCAAACATTAGTTGAACAAGGTGAGATCCCCGCCGGTGTTAAACTTATTGATGAGACGATGCTTACGATGGAAGATGAAAGAATATTTCCAATCGTTAAAGGAATCGTCTATTGCGCAGCGATTGAAACCTGTCGCAAAATCTGGGACCTCCGAAGAGCGAGGGAGTGGACGACAGCTTTGAATGGGTGGTGCAATGCCCATCCGGATATGGTACCGTTCCGTGGCCAGTGCCTGGTGCGCCGAGCCGAAATAATTCAGCTGTACGGAGAATTACCCAAGGCACTAGAGGAAACCACCCACGCCTGCCAGCTATTGATACGGCCTCCCGGCGAACCCGCTGCTGGCGAGGCATACTACCGCAAGGCAGAACTGCAACGCATACTAGGACACTTTGAAGAAGCGGAAGCCAGCTACGGAGAAGCGGCGAAATGGAAGAGGAGTCCACAGCCCGGCCTGTCTTTGCTGCGGCTGGCTCAGGGGCAGCGTGCCGCCGCTGAAACTTCAATCAGAAATATCCTACACGAAACAAGCGATGTGAAGAAGCGTGCGGAATTGCTGCCCGCGGCCGTGACCATCTTTCTGGCCCGCGGACACACAGAAGAAGCGGCTGAAGCCTTCGAGGCCTTGCGTTTAATTGCCGAAAAGTTTGATGTGCCCTACCTGAATGCCATGTCAGCGCATTGCCATGGATCGATCTTGCTTGCACAGGAAAATTTTCTGGAAGCCCTGCACCATCTGCAAATTGCGTTGGAGTTATGGTCGTCACTGGACCTCCCCTATGAATCCGCACGAACGCTGGAACTGAAAGGTCTCGCATACCGGCAAAGGAATGATGAGGACAATGCAAACGCAGCGCTGCTGGCAGCACAATGGTGCTTTGAGCAATTAGCGGCTAAGTCTGATCTCCAGCGCGTAAGACAATTATCCAACAAAAAGAATCACAATCCCAATCACGGCCTCACCCTTCGTGAACTCCAGGTGCTGCGGCATGTTGCCTCAGGGAAAAGCAACAAGGCCATTGCAGAGGAGTTGTTCATCAGCGAGCGAACTGTCGACCGTCACGTGAGCAATATCTTCAACAAGCTTGGTGTGGCATCTCGGGTAGAGGCCACTTCCTTCGCCATCAGGAATAATATGCTAAATAGCGCACGCTGACCCCAGCATGCGGTCCAGCGTAACCGCTCACGCCGCTTATAAGGAAAAATGGGTGGTTTCACCGATGCGTCAGGACCGGAATGATCTTAACGTTGTCCTGTGCCCGAATTCGCGGGTAACTGTCAATTAAGTGGGACAAAATTTAAGAACCATGAAGAATTCAATGATCATCCTGTGCATCATTTCCTCCGGCCTGAGCGCTATTGCGCAAAGCGCAGATGGGCAACGTCGGCCCATTATCGACATGCACATGCACACAGGATTACCCCATGAAGTGCCTCCCGGAATGCCGGCTATTTGCCGGCCCGCGCCGTGCGAAGGTGAAGGCCAGGCGACAACCGATCCTGACGCGCTGCTCCAAAAAACGTTGGAAGCCATGGACAGGTATAATATTGTCAAGGGCTTCCTGAGCGGCACAGACTTGTCGGCAGTCAAGCAATGGACGAAGGCAGCGCCCGAGCGCTTCATTGGATCACCCTTCGTTTTGAAAGCAGGTAATCCCGCCGTCGACAAGATTCGTCCAATGTATACCTCCGGGCAATTTGGTGGCGTAGGTGAAATTGGGGCGCAACTCAACGGGATACCGCCCAACGACCCTTCTCTGGAACCATACTTCATCCATACCCTGGGGAGCGGGCCCTACATGCCACACTTTCGTTCCGCCGCTGGCAGTCCCCTTCTTTTAGAGGATGTTCTGATTCGCCATCCCAGGCTGCGCATCTTTGTAGAAAATGCGGGTTATCCCTATCGCGATGAAATGATCGCCGTGATGTACCAGTACCCTCAGCTTTACGCAGACGTATCAACGATCTCGTGGGTCATCCCACGTGAAGCGTTCTACGACTATCTAAAAGCGTTCATTACAGCAGGCCTTGGCAAGCGCATCATGTTCGGTTCCGATCAAATGGTGTGGCCGGAAAAGATCGGGGCTGCGATTGAAGCAATTGAACAAGCGCCGTTCCTGACAGAGGAGCAAAAGCGGGACATCTTTTATAACAACGCAGTGCGCTTCCTGGGTCTCGACGGCACCGAGCGAAGTTCCGCGAAAGCCGGGATGAAGTGAAGCGAGAATGATGAAGTATTTACCGATCTACCCTTTACCTCCCAAAATCATCCTGTACCCTGACGATATCCTCTTCATCCGAAGGTCGTTCTGCATCCGTGTGCTGCCAGATCTCGGCGATAATGCCCCAGTTTTTCAACCCCACCAGGCGATGGCGCTGTCCTTGCTTTAACTCGATCTTATCCCCTACCACTAGCCGCTGCAGTTCTCCCTCCTGATCGGTGTCGCTTGTAACCACGCCCGCCTCACCTGACACGACGCGCCAGATCTCCGCGCGGCGGTGGTGGTACTGCCATGACAAACGCTGGCCAGGTTGTACGACCAGAATTTTCGGACTTAGCTTCCGATTCAGCTGTATGGATGCAAATTCGATATCAGGAAAAAAGATGCCGGCGAATTCCCGGGCCTGGCCCTCGTCAATAACAAAAAACCCGCCCCAGGGGCGCGAAAAGTCGCGGGCCACCGCTGACAAACCCAGACCAGAGAGATACTTTTCAATCTCAGCAAACACTTCCTGCTTTTCTTCGTCGCCAGAAAACTTTAAAACCATAAGCGCAGTTTTGGCGCAAAATAACAGTTAGCACGTACCGGCGCATCCTGAAGGACATTTTTTGTGCTGGGTTCACCCCGAACTGCCCATCATCGTTGGTGATTTGCGTAAATCGTCCGGTGTCAGTAGGTTATCCTGCCGGAACGCTCATTTTGCCCGCCGGATAGCTTGGGCAAAAATTGTCTTTATAGTACCTTTAGGCCCATTTTCAAAACCATTGCTATGCCGGGAACGGAATTATTTGGCGCAGAAGAAAGAAAAGAGGTTAACGACGTGCTGGAGACCGGAATTCTCTTCCGGTATAACCATGAGGCCCAGCGCAAGAACATCTGGAAAGCACGCGAATTCGAGGCGGAAGTAAGAAAAATCACGGGGGCCAAATACGCCCATGCGGTCTCGAGCGGCTCCACAGCGGTGTCGTGCGCACTGGCGGCATCCGGCATTGGCGCAGGTCACGAAGTCATCGTACCGCCTTTTACGTACATCGCGACAATCGAAGCCGTGCTGTTCTGTGGCGCCCTGCCGGTATTTGCAGAGATCGACGAAACCCTTTGTCTGAGTCCCGAGGGCATTCGGGCGGCCATCACACCCCGCACCAAGGCTGTACTGCTTGTTCACATGTGTGGCGGCATGGCGCGAATGGATGAGATTATGGCGCTGTGTCGTGAACACAACCTCGTCCTCGTTGAAGACGCCGGCCAGGCTTTTGGTGCAAGCTACAAGGGCACGTCTGTCGGGCTCTTCGGCAAGTGTGGTTCGTACTCATTCGACTTCTTCAAGATCGCTACGGCCGGAGAAGGGGGCGTGATGGTTACCAACGACGAAACCTGCTACAAGCTGGCGGATAGCTATTCCGACCACGGCCACGATCATATCGGGGACAACCGCGGGATGGAAAACCACCCCATCCTTGGCTTTAACTACCGCATTAGTGAATTGCACGCGGCGGTAGGCCTTGCGCAAACGCGCAAAGTTCCCTACATCCGCGACGTCAATCGTAAACACAAGCAAATTCTTCAGGAAGAACTTGCTGACGTAGAGGGTTTGACATTTTCAGAACTTCCCGATCCTTCGGGCGACTCGGCGACATTCCTCAATCTGTTCCTACCCGACGCCCGCATTGCGGAACGCGTAGTAGAAGACCTGCGCCGCAACAATGTAGGCGGGTTTAACTACTGGTACACGAACATGTATCACTTTATCAACCAGTGGAACCACCTGAAGGAACTCAAATCGGCTGCCCCCCTTCCCATTCACCTCCTGAACGCGCCGCAAGATTACCTTTCGCTGAAACTTCCCAAATCACAGGAAGTAATCGGTCGGCTGATATCGTTCGGAATCCGCGTCACGTGGACCGCAGAGGAAATCAAAGCACTGGCCGCTTCTATAAAGAAGAGCGTTCAGAAGGTGTTATCCACAATCCATGCATAAGAATTTCAAGGGTATTGAGAAAACCGTATACGGCCGTGGCAGTTTCGATCAGCTCGGCGCTATACTGGAAGAAAAACGCGGTGACAACGATCGATTCATGTTGTTCATCGTCGACAACTATTTCAAAGACAAACCTCTGAGCCGGCGAATCCCGCTCAAACCGGAGGACGTGATCATGTACATTGACGTCGACCCCCATGAACCCACTACGGGGCAGGTCGACTCGATCCGCGATGAGGTTCTTGGTTCCAAGGGTCTGCCAGCGGGCGTAATAGGCATTGGTGGTGGCAGCATAATGGACATCGCGAAAGCTACGTCCTTGATGTTTACCAACGAAGGATCGTCTACGCTCTATCAGGGCCTCAACCTTATCAAAAGGCCTGGTATCTATCACGTCGGCGTTCCCACTGTTTCGGGAACGGGCGCCGAAGTATCCATGACGGCTGTGCTCACTGGACCAGAGAAGAAGCTTGGACTCAAATGTGAATGGACTGTCTTCAACCAGGTGGTGCTCGATCCTGAACTGATCGCAACCGTGCCACGCAACTGGTGGTTTTATACCGGCATGGATACCTACATCCACTGCATCGAATCAGAGAATGGTATTCTCAACAACGCATACAGCCACGCGTATGCCGAGCAGGCGTTAAAGCTGTGCCGCGACATTTATCTGGGACCTGCCAGCGGGCAGACGCCTGAGAACGACGATAAGCTTATGGTCGCATCGCTCATGGGCGGTCTGAGTCTTACCTATTCGGAAGTTGGGGTATGCCACGCGCTTTCGTACGGACTCTCAAAGATCCTGGGTATGCGACATTGCTTCGCAAACTGTGTCGCCTTTAACCATCTGGAAGACTTTTATCCGGAAGGCGTCCGTGAGTTTCGCGAAATGGTAAGCAAGCATCACATCGACCTCCCACAAGGGCTGTCGAAAGACTGGAGTGAAGAACAGATCACAGCGATGGCCAGGGTATCGTACAATCTTCCCCACATGTGGAACCACGCCGTAGGGCCCGACTGGAAAGACCGGGTAACCGTGGAAAGCATTGAGGAGTTGTTCAGAAGGTTGTAACTTGGACCCAGACTATCCATGATTGGATAGGGACTGCCTTCAACAGGTTAGAGGATCGGTGCAACAAGGAATCTCAAATAGCATTCAAACGGGCAGAATACAATGGCGAGAAAGAAAGTAAAGGTAGGCACCATCGAGTGCGGTTCAGACGATCTTTTTGTGATCTCCGGACCCTGCGTGATCGAAGAAGAGTCTATCATGATGAAAACGGCGGAGAAGCTGAAAGAAGTCTCCGAGCGTTTGAAGGTCAATATTATTTACAAGTCATCGTTTCAGAAAGACAACCGAAGCAGCCTGAAGTATTACACCGGCCCGGGTCTGGACAAAGGTGTGAAACTTCTCGCGCGCATTCGCGAAGAGTTCGGGTTTCCTGTACTGACAGACATTCATTACCCGGATCAGGCGCGTGCCGCGGCTGATGCCATTGATGTCCTTCAAATCCCCGCATACCTGTGTATGCAAACCGACCTTATGGTCGCCGCAGCCAAGACAGGACGGGTAATCAACATCAAACACGGGCAGTTTCTCGCGCCCGAGAATATGAAGCATCCCGTTACGAAATGCGAAGAGGCCGGCAACGACCAAATCATCCTTACGGAGCGCGGCTATACCTTCGGTTATAATGACCTTATTGTTGACCCGCGCAGTTTTTACCATATGGGCAAGCTTGGCTATCCCGTGATTTTCGACATCACGCACTCTATACGCAAGTACGGGATTCCCAGTGCCGATGCCAAGGGCGGAGCACGCGAATTCCTTCCCGTGCTGTCGCGGGCGGGCGTAGCCGCAGGGGTTGACGGTGTCTTTATTGAAACCCATCCTGAGCCAGACAAAGCACTATGCGATGCGGCCAGCCAGTTGTGTGTATACGATCTGGAAGAGTTCCTTAAGCCGTTACTGGAACTCCATGCGATTGAAGTAAAGTACAGAAACCGGGAAGTCATTCCGGCCTGAGCCATATACCCTAAATCATAACTTACGAATGGAATTATACCTTGATTCTGCCGATATCAACGAAATTGAGGAGGCTTTCAAACTGGGCTTCCTGACCGGCCTCACCACGACGCCAACGTTCATGCACCGGGGCGGCGTCACCGACGTCGACGGCCTGATTGTCAAACTCTCCAAGATGGTTCCCGTCCTTCAGATCGAAGCGTTGGGCGACACGGCGGAAGAAGTGTTAAACGAAGCGCGCCGCCAGCTAGACCTCGGTCTGGATCCCACAAAGACGGTGTTTAAAATTCCTGTATCCCTGGAAGGGGTGCGTGCATGCCACCTGCTGCGAAAAGAGGGACTGCTGGTGAACGTCCACCTTATCTATACGCTTCAGCAAGCGTATATGGCGATGCAAGCGGGTGCCACGTACGTTTGTCCCCTCGTGGGTCGACTGCAGGATCAAGGACACGATGCACTCTCACTTGTAGAACAGTGCGTCTTTGCCGTCGACCATTACGGGTATAACACCAAGGTGATGTTTTCCTCTGTGCGCAACGCAGAGCACGTTAGGAATGCACTCAACATCGGCGTTCACACCATCACGGTGCCGTGGAAGATCATGAAACAGCTTACCGAGAACAATTTCACCACCCTCGGTACGGAACAATTTGTGGAACATACCCGACTGATGACTGTTAAGGTAAAGGACGCCATAAGCGGCATCAATCCCACCGTAACCGCCGACACACCGTTAATGGATGCTATTGTGAAAATGACCGAATATGGCTTCGGTGCGGTGACCGTTGTAAACAAAGACGGCAGTCTCGTTGGCGTATTCACCGATGGCGACCTGCGGAGAAAAATTCAGGCGGAAGGCAGAGACGTTCTGAAAAAGAAGATGAGCGACTTTACGTACGGAACGCCCATCGCCGTTGACGTCAATGCACTGCTGAACGATGCATCCGCATTGTTTAAGAAGACGAGTGTCGACACCATTCTTGTTACTGACAACGGCACGCCCGTAGGAATGCTGGATATCCAGGACCTGAAAGCTGATATCAGTCGCTGATGGCGGACGTCATCCGGATTTTCTCTGACCTCGGTGGGAGGTTGTGCATTCCCTCGGAACAATTCAGTGCGAAAGTCGCTGCTATCCGCGCATTCATTTTTGATTGGGATGGCGTCTTCAACGACGGGACCAAAAATCAGCATGGCAGCAGTTCCTTCGGAGAGGTTGACGCCATGGGAGCGAACCTTCTTCGCTACTCGTGGTGGACGCGTCACGGCGTCATGCCCACCGTAGCGATAATGTCCGGGGCACGGAATACCATGTCATTTCAATACGGTCTGCGCGAACATGCGCACAGTGTATACTTCAACGTAAAGAACAAGGTACTCGCTTTCGAACATTTCGTTGCGACTCATGGGCTCACGCCGGAGTCTGTCGCTTTTTTCTTTGACGATGTACTTGACCTTTCCCTGGCGGAGAAGTGCGGCTTGCGGATCATGATTAACCGCAGGGCAAACCCGCTGTTCACACAATACGTCGCAGACCGCGGCCTGGCGGATTACGTTACCGCTCATTCCGGCGGCCAGTCGGGCTTGCGGGAAGCCTGCGAACTGCTGATGGGTACCAACGGCAACTACAATGAAGTAGTTCAATCCCGCGCGTGGTTTTCCGACGTGTATGCTACCTACTTGCGCGAGAGAGATCAGATTCCGGTGGCCTTTTTTACATGGGACGGACAAGGCATAGTCGCCGCCCCGGCGCCCTGACTCCATTTTGCTCTGAACGCAGAATTCGGTAAATTGTATCCTGGCCGCGTGGAACGGCCATTCAAGAAAGACCCTCCTAAGCGCAAAAAAATTCTGCCCTATGGATGACGCACAACCGTTGAAAAGCCTGGATGAATGGGAGGATGATCTCCTCCGCCGCTATCCCGATCCTGAGTCTATTGCTGTCGGAAAGTCTGAAGAAGAATTCCGGAACTACGAAAATCCGGCGCGGGATACAGTGCGCGAATTCTATCGCCTCAATCATACCTATCAGACGTACGATTTTGTCCTCCAGAAGGAAGCTGAATATTTAACCTTCGATAAGAAGGAAATGCCTGTTTGGGATGCATTTGAGTTCCTCAACCAATTGGTGGACGACTCCGACCCTGATACCGACCTGGACCAGTTCCAGCACCTGTTGCAAACATCGGAGGCTATTCGTGCTGATGGTCATCCCGATTGGATGGTACTTACGGGGCTACTGCACGACATGGGAAAGGTATTGTGCCTTTTCGGCGAACCCCAGTGGGCTGTTGTCGGCGATACATTCCCGGTAGGCTGCGCGCATTCCGACCGGATCGTATATCCGGAATATTTTACTTACAATCCGGACAGTAAAGACGAGCGATACAATACAAAGTACGGCGTGTATGAACCCAATTGCGGGCTTCGCAATGTTCATATGTCGTGGGGCCACGACGAATACGTCTACAACATGGTGAAGGATTATCTTCCCGAACCCGGCCTCTACATGTTGCGATACCACTCCTTTTATGCCCAACACCGCGAGAACGCCTACGATCACCTGATGGACGACCACGACCGCGAGATGTTCAAATGGGTAAAGCTGTTCAATCCGTACGATTTGTATTCGAAGAATCCGAATCCTCCCGACTGGCCGAAGCTTCGTCCTTACTATGAAGACCTGATCGCAAAATACCTTCCGCCTACGCTGAAATTCTAAGCATAGACGCAATCGACGTTTCGCACTGTAATGCCGGATGAATAAACTCCAGACAGCAGACTACGTCGTTTTTTTCATCTACTTCGTAGTGGTCGCCGCATACGGGTATTATGTCTATCATAAGAAAAAGGCGGCGTCACCCGACTCCAAGGACTTCTTTCTCGCGGAAGGCTCGCTAACCTGGTGGGCTATCGGCGCGTCGCTGATTGCATCGAACATCTCTGCGGAGCATTTCATCGGGATGTCAGGCTCGGGCTTTGCGCTTGGCCTTGCCATATCTACTTATGAATGGATGGCCGCGGCCACGCTGGTGATCGTGGCTGTCTTTTTCATTCCACTGTATCTGAAAAACAAGATCTATACCATGCCGCAGTTTCTCTCGCGGCGATATGACGACCGGGTGAGTACGGTGATGGCGGTCTTTTGGTTGCTCGTATACGTCCTTGTCAATCTCACGTCGATCCTATACCTGGGCGCCATAGCAATAACATCCATTTCTCCTCTACCCTTTGGATGGTGCATCGCAGGACTCATTGTCTTCTCTGTCATCGTTACGCTGGGCGGTATGAAGGTAATTGGATACACCGACGTCATCCAGGTGCTTGTACTCATTGTGGGCGGGCTGGTCACCACCTATTTGGCGCTTACGCTGCTGTCGCGGGAGTTCGGCTATGGAGAGAACGTACTGCGTGGACTAGCCTTGTTGCGCCAACAGGCCGACAGCCACTTTCACATGATATTTGAAGAAGGTCACCCGTATTATATGGATCTTCCCGGTTTGTCCGTACTCATCGGCGGCATGTGGATCAACAATCTGAACTATTGGGGTTGTAATCAGTACATCACGCAACGGGCGCTGGGTGCAGACCTTAAGACGGCTCGAAACGGTATACTCTTCGCAGCGTTTCTCAAACTTCTGATACCTGTTATCGCCGTGCTCCCGGGAATCGCCATGTACGTACTGCATCAACAGGGACTTTTTCAGGCACAAATGGTTGATGATAATGGCGTACTCAAACCTGATCACGCATATCCTACATTAATGAATCTTCTCCCGCCGGGCCTCAAGGGGGTAGCCTTTGCAGCGCTAACCGCCGCGATTGTCGCCTCACTGGCCGGAAAAGCGAACAGCATTTCTACCATCTTTTCGCTCGACATCTACAAAAAGTTCTTTAACAAGGAAGCCAGCGAACGAAAGATTGTCAATACAGGCAAATGGGCTGTGATTGTCTCGATGGTGATCGCAGGCCTTGTTGCGCCGTCGCTCAGGTCGCTCGACCAGGCCTACCAGTTTATTCAGGAGTACGTTGGATTCATTTCACCGGGCGTGCTCGCCATTTTCCTGCTGGGATTCTTTTGGAGAAGAACGACGCCTAAAGCGGCGCTTGCCGGTACGTTGTTGACGATCCCGATTTCGACCATACTCAAATTCCTGCCGGCATGGACGGGAGGAGTGTTCCCCGACTTCCCGTTTCTCGACCGCATGTCAATAACGTTCGCGTTCATTATTGCGGTCATGGTCTTTATGAGTCTGGCCGAGCGGCGGCAACCCGACAGCTCGATTGTCATAGACGCCCGGATGTTTCGTGTTACACCCGGGTTTGCCATCGGATCGACCATAATCATTCTCATCTTAGCTGTCTTGTATACGGCGTTCTGGTGATTGAGAAAAAGAACGTGGGGTCTCGCTATGAGACCCCACCAAGCCAACTAATTCGAATTGCACTGTTTCGGACATATCTCAGAAGAATCCGTTGCTGTTGTGCGAGACCAGCCAGTACCGGAGCGGTTGCCATACCTCTGTGGGCGCGTCTTTTGCCAGCATCATGTCACCGTGACCGAAGTCAAGCAGGCGTTTCATCGGATCGGGTTCCAAGCTCACATTCACGTTCGTGATGTCCTGGCTGTCGGTAAGAGAGCTTGTAAAGTATCCATACGTTCCAAACGCCCCTCCTGCACCCAGATATAATATGGGAACCCGGATATCGCCTATGTAGTCGTCAAAACTAACATCCTCTTCGTCGCACACGCAGGCACGCATTTCGTACGTAGTCCTGTTTGGCTGATAGGGTGGTAGTGAGCTGATCAGCCGTATCCAGCGGTCGGGATCAGTGAACCTCAATCCGCTGGGAACCGGGAATTCTGAATTTGAAAAGTCACCAGCAACGAAGTGCCAGTCCGGTGCGCCATTGCCAGACGGAGTAGTTCCAATCATGAGTGCGACTTGAAAGTTGGTATTTCCACCGAACGGAGGGGGAAGGGGTGAGTCGCCTTCAGCGTTGTTAGTAGCAAGCCCGCCGACCGTTGCCAGCGTTACCCCCTGAGTAGCATGGTACGTGCCAGCATCGAGCTGGGCCTTTACGTTTGCAGCGGTTTGACAAACTGTCGTGCGCAAGTCCTCGGTGTCATCGCCTGCCGGGTCATACTTCAGGATCTGGTCAACGGCGATAATGCCTTTGATGTCACGCAAAATGGGATGCTCTCGCGTTTCACGCCCGGCGGCACCATAGGCTACACCAACGCCGTAACTGTACCCCAGAAGGTTCAGTCTGCCCAACCCCTGGCCGGTCAGGCCACGGATAAGCCGCGCGATAGACATTCCGGCAAGGGCGTGATCCATGTCGCGTTCAACACCCCAGTCTTCCATAAATGAAAAGTCGGTCGTTTCCCGGGGCACCTGCGTCCACGCAAAGTCGAGACCCCATACGTCGATACCGTGCGAGGCGAGATAGTACGAAATAGAGGTGTTGGCATCCGGATTTTCTGTACCGGCGTTGAGGAACACTGCTTCGAAGTTCAGGGAAGCGCCGTGGAGCATGAACACCGCACCGCGCGTACGAGCAGGACGATTGGGCCGGTCTTCCTGAACAACCCGATGGAGGCGCACGACGTCGAAGGGCCTGTCGCTCAAACGCACTTCAAATTCATAGTGAGCGATCCGGGACTTGACCTTCTTGCGTTTTACCTTGCAAGATTTCTTGCCCTTCTTGGCGGCAGCATTGTTTCGGATCTCATTTTCAGTAGAGTTATCATCCTGAATATTGATGATCTCGCTTTCTGCAGCGTCACCTGTAAGGCTAATACCGTTTTGCCCGGACTTTCCGATGATGACGCGTTCGCCGTCGTCACCTTTCAGTCCAACAAGCCTGATCCCCGGCTTGTCGATCGTGATCTTTTCGTTATACACACCTGGCTCGATATAGATCACCGCGCCCGGTTCGGCGGCGTCCACCGCCTCCTGGATGGATTCATCCTTCGGTACAATTACGCCTGCATCATAGAATACTTCCTCGAGGGCAGCAATCCAGTCGTCATTGCCAGGGAACACATCCGGACCCGGCGAACTACCATCGGATATTGTGTCGTTACACCCGGCAGCAAACAGGAAGAAGCCAGTCGTCATCAGGCTGATCTTCCACGCAGAAGGGAATAAGCGTGTCGTTTTCATAGGTTAAAGCGTTTGTCAGGCGCTCGTACGCCTGTTGTGGAACATGATTGATGATTTTCAGTGGGCCTCACCGGGGCTTTACAGCGCCCGGGACAAAAGTGGGGCATGGGGACTGCGTGCGTAAATCCCCACGTTGCAATTGGTTTAGAAAATGCGGTGCGGGTGTTGCAAACCGTTTAGACTATGTGCGCAGAGAGAATTTCAGTGCGAAACGGGCTCCGCCGCGCTGTTCAATGCCTGCATTCCAAAAGGCAGGTTAAGCCTTTCCATCATTTGGGAAAAGCGGGTATCATGCTGGAGGGATTTGAAATTTGGGTTCCAGGCGATCCAGGGTATCCAGCTCATTCGCTTATTGTAGCCTTGCTCCAACCAATAGAAGGCTTGATCCATGTCACCCAACGCTGCATACGCCTCGGCCAGGCCCCACGCGTCATTGGCGCCGGCTTTCACCTTTAACTCTTCGGCAACCCCCAGGGCGTCGTTGCGCCTGCCCGCTATGGCGTAAGCTGACGCCAGCAGCCACTTCCACTTCGGATAGAGTTTTGCCGCCTTTTCGTGAGCCGCTACGCCCTCCTCGTACATACCTTTAGCGAGGTAGGCCGAACCTTGCACGAAAAGCGCAAAATCGGAGTTCGGTTCGAAATCCATTACGCGTTCGACTTCTGCCAGGGCGAGGTCATTGTCGCCGGTGTACCAGTATTGGCTTGCGAGATATCCGGAATACAAGGAGAGAAAGGGGTCAAGTTGTACGGCCAGCTTGCTGTGCGTCCACATCTGGTCGAGGCGTCCGAAAAGCATATGAAGCCAGGCGTAGTGTGTATGTGCCGCAGCCAGACTGGGATTAAGGTCAATGGCGCGCTCAAACTCGCGCTCCGCAGTGTCCCAGTCCCATTCGTCATAAAGCGCAACCAGGGCAAGCGCGAGATGAGCTTCCGCAAGCGTTTCATCCAGGGAAATGGCTTTGTTTGCTGCCGCCTTGGCACGGGAGTACGCGTGTTCGATCGTAGATGGACTGTGACCGATAGTACTGTATCCTATCGCCATGCCAGCCCAGGGAAGCGGGTCAGCGGGATCCATGTCGATGGCCTCCTGCAAAATCGTTATACCCTTTTCGACTTCCGCAAGACTGAACTGGTTGATGTGATACATTCCGCGGAGGTAGTTGCGGTACGTTTCGGAGTCAACCTCGCGCGTCTTCGTTACATTTCTCGTCTCCTCCTCTGTGAGCGAGACTTCAATCTCCCGGGCAATGTCTTGCACGACCGAACTGTGCAACGTCAGCGCTTTGCGAATGTCTTCGTGATATTCTCTTGCCCAAACATGTCGTTCGCGGGGAAATACCTCAATCAATTGAAGTTGAATACGGACACTGTCACCAGAGCCGTAGACGGACCCCTCGACGATAGCATCCACTCCCAATTCACGGGCGATATCCTGAAGCAACATATCGCGCGAAGGATAGCGCAACGTGGATGTTCTTGAAATAACCCTCAAACCGCTAATCCTTCCCAACTGGCCAATGAGCGCATCGTGCATTCCGCTAACGAAAAACATCTGTTCCTCGCTGCCGGTAAGGTTATCCAGGGGAAGCACAGCTACCGCTACCGGGCGCGGTGCAGCAGGGCGGAATGCAAAATATCCCACCAGCGCGACCGCTATTGTCAACACAGCTGCACCTATGAATGCAAAGATTCTTTTCTTCTTGTTCGACGTTAGTCGCGCCGGTGGCGTTACCGTCGACGGACCAACTGCAATTGATGACTCGGAAGTTGGTGCGTGTTTGCGCGATTCACCCGGAGGGAAGCCGAAATGGTCATGAAAACATTTGGAGAAATAGCTGGGGCTGCTGAAGCCAACCCGGTAGGCGATTTCGGCGACCGTGCCTACATCCGCCGCAAGCATCTTTCTTGCTTCTTCCAGGCGAATGTCGCGGATGAACTGACTTACGGACATGCCTTTCAATTGCTTGAGGCGTCGGTGAAGCTGAAAACGGCTGATGGCTACGGCGTCCGATAGCTCGGCAACGCCGAACTGCTCGTCCTCAAGGTTGCTCCGCACCGCCTCGGTCAGCTTCTTCAGAAACGCGGCATCACGGGAAAGACCTAATTCATTTTCCATGACCGTAACGTTGTGTAACGGGAAAACAAAGGGATTATAACTCTACCCGTCTCACAAAAAACTCCCCCTTTGAAATCACAATATCGGGTTGCCCTTCTGTTTTAAGCGTCCCGGCGAAAGCGCCGCGAACGTACTCGTTTGTCAGTTCTGTCACACGAATGCGAATGTCGGGGACAAGCGCGCCCTGGGTATACGTTTTTCCACCACTCTCATAGGCTATGAGTGAACCCCGGTAGACAACCCCAACGGGGGCGAACTCCCCGTACAATCGCTCCGAAATGGCCTGGTCATCGTATACCTTGAGGACCATCGCGCTGGCGCTGCTGGAACCCGTAACCACGCCGATGTATTGGCCGTCTGCAAGCGTGAACACGGCACTGAGGGTAGTCGGGTCCCGGTACGCCACCTCTGCGCCATCGTGGAGAAACGTCATGAAGTACCCGGGCTGCTCCCCTTCGCTACAGGAACAGCATAGCGCGAAAATCCACGCCAATGCTATCAACCGGAAGCTGATGATGTAATTCATGGACCAAACCCCGTACAATTTATGAAATCGTGTCCGCAATCCCCTAATGGTGCGCCACTTAGATCCAGCTCCATTGATAAGGCCGGCTAATTTGCAATGTCGCCACCGAAGCTTTGTTTTTGCCGGTTAAAGGGGCATAAGGGTCAAAACTGATATGCTTGAAATAAATAAAACTGAAACTGTTACATCAACGTATTAATAGGAAGTTTTGTAAACCACAACGAACTGTGCCGTGAAGAAGAACATTACCACCCTTACTGCCTATGTAGCGCTAGCTGCGGTATGTGTGATATGGGGAACGACCTACCTCGCCATGAGGGTGGGCGTCCAGCATTTTCCGCCATTTCTTTTTGCCGTAATCCGGCAATTGGTTGCGGGCGGACTTCTTATTACGCTTTTGCTGATTGGCCGTAAGACGAAGATGCCGTCCTGGAAGGATATCTGGTATCAGTCCGTCGCCGGCTTTTTTATGATCTCTCTTGGCAACGGCCTGGTAGCATGGGCTGAGGTCCACATTCCCAGCGGAATTGCTGCAGTGATTTGCTCCCTCGTACCGATCGTTGTGATACTGATCAATCTTGGTGTCAATACCGGCGAGCGACCCAACATTCCTATCATCGTCGGTGCGGTACTGGGATTTGCCGGCATCAGCACGATCTTCGCCGAAGACCTTTCGCAGTTTTCCAACAGGGGATATCTGTTCGGGATAATCGTAACCTTTGTGGCGGTCATCGCCTGGGCGGGGGGAAGCATCTGGCTGAAGCACAGGAAGACACAGACAGACCTGTTCTTGAACGTGGCCATTCAAATGTTTTCCGGGGGACTGTGGTTGATTCCATTCAGCCTGGCGTTCGATGATTTGTCGGCCGTGACGTGGACGACGGACGTAGCCGTGCCTATGGTTTATCTGGTTCTGGTCGGATCCATCATTGCATTCAGCTGTTATTTGTACGCTCTCCGACATTTGCCCATGACGATCGTGTCGTTGTATGCGTATGTCAACCCCATCATCGCTGTAATACTCGGCTGGTTGATACTGGATGAAAAACTCAACGCCACAATGGGCATCGCGATCCTTCTCACTGTTGCAGGAATCTACATTGTCAACCGTGGCCATCAGCTTCGCGATCAGTGGAAAGCACAAGTGACGTCGCAATAGGACACATGTCGCAGATAAACGTAGCAACAATAGAGATAACGGACTTTCGTCCGGAAGACCAGCGCTGGTTCGAAAATCTGAACCGGGAGTGGATTGAACGGTATTTTCGCATGGAGCCAGTCGACGTGCAGATATTAACCCATCCCGAAGAAAATATTATCAAGGCTGGCGGTGCCATCCTCATGGCTCGCCATGAAGGATCAGTGATTGGAACGGTGGCGTTGCGGCTTGTGAATCCTACCGTTTACGAGTTCACAAAGATGGCTGTGGCACCCGCTTACCGCGGTAGTGGCATCGGCAAAGCCTTGTCGGATGCAGCAATCGCTCGTGCACGAGCCCTTGGAGGCACGAAGATCGTCTTGTATTCCAACCGAAAACTGGAGACTGCCATCAATCTATACCGCAAGTTAGGGTTCGTGGAGGTTCCCGTAGATGGCCCGTACGTGCGGAGCGACATCAAGATGGAGTTGGCGTTACATTGATTTACACAACCGACAGTTATTATGAACCAACGAACCCCCGCTTCCAACGGACGCGGTCAACAGAAGGAATTTAGTATGCCCGACAGCATGCTGCTGCGGGATAAAATGCTTACACCCCACCTGCTTGCCCTGGCTTGTGCCTCGGCCGCGCGACAACTCGAACGGCAACAGGACCTTCACCCCGGTGTGTTGGTGGATGAGTTGCCGATGCAGAATCTGCCCGAGGACGGAGCAGGGGCCGAGGCGGTGCTTAATCTGTTTGAAGAACAATACGCCCAACGAATCTCCAATTCGGCTGGGCCGCGATACTTCGGATATGTCATTGGTGGCAGCACGCCGGCATCTGTCGTAGGCGACTGGATCGTTAGCGCCCTGGATCAGAATCCGTTTGGTAGCACGGATTCGATTGCGCCCCAGATCGAACGACAAGCAATTCATTATCTCAAGCAGCTTCTCAATATCGATGAAGCGTATTTCGGATCGTTCGTGACCGGCGCTACAATGTCTAATTTTGTCGGAATGGCTACTGCCCGCCAATGGGTCGGTGAACAGCGCGGCCATGACTACAGCCTCGACGGAATAACAGGTGCCGAGCCCATTCACGTACTGAGTGGGTCGGCGCACTCAAGCATCTACAAAGTCTTGTCCATGGCGGGTATCGGCAGGAAGGCGATCGTAAAAATCAAGAACCTTCCCGGTCGCGAGGCTATAGACATTGCTGACCTGGAAAAGCACCTTCAACATGCTAATGGTCCAGTCATTGTGTCGGCCAGTGCGGGTACGGTCAACACGGTTGATTTTGACGACCTCGAAGCGATAGGTAAGCTCAAGGAACGGTATAACTTCTGGATGCATGTTGACGCTGCGTTTGGCGGATTTGCAGCATGTTCACCTCGATATGCGCATCTCACCAAAGGCATCAACTGTGCCGACAGCATCACCGTCGACGCGCACAAATGGCTGAACGTTCCGTATGATTCGGCCATGCACTTTACCCGTCACCAGGTGCTACAGGGAAAAGTTTTCCAGAATCAGGCCGCCTATCTTGGCGGTGACGACCTGAGTCCGGATTACCTTCACTACACACCGGAAAACTCCCGTCGCTTTCGGGCGCTTCCTGCATGGTTCACCCTGTTGGCATACGGACGTTCCGGGCATGCCGAGATCGTAGAGCGCAACTGCGCACTCGCCGGTCTCCTTGGGGAATGTATCGAACGTTCCCAGTATTTCAGGCTTCTGGCACCTGTACACATGAATGTGGTCTGTTTCACCTTGAAGACTGACGCTACCATGGCCAGAATACAGGAATTCCTCGACGCGGTGAGAGACGATGGCAGGGCCTTTTTCTCACCTACGGTCTATACCGGTGTACCCGCGATACGGGCTGCGGTATCTAACTGGCAGACGGAGGGAAAGGACATCCGTATCGCCGTCGAGGCGCTCGAAGAAATCGCGGCACGAGCCACGGTTACGTCTTTGCCCTGAAAACAGAAGTTTTTCGTGTGCTTCTGAATACTTAAAAATATCTTTGCCAACCTTGAGAATACGATAAGAAAATGCGCGTCATGGCTACTCCGATTCCTGTTGAACGGACCACGCGATCCAGGATCAGCGAAATCGATTTCAACAATCTTGAATTTGGAAAGTATATATCCGATCACATGGTCGTCGCCTCATATAGCCGCGGCCAATGGCATGAAATGAAGGTGGTACCTTACGGTCCGCTACCCATGACGCCTGCAATACTTGCGCTACATTACGGGCAATCCGTTTTCGAAGGTCTTAAGGCTTTTCGCAACGCCGACGGCGACATCTGTGTGTTTCGCGCACAGCGGCACAGCCAGCGTCTGAATCGTTCGCTTGAACGGATGTGCATGCCAGCCGTCAGCGAAGAGATGCTTATTCAGGGTATACACGCCCTCCTGGAAGTCGACCAGGCTTGGGTCCCGACGTCGCCAGGCTCTTCGCTGTATATTCGTCCTGTAGTCTTCGCCACGGAGTCGCGATTTGGCGTCAAGGTTTCCGACGAATATCTGTTTGTGATAATGACAAGCCCCGTCGGGCCTTATTTCAGCAAGCCGCTCCGCGTGAAGGTGGAGGATCACTTTGTCCGCGCAGCAGAAGGCGGGCCCGGATATGCAAAATGTGCAGGAAACTACGGCGGGGCATTTTACCCGACCCTGCTTGCCCGCAATCAGGGTTTCGACCAAGTGCTTTGGACCGACGCGCGCAACCATGAATATATAGACGAAGCAGGCGTAATGAATGTGATGTTCGTTGCCGACGGCAAGCTGATTACACCGGAGCTTACGTCTGCAATACTCGATGGTGTGACGCGCGACTCGATCCTGCAACTGGCTCCGACAATGGGTATGCCTGCGGAAGTGCGAAAGGTTTCCGTAGAAGAGATCGCGCGCGGCCTGGAACGTGGAACGGTCACCGAGGCCTTCGGAGCAGGAACTGCAGCTGTGGTTTCACCGATCGCCACGATAAACATTAAAGGCGTTGACTACCATCTGCCGGAACCCGGACCGGACAGCTTCCAGCAGCGCGTCAAACACAAACTGAACGATATTCGAATGGGCCTGGAGGCCGATGTATTTGGGTGGAACTATATCATTCAACCTCAGTCGTAAGACAACGAAAAGCACGATGTGGTGAGAGCAGTTCGATTTAAAAGCCCACAGGAACCCCTGATCATCGTACCCATCAAGAAACCTCGGCCGGTAAGGGATCAGGTGCTCGTGCGTCTTCACAACGCAGCCCTTAACCATCGGGATATTTGGGTGATCAGGGAACAAAAGGAAACATTCCCGGAAGGTATCACGCTGGGTTCCGACGGCAGCGGCGTCATAGAAGCCGTTGGCGAAGATGTGGATCCGATGTACGTAGGACTCGAGGTTGTGATCAATCCGGGTCACGAATGGGGTAACAACCCCGTAGTGCAATCCAACTCATTCAAAATACTGGGCTTCCCCGATCACGGTACGTTCTCCGATTATATCATTGTCTCCAAACAATACGTATTTGAAAAGCCGGAACACCTCGATTTTGCTGAATCAGCCGCCGTCCCACTTTCTGGGTTGACGGCATACCGCGCCCTCTTCTCTCGCGCACGGCTCCGCGCTAATGAAACGGTGCTGATTACGGGCATCGGAGGTGGCGTCGCACTGTGGGTGCTCCAATTCGCGGTAGCCTACAAGGCCAGGGTGTACGTAACATCTGGCTCAGACGAAAAGTTGGAAAAGGCCATGGCCTTGGGAGCGCTGGGCGCGTACAATTATCGATCGGCCGACTGGGCGGAACGAGCGCAGCGCGACAGCGGCGGCTTCGATATTATTATCGACAGTGCTGGAGGAAATCAATTTAACAAGCTCGTTGAAATCGCGAATCCCGGAGGCAGAGTTGTAAACTACGGACGCACCGCCGGTACAATTACCGACATCAACACCCGCCAATTTTACTGGAAGCAACTTTCGCTGCTAGGAAGCACCATGGGAACCCGCGATGAGTTCTTGAGTATGTTGGAATTTGTGGAGGGACACAAACTCCGACCTGTTGTCGACAGGGCTTTCCCGCTCGAAAACATACAAGATGCCATCGAGCGCATGGAATCGGCCAATCAGTTTGGTAAAATCGTACTCTCCATACGGTGACCTCGCTAACCGCCCAACAGAGTAAAATCCCCCCTCAACTAAAAGTATGGAAATAGAATATCGGAACGACCGTCCACTTACTACGTCGCAATTTATCGACATCCTTCGTCGGTCAACACTCGCACTAAGAAGGCCTGTCGACAACCCTGGTCGAATCGAAAAGATGCTGAAGCATGCCAATGTACTGATCACGGCGTGGGATGGCGATCGCCTCGTTGGTGTGTCGAGAGCGCTTACTGACTTTGCGTATTGTTGCTACCTGTCGGACCTCGCCGTCGACGAAGCCTATCAACGACGGGGTATCGGGAAACGCCTCATTGAAGAAACCCATAACACTGCGGGTCGCGAGGTGCGGCTCATCCTGCTCGCTGCCCCCGCTGCAGTGGATTATTATCCGAAGGTTGGTTTGCAAAAGTTTCCCAATTGCTACACGTCAGTCGTATGAGCGACATAATGTACAACGGCTATACGATCAGCGCAGACAAGTCGAAACTGGACGTGCCGTGCATTCATAGTTACCTTTCGGGTGAATCGTATTGGGCTCGACACATACCCGAGGAAGTCATTCGTACGTCTATCAACAATTCGTTCTGCGCAGGAGCCTACCAGGGGCCAAAGCAGGTAGGTTTTGGACGGCTCGTCACGGATTACGCCACGTTCGGATACCTTGCCGACATTTTTGTAGACGAAGCACATCGTGGCCGTGGACTCTCGAAGCAGGTTGTGTCGTTCATATTATCGCAGCCTTTTGTGGGACAACTAAGGCGCGTTATGCTCGGTACGCGTGACGCTCATGGTCTCTACGCTCAGTATGGATTCGTCACGCTGAAAAATCCGGGGGCGTTCATGGAAATACATCGTCCAGACATTTACACTCAACATACAGATCATGGATAATTTGCAAAAGACGGACCGCACGACGATTACGCGGTTACCGAAGCGGGGTAGTTACGACCGAAACACGATTTACTCTATTCTTGACGACGCACTGTTCTGCACGCTGGCATATGTGCACGACGGTCAGCCTTTCCAGATACCAACAGGCTTTTGCCGCATAGGCGACCGGCTGTACATCCACGGATCGGTCGGCAGCTCTTACATGCGCATACTGGATACGACGCGGCCGCTCACGTGCATTTCCGTTACCCATATCGACGCAATTGTACTGGCGCGTTCAGCAATGAATCATTCCGTAAACTACCGCTCTGTGGTGCTCTTCGGTCTGCCTGAACGCGTTCACGATGCCGAAGAGCAATACAAAGTTCTTGAGGTCTTTACGAACAAAATGCAGCCCGGCCGATGGGACGACGTTCGGAAGCCCACGGATAACGAATGGAAGGCCACGATGGTTATTTCATTTCCCATAGAAGAAGCGTCAGCCAAGTTGCGCACAGGCGGACCCGTTGATGACGAAGAAGACTATGCGTCTGATGTCTGGGCGGGTGTCGTGCCCCTGCGCCTGAAGCGCCTGTCACCCCAACCCGATGAACGGCTGCGGGCTGATATCGCGCTCCCCGCTTACCTTCGCGATTGAGGCCTTCCCCGCGGATCATTTTGTCGAAAACGGCATGCGCACTATATTGACGCATGGAAAAACAAACCCGCAGAAAATTTGTGGCGACCGTCGTCGGCGCCGGAGTGATTACCGCAGCCCAGGCTGATTCCATGGATAACAAGAAAATGCTTGCTCATCACGTGTTCTTCTGGCTGAAGAACCCCAATTCAAAGGAAGATCGCGACAAGCTCATCGCAGGGCTAAAAACGCTGGAAAAAATAGAAACTGTTAAAAGCCTTCGGATCGGCGTCCCTGCCAGCACCGAAAAGCGCGACGTTGTCGACAATAGCTTCAGCGTATCCGAGCTCATGCTCTTTGACGATGTTGAAGGCCAGAACGCTTACCAGGTGCATCCCATTCACAAAAAGTTCGTCGAAGACTGCTCGCATCTTTGGGAGAAAGTTATTGTTTACGACGCGATAGATATTTAGTGTTTAAGGCTTGTGCGGCACCCCTCCGATGATTCACCTCGGACACCCGCGGTAATCGACACCTTATACCCTTCATGCCCGTAATCCGTTATAACTCCGTACGCATGTTTCCCTTTCTCCCGGGACGACTAACTTTGTTTAATCGTGGCAGTGAAATTGAGGAAGACAGGAAAAATTGCAATATGGGCACTGGCCGGCGTGGCGCTGATAGCGATTTTCCTGCTGATACAAAGGAATCGGGTCGCCCTGCTGGAGCGGATGCTCGTCCAATTCGTCGCGTCGCGGACAGACGGGCGATACCGCCTCGCGGTGGAAGAAACGGGCTTTGACCTGGCGTCGCTTACGTATCATGTGCGGAACATTACCATTACATCCACTGATACGGCTTGGACGGGGCTGCTGCTGGAAATCCGGATCCCTTATGCACATGCCCGCATGCGCTCGCTTGCTTCCCTCCTTTCACGGGATTTGCAATTCAGTGAGGTATCTGTTGCAGAACCAACGATAGGGCTGGCTGCTACCGGAGCCTTGCGCAGAAAGCACATCACGGTAGGACAGGCAATGGTTACGCTGTTTCCTGCGGTCGAGTCCGTGCTCAAGTTTCTAGGCATTGAGACATTGCGCGTCGAGCGGGCGACGCTATCGATCGAGGAACCCAACCTTCACGTAACGTATGTCAGGCTGATCGACCTCCTTGCAGAACACTGGACGGACCACACGGAAGGCGACGGGGATGTCCGGCTTGGAATCGACGGTCAGACCGTAGCGCTTAGCCAGGCGTCATTTTCTTTTGGCGAAGTCGAGTACGTATACAGCCGCGAACGTCTTGTGTTCAAGGATTTCACATTTGAATCATCCGACAGCGTTTCGCAATCGCAAATCAATGTACAGGGGAAGTCTGTGTTAATTCGCAAGCTCGACTTCGGCGAGTTGTACAACAATCAGCGATACCGGTTCGACAAGATCGAAATCAACGAACCGAAATTCTCCGGATCGCTCCGCGCACGAACCCATCCCAGGCCGGATGATCGGATACGGCTTCCACTTTCAGCCATCCTGACGCAGACGTTTGGGGAAATCCGGCTCGACACCGCCCTCATCAACGACGCGTCCTTTCAGATGGTCCTCGTCTTCGACCAGGACTCTGTACGCGCCCAAATCCCAGATGTGAACATTAGCCTGCACGATGTAGAAGTACTTTCAGATACAACGGATATCATCTTCGGTGACCTTCAGATGGACCTTACTGAAACGGACATCAATCTGAACAATGACGTGCGTCTTTCCTGCAACACCATGTTGTTCGAACGGAACGAAGACATCATCATCTCAAATGTAAATCTGACGGGCGCTTCGGGAGAACGATTCGTCTCGTGCGAACGGATCGGGTTCAAGAATTTCAGGCTATTCGAATTTATCGCGGGGAGAGAACTCCAGGCCGACTCCATTGCAATCGCTAATGCCACCATCCACGTAACCCGTGATCTACCGGGGCTCTTCCCATCCTTTACCGGCGCACGCGCAGCACGGAACGGCCGACCAATATGGATCGGTGCCCTTTCCCTGCGAGGTGTCGACCTTCACTATGAGAACGCCGATCAGCAATTGGCCATCGGGTCGCTGGATGCCAGTGCTCGCGACATAACGGACTTATCGTGGCGGTCCATGGCATACCAGCTCCGTACTGTCGGAATCCAAACACTGTTATGGCGTGATGATCGGAAAAACCTCCGTTCCCATCTGAAGAACTTCCACCTTACACCCGAACGCGCATCAGTGTCAGCCGGCAGCGCGATCATCGACTCACTGGCTATCGAAGTTTCTGGCCTGAGCGTCGATCGTCCACTGCCGTTTCTGCTGGGAGGTAACTATCAGCATTGGGGATCCGTTGAGGCGCGTAATCTGCGCATAGACGGACATATGCCTACGGCTGGATCCGAACGCTTTTCAGTAGAAAGACTTGCGATCGGGCGGCTTGATGCCGACGTGAGTCTTGGCAACCTGCACATAGCAACCCAAATCCGCGACTTGGTGGGCCACCACGTAACGCCCGATGCGCCGGAACGTCTCAGGGGAAGCTTTTCAGCGTTCGCGCTTGCCAGTCCGGACGCGCGATTCGAAGCCGATTCCTTTGCGCTGGACACAGAACGGCTCTCGCGATTTTACAACCTCAGGATTACCGACAGGGGCACGCGCGCGTCGATGGCGTACGCTGAAAGCTCAGGCGGGTTGTGGACAAGAGAGAGCAAACGGGTTGATCGCCTTACCATACAGAAACTTCACATCGACGAGGGATCGTTGAGCGTGAGCAGCGACAGTGCAACATTGTCCTACGTTGCTCTTGGACCACGCGGCACCAGCATACAGCATGCCGAGCTTTACAGTCCCATCGTGTATCGGGGTTTTGCCGAAGAAGGGTCCACGTCGGACGAGGCGTTAGACCTGCCGCGCATTTCCGAGTTGACCCTGCACGACGGACAGGTCAATACGCCCAATAGACAGTTTTTTCTTACCGGCACAACGCGCCTCCGGCTTCAGGACAACGTTGCGATGGAGTTTGAGCAGCTTTCTTTTACACTATCCAATCACGATGTGGATCTGCACGACATTCGCATACATGGCCATTCGGTCACTGCGGGACTTATGAAAGCACGCCCACTCCCCCTCCCGCCGGATGCCTACGAAACGGACGTGATAGCCGGGGAATGGCGATCGGTAAAGGCAACCGGATTGATGGTCGATGACCTCATTCAGGAGCAACAGGTAATCGCCGATACGGTGACCGTTACCGGTCTAATCCTTGACGTGACCCGTGACAAACGCCTGAGCGATCCCGAACCCACAGATAAAGATTTTGCGATAAGCGATCTGATCGCGAACAGCGGCATCGATGCAGCCGTAATACGGCTCCGCGAAAGTAAGGTCCGTTATTCGGAACTTTCGGAGACAACGGGCGAAGAGGGTTCCATCTCGTTTGACAACCTCGACGCCGAGATCCGGAGTTTGCATCCCGAGTCGTTCGAATTTGAGGCTCGCGCACAGGTTTACGATCATGCGCCCATAGCGGTAAACTACGAGAAGGTGGATGCGTCTACATTCCGAATAAAGGTCGATGTCGGAGGTATGGACATCACTGCGTTGAATCGTGTCCTGCGCCCACTCCAAAGCCTGGAATTGAAGTCGGGCTATCTCGACCGATTCCGTTTCGAAGCGATCGCCACGCGCGACTCTGCACGAGGCCGGGCCGTCATGTCGTATAACAATCTCCACATGGCATTGCTCAACAAGACTGACCCTGAAAAAAAGTGGCTGGGGCAAGATATTGTCTCGTTCGTTGCTAATGGGGTTTTACGCCACAACCGGGAAGAAGCCTGGGCGCCCGTCGAAGAAATCCGCATTCCGGAAAAATCTGTTTTCAACTACTGGAAGCGAATCGCGGTAAATGGTGCCCTTAATGTTGTGAGAAAGGGAAAAAAGGTCCGGCGGTAATCCTCTTTTGAATTTAAAATGAAATGTTGCCGGAAAGTCCCCCGCGAACAGCTATATTCAGGGTGCGGGAGTTTTCGCACAGATTCGATGATCAGGGCCAGTATAGCAGCGTTTCTTTTCCTTATTGCGACAACCGCGTACTCGCAGCGGATTCACTTCGGAAACTCCTTTGGGTTTATGAATCCGGTGAAAGATCTGGGTCGCGCTTACGAACGCGGCTTTCGCATCAACGCCAATATTGAGTATGACGTACCTGGCGTGCTAAAGTTCGTAGGCGAGGCGGGCTGGGGACGCTGGAAGACGCGCGCGCTGGACGGAATGAATTCCGAGGATACAGACGCGGTGCACGTCACGGGTGGTCTTAGAATCAACGTATTTGGTCCTTTGTATGCAGAAGGCAGAACCGGTTATTATTTTGGTGATTTCGATCGGTTCATTTTCATCCCTGCCGCGGGACTCAGGCTCAGACGCTTCGACGTCAACATTGGGTACCAGTTGTTGAACAATATTCAGTATGTCGATACCCGCGTCGGCATCTTCTGGGCGCGAAGCCGGTAAATCTAAAAACCTTATTCATCCTCTCCCGCTGTTTTGACAAATGTCCCGGGGCATAGTATTTTGACCCATCAATAACTGCGCAATGAAAGCATCAGTTTTATTCACGCTGCTGGCGGTATCGGTATCCGCATGGGGGCAACAGAAAATGACACCCGAACTTTTGTGGACGCTCGGCCGGGTTTCGGGAAAGGGAGTTACGGCGGACGGAAAGAACGTGGTGTATTCAGTAACCACCTATGATATCGAACGCAATGAGTCAGTATCAAAGACGTATGTTATCCCACTGGCAGGTGGCGAACCGCGTGAAGTGGCCTCTACGTCCGGCCTTCTTCCTGATGGAGCGGTCTCACCCGACGGCAAGTATGCAATCAGTGTTAAAGAAGTGCAGATTGTAAAAGTCACCGGAAAGGATCTTTACCCTGACCTGGAGAAGTCCAATGTACTCATCTATGAAACCTTGAACTACAGACATTGGGACACCTGGGAGGATGGCTTATTCAGCCACCTGTTCCTTCACACGGCGGGTGGCGAAGGCAGTGACGAGGGGAAAGACATAATGGAAGGAGAACCTTACGACTGTCCCCTCAAACCTTTTGGGGGACCGGGCGACTTTACTTTTAGTCCAGACAGCAAGTCGATCGTGTACGTTGCAAAAAAGAAATACGGAACGGACTATGCGGTCAGCACAAATACCGATCTGTACAAGTACGACATCGCTACCGGCACGACAACCAACCTTACGGAAGGTATGGAAGGATACGATCTCCATCCTTCTTTTTCTTCATCAGGCGCTCTTGCCTGGCTGAGCATGAAGCGGGATGGGTATGAATCTGACAAGCAGGATATCATTGTCGATGGACCGGCGGGTCGCATAAACCTCACGGCCGCATGGGACGGTACCGTGTCAGACTATGAATGGAGCAAAGACGGCAAGAAGATTTTCTTCACGGCCGCGATAGATGGTACGATCCAACTTTTTGAGGTCGATTACCCTGGCCGTACACGAAAACAACCCGTTGTCAAGAAGATTACCGACGGCGATTTCGACATTACAGCAATCGTCGGACAAGTGGGCAACGAGATGGTGGTAACACGCACCGACATGAATCACGCCGCCGAACTGTTTGTCGTCAACCTAAAGGACGGCGGTATGAGACAGCTCACACACGTGAACAAGAAGCATTACGACAACCTCGCAAAAAGCAAGATCGAACGCCGGTACGTTACTACCACGGACGGAAAGAGGATGCTGGTGTGGGTGATCTTTCCGCCCGATTTTGATCCGGCAAAAAAATATCCTACCCTTCTGTATTGCCAGGGAGGTCCTCAATCGCCTTTGTCACAGTTCTATTCATTCCGATGGAATTTTCAGCTGATGGCGGCGAACGGCTATATCATTGTGGCCCCGTCGCGTCGCGGTATGCCTGGATTTGGCGTCGAATGGAATGAGGCCATCAGCAAGCATCACGGCGGGCAAGTAATGCAGGATTACCTTGTGGCGATAGACGAAGTGTCAAAGGAGCCCTATGTCGACAAGGATCGGCTCGGATGCGTGGGAGCGAGCTATGGCGGGTATTCCGTATTTTATCTGGCCGGCATTCACGAGAAGCGATTCAAGACTTTCATATCCCACGACGGAATCTTCAACCTGAAGAGCATGTACGGCACCACGGAAGAGTTGTGGTTTGTCAATTGGGATTACGGCGGCCCGTACTGGGACACATCCAACACCGCAGCGCAAAACACCTACAGCCGATACGATCCCAGCAACCTGGTCACAAAATGGGATACGCCCATCCTCATCATTCAGGGGGGCAGGGACTACAGGGTCCCGACCGGCCAGGCACTCGAGGCGTTTCAGGCCGCACAACTTCGGGGGATAAAAAGCAAGTTGCTCTTCTTCCCCGAAGAGAATCATTGGATTCTCACGGCACAAAACGGCATTGCCTGGCAGCGCGAATTTTTTGGATGGCTTAACGAGACCCTAAAAGCTACGGATGACCGTCCGTAGAGGCATCCTCAAGCCCGCCAATCCGGAATGAACCGCGTAGAATAATGCCTATCGGCTTCTTGCGCGCTCCAGCCTCCTCTTAAGGCGCTCTTCCCAGATGAGCTGATTGAGGTTCATCTGGGCTATCTTGAAGTGCCTGAGGTATGAGGTGGCCTCTGACGGTCGCACATTCACATTCGTATTCATATTACTCCCTTTCTTCTACGACACCTGAGTAAACGGAAACAGCGGTCCCCGTGTTGTGCCTTTTTCGGTGATTCATCCTCATTCGCGATAGGAAACGTTTGCAGAGGACATGTGGAGATTCAGTTGGACATTCCCTGGGGTTGATCGCCACTCAGCTATTCGTTATCTTCCAGAATTCTCCAACATTCCCCAACCCTAACCACCCGACGAATGAGCCGTATCATCCCCACGAGTCTGGTGCTGGCACTGCTGACCGTCACCCAGGCCAACGCTCAGACGACCGCCTCCTCTGACAAGCCCATTGAACGTTACCTCCCTTCCCGGCACGTGGCCGACATGACCTACAAGCTGGTGATAACCCTTCCTCCGGGTTACGAGCAGGATCAGCGTTCCTACCCGGTGCTCTATTACTTAGATGCATGGATGCTGGGCGGCGTTATGCACGATTCACACAAGATTGCCGATCTCCTCCAGGCCATTGAGCCGGTTATCCTCGTAGGCCTGTCGCTGGATGGCGACGCATCCGATTTCTTCTTCACCCGTTCGCGCGACTATACACCAACCAAAGTATCGCCGGAAAAACTTCCTCCTGGTGCGGCAGCTATGGTCCCTACCTCCGGTGGAGGAGCGGAGTTTTTCAACTTCGTCAAGCTGGAACTTATACCTTTCATTGAAGCCAACTACCGCGTAGACCCCGCCGATCGGGGACTCCTCGGCTATTCCCTGGGCGGACTGTTTGCTGCCTGGGTACTCCACAATGAGCCGACGTTGTTCAAACGCTACGGCATCTGCAGCCCTTCCCTTTATTGGGACGATGCAATGGGGAGGCGGTTAGGGAAAGACGTTCCTGATTTGCGGCCAGGAACGACCATCGTGTTTTCTCAAACCGAACACGAGACCAACAATATTCAATCTTCGATCGATACACTGATCTCGGCAGTATCTTCGAAACCGGGCGTCCTGGTAAAGTCATTTGAAGTCAAGGGTGAGGGTCATCACACCGGAGTCGTCGCCACCCATATGCGTGCATTGTTACTGCTGTACGAAAAGGCGAAACCTTGAACGGCCAGGTGTTATATTTCTTGGTGTTTGATCCGTAGCGGTATCGGAGTATCTTCGTTAGAATGGAAGGCAAAGTATTCGTGTACGTGTGGGAGTTCATAGTAAAGAACGGGAAGCAGAAGGAGTTTGAAAAGGCGTACGGTCCTCAGGGCGAATGGGTAAAACTCTTCAGTCAGGGTAAGGGATATCTCGGCACCGAGTTGCACCAGGATCAGGTAAACCCAATGCGCTATATCACGATAGACTATTGGCGTTCCCGCGAAGACCGCGACACATTCCGGGTAACTTTCGCGCGCGAATTTCAGCGCCTCGATGCCTTGTGCGAAAGCTTTACAGTGCAGGAAAAATTTTTGGGCGACTTCGACTGCTTTACCAACCGCCTTCCTTCCGGGCAATAGGCCGCCCCTTGCCGTCGACAGATACCCATCCAGAGCCGTTGGTGATGCGCATACGATTGCGTAACTTCGGAACCCACCCAAAACCAGCAAACCATTGAACAAAAGTCAGATTCTAACCTTGAGCGTCTGGGTCCTGATCATCCTGGGCCTGGTAATGATCTACCTGGGCGGCTTTCGAGCTCCTCAGGTAATACTGCCCCCTATTATCACAGGCATTGGCTTTTTTGTCATAGCCTGGGCACTGGCACAACTCCGAAAATGAACCACCTGCTATGAAACCCCTGGCTATCCTTCTGTGCTTCGTGCTGTCCATCGCGGCGGCCGACGCACAGGTGATCACAGGCGACTTTCTGCCAGTGACCGCTGCCGATCCCCAGCCGCTGCTGGCACACGCCAGCCGCGTCGATGAAGCACTTGCAACTGTGGGTAGCGCATTGCCCGAAGAAGCGCGCGCACGGTTGGCCGCCCTAAAACAAAAGGCACATTCGCAGGAGATGGTGCGTGAGATTCAGGCCATACTGGATCCCTTCTGTATCGCAGGTGTCACGATTAACCCGGAAGCACGCGGCATGGTAAGCGAAGGTCGCGCCAAGCCTGTGCTTGGCCAGGAAGGATGGACGAATTTCTTGGTAAAGAGTCAGAACCAGTGAAAGGTGACAAGTCGGCTGGAAGTATCCAGCCCCAACGCAGGCCCTATCCTCCACATCTCTACCTTCTCACCCAGGGTGCTGCCGAAGAACGAACTTTCAAGGGGCGACCTCGACAATCGTTTTCTCGAGTTAGCCCTGTTCCGTGACCGGCCAATGAAGTCGCAGCTTTCAGGTCAGGTGTTGGAGTACGCCATCCTTCAAGTGTACACGCGGCAACACGGGAAGCGGGAGGCGCGTCTGGGATTCGATGTTGGTCACGGCACGGAAGACCTTGGCTTCCGAAATACGATCGACGTCCTGTTCGACATTAAGTCTTCCGTGAAAGTCGTCTCGTCTTCAACATTAAAGATTACGACGGCGCCCCGGCGATGGCATCGCTACTTATCCGCGATGATATTGAACGCCTTCGTTCGTCGGATGCAACGGCAGCAAACGCAGTTGACTACCGTCACGCCACAGCACGGAAGCCGGACTGGCTGGTGGCTACCTTCAGTGAGGGCGATATATTCAAGTACGATTCGCTACTGCAACCCGAGCAGCGGCTGCGGGGCATCTACCCGTTGCCCGCACGACGCTCCGCACTCACGGATGAATTTCCTGACTTCTTTTTCCAGCCACAGGTTTATCGGTATGACGGGGAGCACGTGTTTCTTCCGCCGGGCAACTACATGGTACGCGTCGGTAGAGGTCCTGAATACGAGCAACAGGAAATGCGGATCACAGTTCCTGAAGGCGTGGAAACCTTCGAGGTCAACATCAACCTGAAGCGTTGGTTGCACATGGCACGCCTCGGCTGGTACAGTGGAGATCATCACATTCACGCTGCCGGCTGTTCACATTATGAAAGTCCCGAAGAAGGTGTCAAGCCCGAACACATGTGGCGACAAATTCAAGGCGAAGATTTGAACCTGGGAAGCAACCTGAGTTGGGGTCCATGCTGGTACTATCAAAAGGGATTTTTCACAGGAAGCGCGCACCCCCTCTCCGACGACAAGAACATTCTGCGGTATGATGTGGAAGTGTCAGGATTTCCGTCCTCCCATGCGGGTCATATCGTGCTGCTGAACCTTCGCGAGGATGATTACCCAGGGACGGACGAGATCGAAGAATGGCCAAGCTGGACACTGCCCGTGTTGAGGTGGGCGAAGGACCAGGGTGGCATCACCGGATACGCTCACTCGGGTTTCGGGCTGGCACCGATTCGCCATACAGCGGAGCTCCCCAACTACGAAACACCGAAAATGGATGGAATTGGCGCTAACGAATATGTCGTGACAGTCACCCACAATGTTGTCGACTTCTATTCTCTCGGCAATACGCCGTCCTTGCATGAACTGAACATGTGGTATCATACGCTGAACGCCGGCTTCAGGACAAGAGCCAGCGGCGAAACCGACTTTCCCTGTGTTGCCGACGAGCGTGTAGGACAAGCGCGCATATACGCCGAATTAGGAGAAGAGTTGACTTTCGACGCGTTCATGGACGCTTTGAAGAAAGGAAGGAGCTACGTCAGCGACGGCTGGTCGCACATTATCGACTTCACTGCAAATGACGTCCGGCTGGGAACAGGCGATAGTGAAGTGCACACTGCGAAGGGGTCGATGGTTAAGGTTTCTGCGAAAGTACTCGCGCGTCTTCCTGAGGAGCAGGATCTCATCGGAAGCATTATCGCCGCGAAGCCATTTTTTGAGCAACCCTTCTGGCACATCGAACGCGCCCGGTTGGGTAAGACACGAAAGGTGAAAGTGGAACTCATCGTCAATGGTGTCGCGGTGCAATCTCGTGAGATCGTCGCCGATGGAAAGTGGAACGACGTTGCGTTCGACTACCGTGCAGACAAGTCGGCCTGGATGGCCGTGCGGATTTTGTCGAGCGTGCACACCAACCCCATCTTCGTCCTCGTTGACGGCAAGCCCATCCGCGAGGAAAAAAGCATCGAATGGTGCCTGCGGGCGGTGGACCAATGCTGGCGGGAAAAGAAGAAGCAGATACGCAAGGACGAGCTCGAAGAGGCAAGATTCGGCTATGAACATGCGCGAAGGGTTTACAACGGGCTACTCGGAAAATAGCGCGGCGATGTAGCTGCGGGGTGCCAAAAACACCTCAGAAACCGATAGTGCAACCGAACAATCGTTCTTGCGTGCAAATATTTTTAGAGTTTAGCTTGATAACTACTAACAAATTTTTGAACCTTGTGAAGATGCCGAATATTATGTCGAACAACCAGCACATATCCAAACAACTGTCAGGGTACCTTGACAGATCCGGATGGATTGTGCTAGTGGTCAATGTTGTGCTCCTTTTCCGAAAATCGGGGTGGGTATGATATTGTCCGTATAGGAACCTATCAAAACCGCCCCGACACCGGGGCGGTTTTGTTTTTGGTATCCAGAACGAACTAACAATTGTTATAATGTACTATAATGAAGGCACGATAGTCTACCTGAATGGCAGCTTCGTACGGGCCGCCGAGGCCAGGCTGGATCTGTTCAGCCAGACACTTCATTATGGGCATGGCGTTTTTGATGGCCTTCGTTCCTATCCTACACAGAACGGGGTAAAAATATTCAAGGCGGCTGAGCACTTTGAACGGCTAAGACGCAGCTGCGAGTTGGTTCATATTCCTTACCCCTTCGACTCAGCGCAGTTGATTCAGGCGAGCTATGAACTGCTGCGGCGAAACGGATTGTCGGACGCCTATATACGCCCCTTGGTATACACGGGCGCAAATATGAACCTCACCCAGCCGGTAGAAGCACACATTATGATATGTGCGTGGGAATGGGGCAAGTACCTGGGCGATAAGCCGGTGCGGCTTTGCCTGTCGCCGTATCAGCGTCCTAACCCGGAGTCTATCCGGATGGAAGCCAAAGTATGCGGCCACTATGTGAATGGCATACTCGCCACCAGCGAAGCCAGGTCGCGGGGTTACGACGAGGCGTTGATGCTCGACATGCACGGACGTGTTGCTCAGCCCCCGAGCTCGAACATTTTCGTAGAGATCAAAGGGGTGCTGTACACGCCACCCCCCGGCCACATATTTCCGGGTATTACGCGTGCTACGGTGATGGGCATCTGTAAGGAACTCGACATACCCGTGAGGGAAAAGCAGCTCAGTGTCGCCGAACTTGAACAGGCCGACAGCGCCTTCCTGTGCAGTACGGGCGCGGAGATAGCAAGCGTGGAATCTATCGACGCGCGTCCGTTCAAGCGGCCGTGGGAAGATACCCTGGGCGCGCTGGTGCAGGAGGCATATCGAAGCCAGGTGCTCGAAAAATCGTCCAGCTATGTCATCATTTGATTTCAATAGGCAACAGATAAAAAGATACAAACAATAATAGGTTTTCCGAGGAGTTCATGGAGATAAACAAGTACAGCAAGACGTTAACGCAGGATCCGACATTGCCCGGAGCACAGGCAATGCTTTATGGCATCGGTCTTACTGAGACCGACATGAAGAAAGCACAGGTAGGTATCGTAAGCACGGGTTACGACGGAAACACATGCAACATGCATTTGAACGCATTGGCCCAGCAGGTGAAGTCAGCGGTGTGGGATACCGGCCTCGTAGGTTTAACGTTTCACACCATCGGTGTGAGCGACGGCATGAGTAACGGTACGTTGGGCATGCGGTATTCACTGGTCAGCCGTGAAATCATCGCCGACTCGATAGAGACGGTGTGCGGTGCACAATATTACGATGGACTAATCGCGGTGGTAGGATGTGACAAGAACATGCCCGGTGCGCTAATCGCCATGGGACGCCTCAATCGGCCCTCCATCATGCTGTACGGTGGCACCATTGCCGGGGGCACATGGAAAGGTAAGAAACTCAATATCATTTCGTCCTTCGAAGCACTCGGCGAGCACATCGCTGGCCGTATCACTCCGGAAGACTTCAAGGGAATCGTACAGAATTCCTGTCCGGGTGCAGGCGCTTGCGGTGGGATGTATACGGCAAATACCATGGCGGCTGCCATCGAGGCTATGGGAATGTCGCTGCCCTATTCGTCGTCTAACCCGGCTGTTAGCGCCGAGAAATCGGAAGAAACCCGCGCGGCAGCGGAGGCTATGAAGGTGTTGCTGGAACGCGACATCAAGCCTTCCGACATCATGACGCGTGAAGCTTTCGAAAATGCCATTACGGTAATTATGGTGCTCGGCGGATCGACAAACGCCGTGCTCCACCTGATCGCGATGGCCAGGACCTGTGGTGTCGACATCGGGCAGGACGACTTCCAGCGGATCTCCGACAAAACGCCGCTGCTTGCCGACCTCAAGCCCAGCGGCAAATACCTGATGGAAGACCTTCATCAAATCGGTGGTGTGCCGCTGGTGATGAAATACCTTCTTGACAATGGCATGTTGCATGGCGACTGCCTTACGGTAACCGGCAAGACGCTTCGTGAAAATCTTGCTGATGTCCCCGCGATTGACTTTGCATCGCAAGACATCATTCGCCCATTGGACCGTCCCATTAAAGCAACGGGACATCTTCAGATCCTATACGGAAACCTGGCCCCGGAAGGATCGGTTGCCAAGATCACAGGTAAAGAGGGCGATCGTTTCAAAGGCCCGGCCCGGGTCTTCAACGGGGAGTTTGAGCTTGTCGACGGCGTGCAGAGTGGAAAGGTGAAGCGAGGCGACGTGGTCGTGATCCGTTACGTCGGTCCTAAAGGTGCACCGGGTATGCCCGAAATGCTGAAGCCGACCTCAGCCATAATGGGAGCAGGCCTGGGCGCCGATGTCGCACTGATAACAGACGGACGATTCTCTGGAGGTACACATGGTTTTGTGGTTGGCCACATTACGCCCGAGGCCTTCGATGGCGGGATGATCGCGCTTATCGAAGACGGCGATATTATCGAGATCGATGTTCAGAACCATCGCATCGATCTCCTGGTGGACGAGAACACAATTGCGCAGCGGAAGGCAGCATGGAAGCAGCCTCCACTGAACGCAAAAAATGGAATATTGTTAAAGTATGCGAAACAAGTAAAAAATGCCGCCCATGGATGCATTACTGATGAAAACTAAGACCGGCGCAGAGCAAGGAGGAAAAGAAACGGAAACGAAGATTTCGGGAGCCGAGGCGTTGCTCCGCTGCCTGGTGGCGGAGGGGGTTGAAACGATCTTTGGCTACCCCGGCGGTGCCATTATGCCGGTATATGATGCATTGTATCATTATTCTGATAGGATCAACCATATTCTCGTTCGGCACGAACAAGGTGCCATCCATGCGGCGCAAGGGTTCGCGCGCGTAACAGGAAAAACCGGGGTCGTGTTCGCTACGTCGGGTCCGGGCGCGACAAATCTGATCACCGGTCTGGCCGATGCGCTGATCGATTCCACGCCCGTCGTCTGCATCACTGGCCAGGTGTTCGCGCACCTGCTCGGAACTGATGCCTTCCAGGAAACCGACGTGGTCAACACCACGATACCGGTAACCAAGTGGAACGTCCAGGTCGCTGAAGCCAAAGACATCCCGTCGGCGGTAGCCAGGGCATTCTACATCGCCAACAGCGGAAGGCCGGGACCTGTGCTCATCGATATCACGAAGAACGCTCAGAATGAAATGATCGAGACGTTCACTTACGAAAAATGCACCGGTATCCGCACGTATCGGCCTAAGCCTACATTACAAACGGCACAAGTACAGGCGGCAGCCGAGCTGATTAACCAGGCGAAGCGTCCGTATATCCTGGCCGGCCAGGGCGTACTGCTTTCGGGGGCGACTGAAGAACTGAAAGCGCTTTCAGAGAAGGCAGGAATTCCTGTAGCATGCACGCTGTTGGGACTGGGCAGCTTTCCCACCGATCACCCGAACTATGTAGGCTTCCTGGGCATGCACGGCAACTACGGCCCCAATCTAAATACGAACGAGTGTGATGTACTTATTGGCATCGGCATGCGATTCGATGACCGGGTCACCGGCAATGTTTCTCGCTATGCCCGTCAGGCCAAGGTCATTCACGTTGAAATCGACAAGGCCGAGATCAGCAAAATCATCAAAGCTGACGTACCCGTTCACGCCGACGCGAAAGAGGCGCTTGGAGCATTGCTGCCTTTGGTCAAGTCTGCATCTCATCCGGAATGGCTTGAAAGCTTCCGCGCACTCAACCGGATCGAAGAAGAGAAGATCATTCAGAAGGAATGTCAACCGACGTGTGATAAGCTGATGATGGGTGAGGTCATTTACCAGATGTCTGAGATGACCAAAGGTGAAGCAATACTTGTAACGGACGTCGGCCAGCACCAGATGACGGCATCGCGGTACTACCGGTTCCGCTACCCGCTCACCAATGTTACATCCGGGGGTGCAGGGACTATGGGCTTTGCACTCCCGGCAGCCATCGGAGCAAAGATCGCGCGACCTGACAAAGAGGTTATCGCGGTCATCGGGGACGGTGGCTACCAGATGACCATGCAAGAGCTGGGCACAATTCTCCAGTATAAGATTCCCGTGAAGATTCTCGTGCTGAACAACAGCTACCTGGGTATGGTACGGCAATGGCAGCAACTGTTCCACGAAAAGCGGTACTCCTGTACGGAGATGGTCAATCCGGATTTTGTAAAGCTCGCAGAAGCATACAACATACCTGCGCGGCGGGTGTCGCGGAGGGAGGACCTGACGGCCGGGTTAACGGAGCTGCTCAGTTCCAAGACTGCAGCCTTTCTCGAGGTTGTCGTCGGACGTGAGGACAATGTGTTCCCCATGGTTCCGGCAGGTGGATGCGTTTCGGATGTTCTCCTCGAACCGCCGACACTCCCTCAGGAAAAGAAATAGTATTTAATTTTACACGATTATCATGAAGCAGGAATTCACGCTCGAAATCGCAGCCGACAACAACTTTTCGATCCTCAATCGGATCGTAAATGTGCTTAACCGCCGGCGCGTCCGGATCAAAAAACTCATCGCCCATGAGATAGAAGGCGACTTTTACCGGGGTGGCGCCATTCTGCTCCTGTATACGACGGTGGAAATGATGGAGAAGGTCAAACACCAACTCGAGAAGCTGATTGAAGTCGAGTATGCCAATTACTCAGAAGGCAGCGACGCGTTTTACGAACGGAGTGAAAAACACGGGAGCCGCGTGGCGCCGTCGTCGCGGTCGCGGGCCATGACGGCATAGCAGTATTAGTACATAACCACAATCATCACAAATTCAAAAAACAACCATGGCAAAGATCAACTTTGGCGGAGTCATCGAAGAAGTAGTCACCCGGGAAGAATTCCCGATGGAGAAAGCACTCGACGCATTAAAGAATGAAACTATCGCAATTATCGGATACGGCGTTCAGGGACCTGCACAATCACTGAACCTCCGGGATAATGGATTCAATGTTATCGTGGGCCAGCGCAAAGGCTCCAAGACGTGGGACAAGGCCGTAGAGCACGGCTGGGTTCCCGGCGAAACGCTCTTCGAAATTGAAGAGGCCGCCAAACGCGGAACAATTATCCAGTTCCTTCTGTCGGACGCCGGACAGATCGCACTCTGGCCTACCATCAAACCGCACCTTACGGCCGGGAAGACGCTTTACTTCTCACATGGGTTCGGCATCACCTTCAAAGAACAAACGGGCATCGTCCCGTCGTCGGATATCGACGTGATCCTCGTTGCCCCGAAGGGATCGGGAACATCCGTACGCCGGCTGTTCCTTCAGGGTAAAGGCATTAACGCAAGCTACGCCGTGTTCCAGGATGCTACGGGTAACGCCAAGACGAAAGCCATTGCGCTCGGTATCGGCGTTGGCGCCGGATACCTGTTCGAAACGGATTTCCAGAAGGAAGTATACTCGGACCTTACCGGCGAACGCGGTACCCTGATGGGCGCCATCGCAGGAATCTTCGAAGCACAATACGAAGTGCTGCGCGCAAACGGTCACTCGCCGTCGGAAGCGTTTAACGAAACCGTCGAGGAACTAACGCAAAGCCTTATGCCTCTTGTTGCCGAGAACGGCATGGACTGGATGTACGCCAACTGCTCGACAACTGCCCAGCGCGGTGCGCTCGACTGGAAAAAGCGTTTCAAGGAGGCAACGTTGCCTGTGTTCCAGGAGCTCTATCAAAGCGTCGCTTCGGGCAAAGAAGCAAAGCGCACGATCGAAACGTGCAGCAAGCCCGACTATCGTGAAAAACTCGCCGAAGAACTCAAAGAACTTCGCGAAAGCGAGCTGTGGCAAGCGGGCGCAGCTGTGCGGAATCTGAGGCCGGAAAAGGCTACCGTCGAGGAGAGCATGATCAACTGACGGCCTTCGGCAAGCGCTAACAAGCGTACGTAAACGCCAATTTTTTTGAGCGTTTTACTTTGAAGGACGGTACAAGTTTTATGATCTTCGTACCTTTGAAAGGTTGTTGATTCAACTGCTTGTTTCGACGAAGACCATGGGCTGACACCCATGCGAAATAAAGCCGCCCCGTGAACGGATTCCGACACGGGGCGGTTTCATTTTGGAACGCGCTGAACGAACTAACAGTTGTTATAACGGCCAAATAGTAAGTAACTTAGAAACCGATACCGGTAACTGACCAATGAGCCAGAAACCAAAGACATTATTTGAAAAGATCTGGGATCTTCACGTGGTAAAGCAGCGGGAAGGCTATCCCGATGTATTGTACATTGACCGTCATTTTATCCACGAGGTAACGAGCCCTCAGGCGTTTGCCGGGCTTCGTAAGAGGGGCATCAAGGTTTTCAATGCTTCGCGTACGACCGCAACGGCGGATCATAACGTGCCGACGTTGAATCAACACCTGCCCATCCGGGAAGAACTCTCGCGTCACCAGGTAGAGACGCTGAAAAAGAACTGTGAGGAGTTCGGCATTACGATGTATGGCCTGGGCCACCCCTACCAGGGAATCGTCCACATTATCGGCCCGGAACTTGGGTTGACCTTGCCCGGCATGACGATCGTCTGCGGCGACAGTCATACGTCTACCCACGGAGCCTTTGGCGCTATCGCGTTCGGCATTGGAACCAGCGAGGTTGAGCAGGTACTGGCTACACAGTGCATTCTGCAACATCGCCCGAAGACGATGCGGATTGAGATTAATGGCACCCTGGGCAAAGGCGTCGTATCAAAGGACATCATCCTTTATATCATCTCCAAAATATCAGCAGGTGGAGCAACAGGCTACTTCGTCGAGTACGCCGGTGAAGCGATCCGAAACCTGTCGATGGAGGCGCGCATGACCATCTGCAACATGAGCATAGAGATGGGCGCGCGTGGCGGCCTCATTGCCCCGGATGAGACTACTTTTAATTATATCCGCGGCAGAAAGTACGCACCACAAGGTGAGGCGTTCGACAAACTCGTCGAACAATGGCGAGAGCTTGAAACGGATGAAGGCGCTACCTACGACAAGGTACTGCAATTCGACGCTGCAGATATTGCGCCGATGATCACCTACGGAACGAATCCGGGAATGGGAATCAAGATTACCGATCGCATTCCGACCGTTGAAGAACTCAAAGATATCAACGAACAAACTTCTTTCCGTAAGTCGCTTGAATACATGGGGCTCGAGCCGGGTACGCCGCTGCTCGGCAGGCCGGTTGACTACGTCTTCATCGGCAGCTGTACCAACGCGCGCATCGAAGACTTGCGCATGGTAGCCAATATCGTCAAAGGAAAAAAGAAGGCCGGCAACGTGGAGGTCTGGATCGTGCCAGGCTCAAAGCAAGTTGAAGCTCAGGCCCGCGCCGAAGGTCTGGACAAGATCTTTGAAGAGGCAGGCTTCCAGTTGCGACAACCGGGATGTTCGGCTTGCCTGGCGATGAACGAAGACAAGATCCCTGCCGGTAAGTATTGCATCAGCACGTCAAACCGGAATTTTGAAGGACGCCAGGGTCCTAAATCGCGCACCTTCCTGGCAAGCCCACTCATGGCAGCAGCCGCAGCCATCACGGGAAGAGTAACGGATGTGCGGGAGTTGGTATAGCGATAGCTAAACACGAATTGAAATGAGCAAGGAAAAATTCACAACCCTGAAAAGCACGGCAGTACCGCTGCCCATAGAAAATATCGACACGGACCAGATCATCCCAGCCAGATTTCTTAAGGCCACAACACGGGAAGGGTTCGGCGAAAACCTGTTTCGCGACTGGCGCTATGACAGCGAAGGTAAACCAAAAGCGGATTTCGTTCTGAACGACTCCCGGTACAAAGGAAAGATCCTCGTCGCGGGCAAGAATTTCGGATGCGGTAGCAGCCGGGAGCACGCCGCGTGGGCGCTTGCCGATTTTGGCTTTCGCGTAGTGGTGTCGAGCTTCTTTGCCGACATCTTCAAGAACAACGCGCTGAACAACGCTGTGCTGCCCGTGACTGTGTCAGATGATTTTCTTCACAACGCACTGCGTGCTGTAGAGGCTGATCCGTCCACCGAAATCACTGTGGACCTCGAGAATCAGACGATCACGCTCGCAGACGGCATGTCGGAAAAATTCGAAATCAACCCGTACAAGAAGGCTTGCCTGATGAACGGGTACGATGACATCGATTATCTGCTGAGCCTTCGTGAAGAAATACGCAATTACGAACTAACGCATTCGTGAATTAGTCATCGATGAAGAAACACATAACCATAGTGCCCGGCGACGGGATCGGAAAGGAAGTTACAACCTGCGGTAAGGACGTTTTGGATCATATCGCCCAGGCATTCGGGCATGAGTTTGAATACGACTATGCTTCTGTTGGCCACGAGGCGATCGAGGCTACCGGCGAAGCGCTGCCAGAGGAAAGTCTTGCGACTATGCGCAAAGCCGACGCCATCCTGTTTGGAGCAGTAGGCCATCCGAAATATGACAATGATCCAACACTGAAGGTCCGTCCCGAACAGGGTCTGCTTAAAATGCGGAAGGAACTTGGTCTGTACGCCAACCTGCGACCGATAAAACTTTTCGACGAACTGCTCGGTGCTTCCAGCATCAGACCGGAAGTGCTCAAAGGAGCAGACATCCTCTTCTTCCGGGAGCTGACGGGCGATGTATATTTCGGAGAACGGGGAAGGAAGGACAACGGTAACACCGCGTATGATACGATGATCTATCATCGTTACGAAGTTGAACGCATTGCACACAAGGCCTTTAAGGCTGCGCAGACACGGCGTAAAAAGCTGACGTCGGTAGATAAGGCCAACGTGCTGGAAAGTTCACGGCTTTGGCGATCCGTAGTTCAGGAAGTAGCCACCCAATACCCTGATGTTGAAGTCGAGCACATGTTCGTAGACGCAGCTGCAATGAAGCTGATCCAGAACCCGAGAAGTTTTGATGTAGTCGTTACTGGAAATCTGTTTGGCGATATCCTGACAGACGAAGCCTCTCAGATCGCCGGCTCTATGGGCATGCTTGCCTCCGCGTCGATCGGCGACACTGTGGGATTGTATGAACCCATTCACGGAAGTGCACACGACATCACAGGGAAAGGAGTTGCCAATCCCCTGGCATCCATTCTTTCGGCAGCGTTGCTGCTGGACATCTCCTTCGGACTTAAGGAAGAGTCGGAATGCGTAATACGTGCGGTAGCGCAGGCGCTGAAAGACGGATACAGGACACGCGACATCGCGGATAAAGACACGCCGACCGAGAAGATTCTCGGTACGGAAGCCATGGGCAACCAAATTTGCAACAACATTCGCGTGCTGGCCGCTGTGGACAGCGAGTGAATTTTTGTGTATCTTGAACCAAACACACAAACAGCATGAGCCGGAAAATTGACATCTTCGATACGACACTCCGCGATGGAGAACAGGTCCCCGGATGCCAATTGTCAACTGACGAAAAGATCGTCGTAGCGAAAGCCCTGGAGGGGCTGGGTGTTGACATCATCGAGGCTGGGTTCCCGATCTCGAGTCCGGGCGATTTCCTTTCGGTAATCGAAATCTCCAAAGCCGTCAAAACCGGAGTATGCGCGCTCACCCGCGCCAAGAAAGATGATATCGACGTAGCAGCAGAAGCGCTGAAGTATGCCCGGCGCGGACGTATCCACACCGGCCTGGGAGCTTCCGACATTCACATCAAGCACAAGTTCAACTCCACACGCGAGAAAGTACTTGAACAAGGTGTTTGGGCTGTGCAGTACGCTAAGAGCAAAGGCGTAGAAGTCGAGTTCTTTGCAGAAGACTCCGGACGAGCCGATCTCGAATTCCTCGCCCGTATGGTCGAGGCGGTGATCGCAGCCGGCGCGGATGTCGTCAACATTCCGGACACGACCGGCTACTGCCTGCCGCATATGTACGGCAAGCGAATCAAATATTTGTTTGACAACGTACCCAATATCGACAAGGCGATTATCTCAGTCCACTGCCATAACGACCTGGGACTTGCTACGGCAAACACAATTGCCGGACTCATGAACGGCGCAGGACAAGCCGAAGTAACCATCAACGGAATCGGTGAACGTGCGGGTAACACGTCGCTGGAGGAGGTCACCATGATCATCCGAAAGCACAAGGACCTCGACATGCACACTAACCTGAAACCGGAAAAGATCTATGAGATCAGCCATCTTGTGTCTGAATTGATGCGGATGCCCGTTCAGCCCAACAAGGCTATCGTTGGCGCCAATGCCTTTGCCCATTCATCGGGAATTCACCAGGATGGATTTCTCAAGAACGCCGAGAACTACGAGATCATCGATCCGGCGGAAGTGGGCGTTCCTGCGTCCTCCATCATTCTCACGGCACGCAGTGGCCGCGCGGCATTAAAACACCGCCTGGAGCTGCTGGGATACCAGGTGAACAAACAGGAACTCGACGTGGTGTATCAGAACTTCCTCGTGCTTGCTGATGAGAAGAAGACCGTTCACGATGACGACCTCATCACGCTTTGCGCAAACACGCCGCTACTTCAGAAGTAATCGGTAAAGCAGGCTGGCGCCGCTTTACGGCTAGTGCCGAATAGAAAGCTAGACATAGCTTAACCAGGCTTTCTGCCGGTTTGCCATCTTGTATCGTTCGTACCATCGACTGATCGGATACAGGACGACTACGACCCCGATCCACACCAGGTACACGACAGGAAGTCCAAAGCCGTAGCCCGTCAAATCCTGCGACATAGTCACCCACGTATTGAAGATCATCGTCCAGACAGAATATCCCGACATTACGGCCGCGATCATGGCGATGAAGTGCACTACGAAAATGTGCATCACGTAATAAAATAGCGGTACCCTGCCGAACACAATGGTCTTGCGCGCGATTGCGGAAGGCTGGTTCTCCGTAAAAGCGAGGAACAGGAGGGACGGCCCGAGTGTCATGAGCAGGTACAACAGCGAGGGCGGATATTTTGTCGTGTTAAGAAAAGAAAGAAACGTGAACAGCGGTGTGTCCTGTTGAGTCCAGGGTACTGGATCTCCATAGGAGTTGATAAGCCGGATGACCGTGAAAAGCGTGATGGCGCCGGTGCCGAGATAGATCAGAAGGCGTCTTCGGCGCTGTGCCGGGAACGCCTCAGTGTAAAGCACGCCCAGGCAATAGCCCAGGGCCATAGTTCCAATCCAGGGTATGAGCGGGTAGGCTACGAACACCCCACGGTCACCGCCGAGTGGAAAATAATTCTGGTCGTGAAGCAATGCCCAAAGGAAAGAGCCGATCCCTGTGCCTGGAAAATGTACACCGTCCAGAAGGTTGTGTCCGAACACCAGTACCAGGCCCGTAACCAGAATGGCCTTTAACGGCAGGCGCACCAGGAGACTCATCGCCAGCATACTGACTCCGATAGCCCATATCACCTGCAAAGCGATGAAGGGAAACCGGAAATTGAAAAACCAGGCAAAGTTCACAATGGTAAGCTCCAGGACGATCAGCCACAGCCCGCGCGTAAACAAAAAGAAGGACAGTTCAGAAACACCTTTGCGCCGGCCAGCCAGATAAGCAGAGGTTCCAGCCAAGAACACAAAAACCGGCGCACAAAAGTGCGTGATCCATCGCGTGAAGAACAGTACAGCGTTCGTCTTGGAAAGGTCGAGCGGATCGTAAAGAAAGGCGTCGGCGTGGAAATAATCCCGGGCATGGTCAAGCACCATGATAATCATTACGACTCCCCGGAGCAGGTCAATCGATGAGATGCGAACGCCTTCCTTGTTCATGGTCGTATGAAATACGGACCGGCTTCCAAAAGGTTCTACGAAATCTTGCGCTTTTATCGCCCCACCGTCGGGTTCCCTACTCCCGCAATGTATAGAAAACCGCGGAGCAGCGCCTTGTCAGGTTGATCAATGAGGCAAAAAAAGGCCGGGAACTACCCGGCCTTGTCTTATGCGATATGAGGCTTGTCGCTTATACCATAAATCTTCCGGGACTCACCAGGATCCTGTCGGCCTCATCCAGTTCGAATCCATCGATCCGTTTGTTGTCCGAATTCCAGGTCACACGTTGGCCCGTCTTGAGCGAAAGCGTACCCATGTGTGCAGCGATTGCTTCCTGGAAGCCCTCTTCGATGCTACAACTAGGCTTACCTCCGTTGCGGATACAGCTCAGCCATTCCCGAATGTGGAGGTGGGTTGAGTCTACGCGGCGGCCGTCGCGATATGTGAACAGGAGCCCCTTGTCGGCAAAGTAGCGTGCCGTCGCAGAGGTGACGCCATCGAGCCCCTTGGCGCGTGGATTATAACTGTAGAGAGGCACATCTTCTGAAACGAGCCCATTCTTGATCCAGTCGGCGTAGCGCGTAGAGCGCGGGTCGGCGTAGATAGTCATAGAATTGCCCAGTTCCATGGTACCGTCGTGGCCCATCAATATCGTACCGCGGTCGTACTGGTTGCCCAACGTGGCACTGTACATGAAGGTCATGCCCCGTTCTTTTCCCTTTTCCTGGCTGGAGCCCATAAAGAAGTCGGGGTACTCCATGACCACCTGGAATACGTCAGGGACTTCGCGCCCGTCGTTGTGGGTATAAATTCCTCCTGTCGCCACGACCGTCTTGGGAATGCCCATGTTCAGCAGGCAGTTGATCCGGTCGAAGTCTTGGGTTAGCAGGTCCCCGGAAAGGCCGGTACCGTATTCCCACCATTTTCTCCAACGGAAGAAGCGTTCCGGGTTCCAGGGTATCTCGGGTGCATTACCCAGGAATTGATTCCAGTCGACTGTTTGAGGATTGGCGTTTTCATGGATATCGTATTGCCAGGCGCCGTTGTCGTCGTTGCGATTGGTATTCGTCTGAATGAGACTGATGTGACCCAGCACGCCTTTGTTGATCGCGTCGATCGCGGTGAGGAAACTTTGCGTTTGCCGGTGCTGGTGACCAACCTGGAATACTACACCTGGTTCTTTGATGGTATTGTATAACTCATACGTTTCCGAGAGCATATGCGCCATCGGTTTTGCAACGTATACATGTTTGCCGGCGCGTGCTGCGGCGATTCCCATCGGCGCATTGCTGGG
>JAJJPK010000105.1:0-18443 GCA_032907565.1 Cyclobacteriaceae bacterium | reverse complement strand
GATCGTGTTTGCTGTAATGGACTCATTATAACCGCAACGCGTACACCGGCGGGCGAACTTTTGCGATCCTTCAAAATATTTCCGGTTTCCGCATTTCCGGCAGGAATAGCCCGCTTCCCACTTGAGGTTTTCCAGGAAGCGGTAACAGGCGAGGGTGTCAGGGTACAGCGTCCTGAATTGCCCGAAGTCCATCGTCTTGTCCAGGAGCCGTTCGTTGAGCGCTTCCTTCAGGCTGTTTTTCAGCTTCCAGTTGTCGAGGTCCAGGATCGAATTGATCTGGTTGATCTCAGCAGCCTGTTGCGCAAGTTTTCGGTTGCTTTCCTCCAACTCCCGATTCTTCTGATCCAGTTCGAGGGTTCTTTCGCGGACCTTTCGCTCCAGGTCGCGGTTCACCTTGTCCTTAAGCTTCATATTCTCCTCGTGCTGAACGATGGTACGCCGCAGTGCTCTGTCACGCATGTCTTTTAGAATGCGGATGCGGTCGCCTAACGCGAAGGTAAGGAACAGCATTTCCAGCACGAAACTAATATGAAGGCTGTAGTGCGACACCGTGGTGAGCGGCAGGATATTGAAGTAAACCAGTGCGCGAATGAAAAATCCGACGAACAATACCCCGTAGGCGATCACAAAGAACCGTGCGGGGCGATATCCGCGGGTCCACACGCGTATTCCGGTGTAAAAGATCATCGACAGCGGGATGATCTCGACGTTGCGGTAGATGAAGAACTGAGGAAAAAACAGTAGTTCGACTACAAACAGCGCCGTCCGTGCGATCATAGTCCAGCGAAGCAGGCGGTCTAGTGAAGGTGCATTGGCTGCCGTGCTCAGGAATTTGCGCGTGAACACGATGGCCCACATGATGACCATATAAAGGGTAACCCCGCTGGCATAGTCGTTCAGGTAGGGTCGGTTCGGCCACAGGTATTGAAAGCCAATACCATCCAGGCTGAGCGTATACAGGGCGACGCTGACGATGAAAAAGATATAGTACAGGTTTTTGATTTCCCGTATGGCGATGTATACCAAGAGGTTATACAGGGCGATAATGAGAATCATCCCGTAGAACGTCCCGTACAGAAAGTATTCGGTCAGACTGTAGAAGATGAAGCGGTCGATGGCCTTGAACGCAATCCGGATGTCAGCGAAGTCGTGCGACACGACCCGAAAGTAGTACACCGCAGTACTGCCCGGGGGCATTTCAACAACCGGTATTTCGAAATTCTTGTGAGGCAGCGTCCGGTTAGAAAAGGCAAAATGGTCGCCCATCGTAATGTGCTCATATCCGCCACCCGGACGGGGCACGTACGCATCGATACGGTCGATGGTCTGGTCGTAAAACTCGATCAACCAGATTTTCTCAGAGGCTGAAGCGTATGTTACGGGGAACCGTATCCAATACGGTCGGTCGCGCAGGAAGTCTTTGTTCTGGTAGGCTTCCAATTTACGGAATCCGGCCCTGGAGCGGTCGGCGCGTATGTCGTCGAAGGTAGCCTGTCCCAGTGTATCGATCAGGCATTCGAGTTCTCTGAGGAAAAAGATGCGTTCCGGACGCCGGTCGTCGACCACCGCGGTCGCACCGTAAAGTTCGGGGGCATAGTGGGTCGATGCCGCAGGAGGAGAATTGTCACCATGCGGCGTTTCCGCCGGCTTTTGGCATGCGCATACCGCCGCCAGCAGCGGCATGTAACAAACCCATCGCCACAAGATTCCTGCACGACAATCCATCCCCCGAATATCGCAATAAAACTGCACCGGGCGAAATGCCAACGTGCTAGCGGTGGAGAACGGAATCTGCCTTCATGCCCGCTTCCCTCCATCTCTTCAATTCTTCGCGACGGCGCCGCAGCTCATCGGCGCTCGGCGCATAGGCCATGAGTGACATCAGGTCGGGCTGCCCCGCGTCCACCCACGCCGTATACCATAGGCTACCGGTCAGGCGGATCGCCGCGCGCATCTGACGTTCCACCATGCCGGACAGCATGGTGTGGTACGCCTCTGCGTATTCCTGCGAATACACACGAAGGGTTTGGCGGCCTTTGGTTTCATAGGAATACCGGCGGTCGCCCATTTCCGCTGCCAGTATTCGCTCAAAACGCAGCACTGAGTCCAACGCATGATGGGCCGAGGCAACTGCAGCCCACGCCGCCCGCTGCGGGTCAGGCACGTAGGTGGCGCGCCCTACGAGATAATTGTAGCGTGTTGAAAAGAGCTCCGGCAGGCGCGATTCCCAAAACGCGTGGATTCCTGTCTGGCCCGTGCGCTGACCGTCATAGTTCACTGTCGTGTGCAGCGGGACATGCGCGTCGCCAACGTAATGGCCGAGGTCGGCCGAAAGCCTGAGGATTCGATCCGGGTCGCCCACCAGGAAGGCCTCCCGAAGCCGGTGGTAGGTCCGTACAATATGCCAAGGCACCACGCCGTGAGCCAGGAGGGTGTCTTCGGAATATTGCGTCAGTACGACATCCCAGGGTACCGAGAGCTTCGCCAGGGCGCTGTCACCGAAATGGTCGAGGTCGATATAGTGCCGGGCCGCTTCCCCATCCACCACGTACCGTCTCCGGTCGGGGTTTACCGCTGCTTCTGTGATGTAACCGATGTTTTTCTTGTAAAATCCCACCATTTCCGGGGGCAATGTAAACACGGCCAGTCGGTTGATCTGTTTGTGGGCGTAGAAGCCCCAGGCGCAATCCAGGGCTGTCATGGCGCAAACGGCCACAAAAAGGGCTTTGAGAGGGGTCGTCATGGCCTCAAAATAAAAAAATAGCCCGTTTGAACTGCGGTTTTGGCTTTTACATTCATAAAAATTACCTTTGCAGTCCTTTACAAACGCGACAAATGGCAAACCATAAATCGGCAGAAAAGAGGATACGCGCTAACGGAGCCAAGAGGCTGCGGAACCGCTATCAGCATAAGACGACCCGCACGGCGATTAAGAGATTGAGGGCCGCTACATCCAAGGAAGAAGCAACCGCGTTGCTGAAGGAAGTCACGTCCATGATCGACAAGCTGGCCAAGAAGAACATCATTCACTGGAAAAAGGCCGCTAACCAGAAGTCGAAACTTACCCGCATGGTAAACAACCTCGCCTGAGTTTTTCCTTTATCGGGAAAAACGATCGGGCTATGCAACTTTCCATGATCATTCCTGATCCAATGTTTATTTTTGGATCATGGAAAAAGAGACCCCAACCTACCTTACCATCAAGGACTGGTCGCCCGACGATCGTCCCCGTGAAAAACTCCTTCGCAGGGGGCGCGCTGCGCTCACCGATGCCGAACTGATTGCAATCCTACTTGGCTCAGGCACAACGACGGCCAGCGCCGTGGATGTTGCAAAGAGCCTGCTCGCGAAAGTCGATAATGACCTCGATAAACTTGCGCTTCTCTCCGTGAAGGACCTCACGAGAGTTCGGGGCATCGGTATGGCGCGGGCCATCACCATCGTTGCTGCCATGGAACTCGGACGCCGCCGTGGCGCGCTCGATCACGAAGATCGACCCAGGATCACTTGTTCGCGGGATGTGTTCGAGTTGCTCCGACCTACACTCATGGACCTGCCACACGAAGAATTCTGGGTATTGCTACTTAATCGCGCTAATCGTGTCATCAAGAGGATGCAAATAAGCCAGGGCGGCGTCAGCGGCACGGTGGCCGATCCGCGGATCATCTTCAAGTCCGCGCTCGAAGAACTCGCCAGTGGCATAATCCTGGCCCACAATCATCCGTCGGGCAATCTCACCGCGTCGCAGGCCGACAAAGATCTTACGCGAAAGCTGAGAGAAGGCGGGCGACTCATCGACGTTCAGGTCATCGATCACGTAATTCTCGCCGGTCAGAGATACTACAGCTTTGCTGATGAAGGACTCTTACCATAAAGGACTCTGACGAGCCTTTATGGTCGCCGTGAAAAGTTCCAGCGAGCCTTCACGGGTGGGATTTGCGATTATCGATTTTCGATCTGGTGCCGCAATACAGCTGCAGGTAAAAATCCATATTCTATGGGGTTCAAATCAAAAATCGCAAATCGATAGTCGCTGATCGCCAATCATTCTCCGTCTTTTGGCGAATGCACTTTGTATCATCCATCAAACGTTATTAAGTTGGAACTCCTTACAGGGTGTGGCCTGCAGAACCTGTGCAGTATTTAAAGGTGTGCTAATGAGACCGAAACGAGGCAAAATTCTTCTCTTGGGCTCCCTCCTGGTGGCCATGCCTGTCGTTGTTGCCACATGGTATAATGGGGACGAAACTCCTGCCGCTGTTGCCGACAGCCGGCCGGTAGTGCGTGTGCTCCCACAGAACCCGTATATCGACAAGCTGGTGGGCACATACGATCAAATGATCCGCGAGCTCATGCATGATACGGGCATTCCCGGTGCATCTGTTGCCATTGTCCGCGACACGACCGTCATCTTTCAGCAGGGATACGGTGTGAAGTCGGCAGGCGGTACTGACAGCGTCACCGAGCGCACCGTGTTCCGGATCGGGTCCGTATCGAAATGCTTCGCAGCGATGCTGACTGCCATCCTCGTCGAGGAAAAGGTATTGAACTGGGATGATCCCGTGGTCAAGTACCTGCCCGATTTCCAACTCAAGTCGCCCGAATACACGCAACAGCTCACGCTTCGGCATCTGCTTTCGCATACCACGGGACTGCCGTATCACACGTATACCACGTTGGTGGAAGACGGCATGACCCTTCCCGATATGATCGCGCGGTTAAAGGATGTGAACGACGGACCCGTCGGGAAGCTGTACAGCTACCAGAACGTTGCCTTCAGCATCATTGGCGAAGTGATCCACGCTGCCACCGGAAAGACATACGAGCAGATGCTGGAAGAAAAAGTCTTCCGCCCGCTGGCGATGCGGGAAGCTTCCGCTTCGTATGAAGGTATCCTCTATCATCCTAACGTAGCCCATCCACACCTGCGGCGACACAGGCAATGGAAAGAGATTGCCATCTCAGACAAGTACTACAACGTGGCGCCTGCCGGCGGTATTAACGCCAGCATTCTCGACATGACACAGTGGATGCAGGCCATGCTCGGCAACAGACCTCATGTGATCTCGAGAGCATCGCTCGACACCCTCTACAAACCGTTCGTGCGGGCAGCGTCACGCAACCGTGCCTACCGCAAGATCGGCCGGATCAAGAACAACTATTACGGCCTGGGCTGGCGCATCCTCCAATTTCCCGATGACACGCTGATCTACCATGGCGGATACGTCAACGGGTACCGCAGCGAAGTCGCCATTTATCCCAAGGACCGCATCGCCATCTGCATCCTGGCCAACGCGCCCGGCGATGTAACCGACACTGGCATACCTCTCTTTATGGATCTCTATCTCGAACAGCGTGATTCCATCCAATGGTGGGATCGTCAGCTCGAGATCCCCTTGGCATTGCATCATGCTCCTGTGCGTCGATGAAACCACGAACGATCCTTATCGGAGTTGCCGTATTAACGCTCGCCGCCATCCTCTTTTACTCCATGGGCGAAGGTTCTTCCCGTGATTATTACAACCAGATCATGAAGGAAAGGGAGGAGAAGGATCGGTATATGAAGACCTCGGAGGAATCGCCCTTCGCGTCGCTGGACGAGCCTTTCACCAAACTGAAATATTTTCCGCCAGACGAGCGCTATCGTGTCCAGGCCACCGTCCATCCCATCGAAGGACGGCGCGTGAGGACGCTTGCCACGTCCGACGGAAAGGAGGCGCGATACCTGGAGTACGCGTGGGCCGCTTTTGACCTCGACGACCGAAAGAATCGCTTGCTAATTCTCGAGATCATGGATGGTCCTGAGAAGGGCAGCCTTTTCCTCGCGTTTGGTGACCGGACGAGCGCTTCGGAAACGTATGGGGCAGGGCGTTATCTGGACGTCAAGAAGGTGCCTGGTGCGGCGACTGTCGAGCTCGACTTCAACAAGGCGTACAATCCCTACTGTGCATACAACGATGCGTATTCCTGTCCTTTTCCTCCATCCGAAAATCTTCTCGACATTGCCATACGAGCAGGCGAAATGAACTACAAATGAAAGCCTTACTATTCTTGGGCCTGGGGTTAATGGCGGCACTGCCGGCCAGCGCACAGGCCTACCGTGAGACGTCCCCGCTCGCCCACACCTTTTCCATCGTCGCGCGTGACGCGCGCACAGGCGAAATGGGCGTCGCTGTACAGAGCCATTGGTTCAGTGTCGGTACTGTGGTTTCGTGGGGTGAAGCGGGCGTCGGCGTCGTCGCCACGCAGTCCTTTGTAAACAAGTCTTTTGGTCCCCGCGGCCTTGACCTCATGCGGCAGGGACTGGAACCGGCTATAGCCTTGCAGCGGTTGCTTGAAGACGATGACGGTAAGAACGTGCGACAGGTGGCGTTGCTGGATGCTAAAGGCCGGGTTGCCGTTCATACAGGCGAAAACTGTATCGCTTCGGCCGGGCACGACAGCGGCGATGGGTTCTCGGTACAGGCCAACATGATGCTCAACGATCGCGTGGTTCCGGCCATGAAAGATGCGTGGTTGCAGCACGACAACCTTCCTCTCGCCGAGCGACTCCTCGAGGTATTGAAAGCCGGACAGGCAGCAGGAGGCGACATCCGCGGCAAACAATCGGCCGCCTTGCTGGTCGTGCGCGGTGAGCCGACAGGCCAACCGTGGGATGATCGCCTGGTTGACCTGCGCGTGGACGACGCGGCAGAACCCATCGCAGAACTCGAGCGTCTCCTGCGTGTGCATCGCGCGTATGATTACATGAACCTCGGCGACCTCCACGTTGAGCACGGCAACATGCCGGCGGCCATGGAAGCCTATGAAGCAGCCATGAAAATGTTCCCCGAAAATCTCGAAATGAAATACTGGACGGCTGTTACGCTGGCCTCCAACGGTGAGACGGACAAAGCAGCGGGGATGTTGCGTGAGGTCTACGCAAAAGATCCAAACTGGCGGGAGCTAACCCGGCGGCTTCCCGATGCGGGAGTCCTTACCCTCCCCGCCCGGGAGTTTGAAAAACTTGTACGTTGATTGTGCATAACCGCCCCTTTGGTGTGCACATCTTGTGGATAATTCTGTGGATTAAAATCGGTTCAAACAAGGCGGCGCAAAAGTCGCCGAACGGCTTAACTTTTGCGCGGCGGGTGTGGTGTTTATTATCCTTACTTTGTTAGCTTTAGCCGATGACGATTTCATACCATTGGCTAAAGGAATACGTAGACATAACCGAGTCGCCAGACCAGCTTGGCGACATGCTTACCGGTACCGGACTCGAAGTTGAATCCATTGAACCCTTTGAAACCATACGTGGTGGCCTTCGCGGTCTTGTCGTCGGCGAAGTGTTAACATGCGAAAAGCATCCTAATGCGGATAAACTCTCGCTGACAACAGTAGATGTTGGCGACGGAAGCGTACGACAGATTGTATGTGGCGCGCCCAATGTAGCCGTCGGCCAGAAGGTGATCGTAGCGCTTCCGGGTGTTACGCTGTATCCAACCGGCGGACAGCCTTTTGAAATCCGCAAGACGAAAATTCGCGGGGAGACTTCCGAGGGCATGATATGCGCAGAGGACGAAGTCGGCCTTGGAACGAATCATGAAGGCATCATGGTACTCGACCCCAGCGCAAGGCCGGGAACACCTGCGGCGGAGTACTTCAATATTACAACCGACCATCGCATAGAAATTGGCCTGACACCAAACCGTGCAGACGCCATGTCGCATGTAGGCGTCGCCCGCGATGTTCGGGCTGTCACGGGCCGCGCGTTAAAGATGCCGGATGTATCGGGTTTCAAGGTACACGACCAAAGTCTGGTGATCCCGGTTGAAGTAGAAAACACTGCAGCCTGCCCGCGCTATTCGGGATTGACCATCAGCGACGTCGTTGTAGGGGAGTCACCCGAGTGGCTGAAGCAACGACTGCTGTCGATCGGTCTTACGCCGATCAACAATATTGTTGACGCAACAAACTTCGTATGTCACGAACTGGGTCAACCGTTACACGCGTTTGACGCCGACGCAATCACAGGGGGAAAGGTGGTCGTCAAAACGCTTCCGCCAGGCAGTCGGTTCACTACCCTTGATGGTCGTGAGCGTACCTTGCTGGACACCGACCTCATGATATGCAATGCCGAGGAGGGAATGTGCATTGCGGGTGTGTTTGGTGGACTGAAATCGGGGGTGAAGGAGACGACCCGCGCCATCTTTCTTGAGAGCGCCTTTTTCTCCCCGGATTACATCCGAAAGACGGCGCAACACCATCAGCTCCGCACCGACGCTTCCTTCCGCTTTGAACGCGGTACCGACCCCGAGGGGACGATATTGGCCCTCAAACGAGCCGCTTTGCTGATTAATGAACTGGCAGGTGGGAGGATTACATCGGAGGTTATCGACATCTATCCGCAACCGGTATCGCCGCGGGCCATCCGGATGCGCGACAGGAACGTTAACCGCCTGATCGGCAAAGTTATTCCCAGGAAGGAAATTGCGTCCATCCTGGAACGCCTGGACATCAGCATCACAGAACAGGGAGACGATTTCTATACGGTTTCTGTACCGCCTTATCGGGTGGATGTAATCCAGGAGGCGGACGTTGTCGAAGAAATTCTGAGGATATACGGCTTCAATAACATCGAACTTTCCGAGGTGGCCCACACGGACTACCTTGCCGAATTCCCGGAACGAGACATTAACAAGTTTCAGTTGGACATTGGAGGGATGCTGGCTGCGAATGGGTACTATGAAATCTGGACTAACTCGCTAACCAATCCGCTCTACCAAAGGAAGTTCAACCTGTCTTTTGAGGGAGCTCCTGTGGAGATGCTCAACAAGCTCAGCGAAGAGCAGGGCATCCTCCGACAGACCATGTTGTTTACCGGACTGGAAGTGTGCGCCTATAACTTGAACCGAAAGCAACGCGACCTGAAGCTGTTTGAATTCGGAAAAATCTATTACCACAAAGACGGAACATATCACGAGGAAGATCGACTTGCCCTCTACCTTACGGGCTTGCTGGAAACAGAGAACTGGCAACGTGAGTCAAAGCCGGTTACTTATTTCGACCTGGCACAACAGGTGTCGCACATCCTTATGCGTTCGGGGTTAAATGAAACTGAGCGGGCAGCCCTTGACGATCCAATGTTCGAGTACGGAATGGCACTAGCGGTGAAGGGAAAAAAATTTGCCAAGTTGGGAAAAGTAAAGAATGCTATTCTGAAAGAATTCGGTATCAAGCAGGAATTATTTTATGCCGAACTTGAAACTGCCTTGCTTTTCCAAAGTGCAACCCCTAAGTTCGTAATCAAGGATGTACCGAAGTTCCCCGAAGTCAGGCGGGATGTGTCGCTTGTGCTCGACAGGCGGGTTACCTTCGCAGAAATTGAGAGTCTTGTTCGCGCAACGGAGAAGCGCCTCGTGCGGTCCGTCATATTGTTTGACGTATACCAGGGCGACAAGATACCGAAGGATAAGAAAGCGTATGCGTTAGGCTTCACCTTGCTGGATGAAGAAAAGACGCTGACTGACCAGGAAATTGAAAAGACCATGAACCGCCTGATGGCCGCTTTCGAGCAAAAATTAGGCGCTATAATCAGGAAATAAGTTATTAGTTGGCCAATGTGGGCAGCTGGCCCATGTTGTATATCTTAAATGCTGTACATGGACAAGGAATTACTCAAGTCCAACCTTAACGGGTTGGAGCGCAAAATTCAGATGCTCATTGCTGAGCACAAGAACCTGAAGGAAGAGGTGAAGAGCCTCAAAGCAGAAAATCAGGAACTTAAGGCCGCCTTAAAGGCCAGGGACGAACAGATTGCCGGTTTTCATAATCAACTGAAAATAAGTAAACTTGCAGACAGTTTACGCCCGGAAGACGGAAGTGTTCCGGAGTTGAAGAAAAAAGTGGACGAATACATTCGGGAGATAGACAAGTGCATCGCTCACTTAAGTAGATAATGCAAGCAACCGGTAAGATGGAGGAGCTTTCAATCAAGATCAAGATAGGTGATCGCGAGTACCCCATGAAGGTTAAGCGTGCCGACGAAGAGAGAATCAGGATTGCAGGGAAACTCATCAACGAAAAGCTAAGATCTTACAGGGAGCAATTTGGAATCGAGGATAAGCAGGACCTTTTGGCTATGGTAGCCTTCGATTGTCTGATCGATAAAATGGCAGTCGAGGAAACCCAAAAAGGAATTGACCAAACCGTATTTGAAAAGGTCAACCAGCTTAACAATCTCATCTCGCAGTCTATTTTATAGCTTCACTCCAGCCCTTCCAGACGGCTCTTGCCCTCACCGGGTTATTTCATAACCCAACTTAACACTTATGCACCCTACTGTTATAACGGTTGTTGCGGGCATCGTGGCCACCCTCGCCCTCAGCCTGCTGCTCAGCAACGTATTCTATCGCCGCAAGCTCAAGAAACGGCAGCGCGAAGCAGAGGAGAAAGCTCAACTGATTATCAAAGAGGCCGAGATTACGGCCGAGAACATTAAGAAAGACAAGATCCTCGAAGCAAAAGAAAAGATCCTCAAGATGCGGAGTGAGTTCGAAGAGGAATCGAACCGCAAGAAAAGCCTCATCATCAATAACGAACAAAAGCTTAAGCAACGGGAACAGGCGCTGAACAAAGAACTTGAAGCCCTGAAGCGCAGGGAAGGAGAGCTCGACGACATGCGGACCGACCTCGCGGCCCAACTGGAGCACGTCCGGAAGCGCAAGGAGGACCTCGACAAGTTCAACCAGCAGAAAATCCAGATCCTGGAAAACATCTCCAAGCTAACGGCCGATGAAGCCCGTGAGCAGCTCGTTGCCTCCCTCAAGGATGAAGCCCAGACGCGCGCCTCGAGTTTCATCAAAGACATCATGGAGCAGGCCAAGCTGACTGCTACGAAAGAGGCAAAGAAGATCGTCATCGAAACGGGCCAGCGTACGGCAACCGAACACGCCATTGAAAACTGCGTGTCGGTCTTCAACATCGAAAGTGACGACATCAAGGGCAAAATCATCGGCCGGGAAGGCCGCAACATCCGCGCCCTGGAGTCGGCCACCGGCGTCGAAATCATTGTCGACGATACGCCGGAAGCCATCATCATTTCAGGCTTCGACCCGGTGCGTCGCGAGATCGCACGGCTCTCGCTTCACCGGCTCGTGCAGGACGGCCGTATTCACCCTGCCCGCATCGAGGAGATCGTCAACAAGACCACCCGCAATATCGAAGAAGAGATCGTCGAGATCGGTGAGCGCACCGTCATCGACCTGGGCATCCATGGACTTCACCCGGAACTGGTCAAGATGGTAGGCCGTATGCGCTTCCGTTCTTCGTACGGACAAAACCTGCTGCAGCACTCCCGCGAGGTGGCGAACCTTTGCGCTATCATGGCCTCGGAACTTGGCCTTAACGTCAAGCAAGCCAAACGCGCCGGCCTGCTACACGACATCGGAAAAGTATGGCCCGAAGAGCTGGAAAAACCGCACGCGATCGTCGGCATGGAGCTGGCGCAGAAATACAAGGAACACCCCGCCGTATGTAACGCCATAGGAGCACACCACGATGAAATCGAGATGACCAACATCATCTCCCCCATCGTCCAGGCCTGCGATGCCATCAGCGGCGCGCGACCGGGAGCACGACGTGAGGTGATGGAACAATACATCAAACGCCTGCGCGAACTGGAAGAGGTCGGCCTCAGCTTCGAAGGCGTCGAAAAATGCTACGCCATCCAGGCTGGTCGCGAACTGCGCGTTATTGTCGACGCCGAAAAAGCTAACGACGAACGCGCCAGCCAGCTCAGTTTCGACATATCTCAAAAGATCGAGCGGGATATGCAGTATCCCGGCCAAATCAAGGTTACCGTCATTCGGGAGATGCGCAGCGTTGCGTACGCGAAATAGATGCTTCTGCGCATCCCTTCAGGGCAGGTCCATAGCGGGAGATGCTTCTGCGTCGTATCCTAAAGGGCAGGGCCATGAAGTGATGCCGACGCCAGGAGGCATCTACTTCATGGGGTTGTCCTTGCCCTGGATTATGACTATTTTCGTAGAGATTCACGGGTACGGTATGAAGGCGCGGTCTATAGCATTTTACATCCTTGTAACAGGCATACTGGCGGTCCTGCCGAGCGGAAAGCCTGTTGACCATGCCGAAGATGACTACCTGCAGTGCCGGATCCGGGAAGTCAGCGAAATGCTCGGCGTGAACATCGTCGTAAGCGAGCATTTGCACGACTCCTGGGGAGCGATATCATATCAAACCGCTACCGACGAGGTGGAACTCATGCGCTATCTCGATCTCGTCGCTAGGGAATTCTCCAAATACCCTGAGGGCTATCTCCGGCAATCGCACGCCCACACCCTCATCCTCGTCAGCGACCTGGCCTATTGCGAACAGCCGCGCGCGGCCATCCCCGATCCCTACCGGAACCAGCTGTACCTCTCCGTGAACGGTGCGTTCCGGATCAGGTCGGAGCGGTACCTGGCCCATGTCATGCATCATGAACTGCACCACCTGACCGAATACTCCATGTGGCGGAACATGACGTTCGACTGGCACGAATGGATCTCCCTCAATGGCGACGGGTTCTGCTACGGCAATGGAGGGGCTGATGCCTATGCTGACTACCTGGCAAATGGTACGGACTTCTATTCGCCCGTCAACCCGCATCAGGGATTCATCAACCGCTATTCTCTCACCGGCGATGAAGAAGACCGCGCCGAACTCATGGCGTTTATCATGACCGATTACGAACGCCCCGTTGTCACCGAACTCCTTCAAAAGGACCACATCCTCCGGGAAAAGTCACGCCTCCTGGCACGGTTGTTCAACGACTTTGGAAGACCGTCAGTGCAGATGCTGGGAACGATCTCATTGGAGTAGGCAGTGCCACAGTTGGCAATGGGCAATGGGCAGTAGGAGTGTGTGTTATAGGTTTATGACACCATTCGCGCGCGAATATCTTGATATGAGGCAATTCGGTCCCTGAGCTTGTCGAAGGGCCCGCACGGTATTATGCCGTGGGCTCGCCACCTCTTAGCCATTCCCTAAAAAACCCGACGCCATATCCCCACAATTGAACTACGGCAGCGACGATAGAAAGAAACGCCACGATAACATTCTTATTCGCTACCAAGGCATGAATAAATATCGCAACGAGGTACAACGCCAGTACCGCTGCAAGGGCTGTACCGGTACCTGGAGCGAAGAGATAAATGAAAGGCAATGCTATTACAGCAGCCACAAACAGCGTCGGAAACCAATGCGTAAGCTTTACTTCGCCGGGATGGCGTTTGCCAACCAGGGCGCGGCCTTTTCCGAAGTTCCATACCTGGCGATAGAACTCGGCAAAGGTATTACGCCGCTTGTGATAGACGAATGCCTCCGGGATGAGGCCCGTCTTGAATCCCGACTTCTTCAGTCGGATGCTCAGCTCGATATCCTCCGCGAGCCGGTCGAAGGCAAAACCTTCCAGCTGCCCGAATACAGCGCGTGAAATTCCCATGTTGAAACTGCGCGGCTGAAACCATCCCAGGCGTCGTTTGCCGCCGCGTATGCCCCCCGTTGTCAGGAACGATGACATGGTATAGCCCATAGCCCGTTGACGCAAGGTAAAGTCGTCTGTGGGTCGGTCTGGGCCACCCCACGCATCCAGCGGTTGTGCTGAAAGCCCGGCGTCGACGGCTTCAAAATAGTGTTCCGGAACAATGCAGTCGGAATCGAAAAACACCAGGTACGTCCCCCGTGCCTGCCCGGCGCCGAAGTTACGGGTAGGTCCGGGTCCCGAATTCTGTTTGTAGAAATAGCGGATGTCGAGTTCACCCCTAAATCTATCGACCACCGTGTCGGAGCGCCGCGAGGAACCGTCGTCGACGATCAGCACTTCGAAGTTGCGTTGTCGTTGCTGCGTAAGGCTGAGGAGCAGTTCCTCAACCTCCTCGGGGCGATTGTATACCGGAACGATAACGGAGTATTTAGGTGCTTTCATTCGCTGCGCACGCGAATATACTCAGTTCAGAGTGTACGGCGTGATGGTGCAGGCACTGTAGTGATGTATTGCTCGTCGGCAAAGCCGATTTTCTCGGCGATAAGGTAATCTTTTTTGGACACCGACTGCAGGGAAAGCAATTCAGCCAAAAACCCGGTGAGGAACAGCTGTGTACCGATGACCAGAGCGACGAGGGCGAGATAGAAGAGCGGTTGATCCGTGACGGCACGTTTTGCAGGAACACCCAACACGAACAGGGAGTACATCTTTTCGCCGATTACCTTAAGCGTAAAAATTATCCCTACCAGGAAAGACAGGGACCCGATGGTACCAAACAAGTGCATCGGTTTCTGACGAAATCGTCCAACGAAGAGTACCGACAGGAGGTCCAGAAAGCCCGTGATGAACCGTCGGATACCGTACTTCGTTCGCCCGTATTTTCTCGGGCGGTGCTCGACTACTTTTTCGCCGATTCGGGTATACCCCGCCCACTTGGCGATCAGCGGGATATACCGGTGCATCTCACCGTAGACACTGATGTTCTTCACAACGGTGCCGGCATAGGCTTTAAGCCCACAGTTGAAGTCGTGCAGCTTAATGCCCGACAGCCGTCGCGTGACGTAGTTGAAGAGTCGGGATGGTATCGTTTTGGAAAGCGGATCACGCCTCACTTTTTTCCAACCGGAAACCAGGTGATACCCGTCATTGACGATCATGTTGTACAATGCAGGAATTTCATCCGGACTGTCCTGCATATCGGCATCCATTGTAATAACGACGTTGCCGGAAGCCGCGCGAAATCCCGTCTGAAGAGCGGCTGATTTTCCGAAGTTGCGGTTTAACCGAAGCCCCTTAAAGCGTCGGTCTTCGTTGCTGATTTTTACGATCTGTTCCCAGGAACTATCCGAACTGCCATCGTCGACCATGATGACCTCGAATGTAAATTCATGGTCATCAAGTACGCGTCTGATCCACTGCGTTAGTTCGGGTAATGATTCCTCCTCCTCATATACCGGAATGACAACGGATAGTTCCGGATTCATCAGCTTCTAGAAAACAGGTTGCGGATTCTTCTTTTGCGTAAAGATACTGACGATTACGGCAAGAAGAACACCAAAGAAGAGGCCGAATATCGCGTAGAAGACCCAAAACAGTTTGCGTACCCACTCGAGCGACATTTCAATTTGATTGTCGGGCATCCCCTGATCTTCGAATTCAATACGGCGTTGCTCATAAAAGGCATCCATCACTCCGGGTTCAATTACGTTTGCATACAGCCAAACGACGAACCCACCAATTATCAGGGATACGAGGGTCATCCAGAATCCGATGCCGACACCCTGACCATAGCTCATAAAGCCGTCGCCTGATTGCTTGAATTCACGATGCGCTAGAACAAGTAGCACTATGGAAACCAAAAGGTTAACCCATGACCACCTGTTGTCGAACGCATTTTGACCCGTAAGAACGAGCACAAGGAAGAAGAATACGCCGAAACCGGCGGAATAGAGTCCGTACTTGATCCCGACTCCGCGGGTCGTAACGGCCTTTTCATGGATATTATTTTCCATAGGGTTAAGGGGTTTTGGGTTGTTTTCTCAAAATAACAGATACGATGATACTAACAAACATCCCAATCAATAATCCCTGGCCAAAATAGGATATCGCCAGCATCCTGCTATGAGTCGCCGGCAACAGCGAAAGATTACGTTCAAACACCTCTCTGCCAATAGCCTCGATGTCTTCTTCCGAAAAGGTCTTTAGGTAGGCCGTCATCGCTGTGATATAATCCGACACGAAATTGCGCTCGATCGATGCAAACAAAAGCAATCCAAGTGAGCCAACTGTACAGGCAACCATAACCACCACATAGCTGCCGATCATGCCCTGAAAAAAGTGCAGCGTACCATAGTTAAATCGTTCACGAAATTCGCGCAGCGCAAAGAAGATGAACATTCCCAGCAACACGATTCGGAAGTCGAGATAAGGTGCGATCATTAACGGGTGGTGGCCCGCATAGTATGTTATGATAAAGAACGCGACCATCAAACCACCGGCTATCAGGCCGTAGCGAAGACAAACAAAAAGGAGCGGCCTCAGGGATTTCATCGTACGCCCGGTGCAATCCAGGACTTGTTATTGTTGAACACAGCGGCTACTCTGCCCTTGATCTTCTGTCCCCACCAGGGAGAATTTTTTGATTTCGATTTGCTCGTGGATTCATCAAGCGTCCATTCAGCAGCCGGGTCCAGCAGCGTCACTTCTGCAGGTTCTCCTTCGCGGATCACGGGAACCTGCAGATCGAGCAGCCTGCGCGGGTTCGTTGCAATTTTTTCGACGAGTATGGAAAGGTCAACCCATCGCGACAATGCCGTGATGTTCGACGCAAAGGTCTGCAGGTTGATGATGCCAAACGCGGCCTGGTCGAATTCAGTCTTCTTGCCTTCTTCGTCCTGTGGCAGGTGCCCACTGCAGATCACGTCGATGGTTCCGTCCTTCAACCCTTTGATGAGCGCTTCCTGATCGACTTTTTCGCGGAGGGGCGGCATCACCTTGTAGTTCGTATCAAATCCCGCCACACTGCGGTCGTCGAGCAGCGCCTGATAGGATGTGATATCGCACGAAACCTTGAGTTTCTTTTTAGCGGTACGGATAAGGTCTACCGATTTTGCCGTTGATAGCCTCGCGAGGTGCAGTCGCCCGCCGGCATATCCAAGAATCTGCAAATTTCTGCTTAGGGCCACTTCCTCGGCAACCCTGGGTAATCCCTTCAAGCCGAGCATGGTACTTTGGACGCCCTCGTGCATCTGGCCGTAGGTATTCAGCCATATATCCTGGGGCAGGTCGATGAGCAAGCCATCGAATTTCTGCAAGTATTGCAGCGCCTTGAGCAGGATGTCGGTATGCCACAGCGGTTTCAAGCCGTCTGTAAATGCAATGGCTCCGGCCTGGCGCAGGTCGATCATTTCGGTCAACTCCTCACCTTTGCAGTCGCGCGTGACGGCGGCGAGGGGAAAAAGCGTGACCAGGCGCGTGGCATTGTACCGGGTGATATAGGAGATTTCGTTCTTTGTCTGTAGGGCCGGTATCGTGTTGGGCAGCAGCGCTATGCCGGTAAAGCCCCCAGCCGCAGCAGCTTCCGCTACGGAGTCAAGGTCTTCCTGGTATTCCAGGCCGGGATCTCCCGCAAACGTTCCGAGGTCAAACCATCCGGGGGTGAGTTTCATACCGCGTGCATGGATGATCTTGTCGGCAGTCGCGGTCTTATCGCCTATGGAAGCGATCCGGCCATTGTGGATCAGGACGTTTTTTTCTTTTCCGTTATGTGGTGATTCTGCGTCGACAATCTCAGCTCCCTCGATCAGGATTTTCATTCCGGATATGGGTTAGTTTTCGTTTTGATCTGGTCCTGACAGCACCGGGCTTTCGGCTGGCTCTCACTTCAAAAAGCGTAAGAGGAGAATCTCGGCCAGAAGAAACGCAAGCGCCAGCATAACGGCGTACTTCCAGAGCGTTTTGCCCAAATATCTGTCTTTTATTTCTTTGCTGAAAGCCTCCGGTGTTGTCGCCTCAAAAACCGATACATGTTCACCGCCCATCAGGCGCAGCACATCCTGCACGTCGTGGGTAGCCATTCGCGATTCATCGCGGTCGGGATTGAAGGCCAGCAGGTCCAGCGTGTCGGCACCAGCGGTGACGTAGTAGAATCCCTGGGTTATCGAGTGCCTCGGTATGTCGAGCAGGACGCGATCGCCAATGATCCGCTGGCCGGGAATAACTTCCTGCTCCCCTTTCAACCGTATCGGTTCCTCCCCGGTAAGCGAGTCTGCCTTAAGCGTGACAAGACTTTCATTTAACGTGTAATAAGGTTTTGCGGAAGAGCGCTTAGCGGTAGACGCCATGCGGTACATGACGGGAACGAACAACGCGTTCCGGCTGAAGTCGGTGTAGGTATCAAAAAGAGGGCTCGCCAGGAGGAAGAGCCGTCCACCTTGTTGAAACTCGGAGAGAAATGGCGCGCCGTTCCGGAACCGGAGGATGGCCGACCGGTCGTCACCCCACTCGAGCAAGCGGGCGGCACGTGGCATTGCCATGGATACGGTCCGCTCTTCAAAAACATTTTCGAAGAAGGGGTTGTCGAAATCCGGCGGGTCCAGTTCCTGCATGGGTGCCTGGTCCCGGAGCGTGACAGGCACGCCGAGCAGGTTGCGGTAAGATTCTGCGTTTCCGTCGGCGCGGGGTATGAACAGCAATGTGCCGTATCCCTCAATAAAGGAGCGAAGGGCGAGGGTAAGCGCCGGGTCGGGGTCTACCCCGTTGAGTATGACGATGTCAGCCTGATCGAGCAGGCTGTAATTAAAATTCCCGGCGGGAAAGCCATTGTAGTTAAACACCTGACTATTGCCGAAAACCTGTCGAACGGGTGTAGTCCGGTTGTCAGGTTTGATTTCCAGCACGTTGATGCGCTCGTTGTAGT
>JAJJPK010000104.1:0-4217 GCA_032907565.1 Cyclobacteriaceae bacterium | reverse complement strand
CTAAGTGCGAAAAAAATGGTCTTGGGGACCGGGCCATCAGGGCGGTCAGTTGGCTTTAAAGGCACCCTAAAAAAGCTGAACACCACTCGCGAACGGTGGTGTCCAGGCATTAGGGTGATTTGGAAAATACTCAGCTGTCGAAATCCGGGTCGTAGCTTGCCTCGGAACTCCGTTTGTCGGGGGTGGAATCGTAATCATCGTCCGTCCCGAAGTCGTCCGTTCCGTAGTCGTCAGACTCGGTGTTGTCGAAATCCTCTTCTGCGGTTGCCTCCACATCGTATTCGCCGTCGCTGTTCTTGGTGGCGGGCACCTTCACCAGAATGATAGAGTCGTCCGTCTCAAGAGGGAAGACAAAAATTGGTTCCTTTTTTGCGTTGGTAATCCTGGTAATGTTTGCCTCATAGCCGTTAGGATACTGGCGACGGAGAAGCTCCCGCAGGTCCTCAGCGAGGTTGTCGAGGCTCTTTATGACGCGCTTTTTTGTTTCAGGCATACGTTAACCAGCACTGTGATTTTCGGACAAATACCCAAAGAAAAATGATTGAAGGCAAGAATTTTGAAAAAATTTTTTGCCGGCCGGAATAAAGTTACTATCTTTTCCAAACCTGTTCCATTGGCCTAACCCCTAAACTATCGAAACATAGCTCTACGTTACCTAAAGCACGAACAGAATGATAGACAGCAGAGTTGGCGACAGCAAGCTGGTGTCGCTCTATCAAAATGGTAACGAGGAAGCTTTTGAAATTCTTCTGAACAGGCACAAGTCGCGGATATATACCGCAATTTATCTGATTGTCAAGGACCGGTATGTGGCGGAGGACCTGCTGCAGGAGACGTTCATAAAAGCGGTGAGCACCATCCGGAGCGGTCGGTACAATGAAGAGGGCAAGTTCTCACCGTGGCTGAGCCGAATAGCCCATAATCTGGCAATAGACTATTTCCGTAAGCGCAAGCGGTACCCTGAGATCGTCCTGGAGGACGGCAGTTCGGTATTTAACTCTGTGGATTTCAGCGAGGAGTCCATAGAATCCCGCCAAATCATGCGGGATAATAAATCCCGTTTGCGGGCGTTAATTAAGGAGCTTCCCGATGAACAGAAGCAGGTCCTGATTATGCGACACTATTTACAGATGAGTTTTCAGGAAATAGCGGACCGCACCGGCGTGAGCATCAACACCGCGTTAGGCAGGATGCGGTACGCGCTCATCAACCTTAGGAAGAAAATGATAAAAACCAGAGCCTATGACAAAGACGTTTACCGAACACGACTTGATCAGGTATTTATACCACGAAACATCGGAGAAAGAGGAGAAGGAACTTAACAACGCCCTTCTTTGCGACTCAGAACTGTTGGCGCTGTATAACGAGATCAGTGCCGTGAAGAAAATGATGGACGAGGCCGTCCTTGAACCGTCCTCACAGACGATTCTCAACATCCTCAGTCACGCCCGCGGCGTGAGCGCAAAGGATTAGCGCACCATCGTCCGAATTGCCACACGGCCAGAAAGTCGATTTCAGCTTTCAGACACCCCCTGCCACACAGGGGGTTTTTTTGTAGCCCGATACCGTTTTCTTTGTGGGGTGAACATCGTTATTCTCCACCAGCACTTCAAGGCGCCCGACCGGGGCGGTGCTATTCGCTCTTATTACCTCGCGCGGGCACTCGTATTTGCCGGGTGTCGCGTTACCGTTCTTACCGGCCATAACGGCGCTTACCGCCATGAAAACCTGGCCGGCATCGATGTCCACTGGCTACCAGTCGCCTATGACAACCGATATGGGTTTTTGGCGCGGGCGTGGTCTTTCCTTCGCTACGTTTTCGAAGTACGCCGCCGCAGCGACCTGGTTCGGAATGCTGACCTGTGCTATGCCATTTCAGTGCCGCTGACGACGGGCATCGCCGCAATGCGAATCCGGAGGCAGTACGGTGTCCCTTATCTTTTTGAGGTCGGAGACCTGTGGCCCGACGCCCCCATACAACTGGGTTTTATCCGCAACCGAACGCTGCAGCGGTGGCTGCACGACTTGGAACGAAGGATCTATTCCCACGCGTCGGCCATTGTTGCCCTTTCGCCACCGATTCGCACGGCCATAGAAAATCGTGTTGCGGATAAGGAAGTCCATCTCATTCCCAACATGGCTGATGTCCGCTACTACACGCCGGTCGAAAAGGATTCTCAGGTCGCTCGAGAGTTCGACGTTCCGGACGGTCTGGTCGTGTCCTATCTGGGCGCGTTGGGGTATGCCAACGGTTTGGATTACCTGCTGCGCTGCGCCGAATGCTGTCAGGCCCGCAACATGGCCGTGACATTCCTCATCTGCGGAGAAGGCGCAGAGTCAGACGGGCTACGACGCAAGGCCGCCGCCGCTTCCCTGGAGAACGTGAAGTTTATTCCCTTCCAGAACCGGGAAGGTATACGCAAGTTGATGCGTATAACGGATGCCATATTTGTTTGCTATCGTCCGGTACCCATCCTCGAAACCGGATCCCCCAACAAATATTTCGACGGGCTGGCGGCCGGCAAACTTATCGTGGTAAACTTTGGAGGATGGATAAGGAAAGAAGCCGAAGCAGAGAAGTGCGGACTCTATGTCGATCCCAATGACCCTAACAGCTTCGCGACGCGCCTTGCCCCTTTCCTAACCAATCCTGATCTGCTTAAGCGATACCAGCAAAATGCACGGAGACTGGCGGAACAAAAATATGCCCGTGAACATCTTGGCAACCAGTTTGCCCAAATTGTTTTGGCACACCGCCGCAAATGACGGTGTGCCGATCAGCGCATCATTCCAGCGTGCGCTCGATAATCTTGCCGGAAGTCTTGTTCTTCAGAATAACCTTCTTTGCCCCGTAGTGCGTCAATTCTTCTTTGACGAGGTAGTGATCTGCATCGTAGGATTCCAGGTGACTGTCTTTGTGCACACCCCTTTTGCCGCGCCATACGTCGAGTTTCACCGGTTCCCATAACTTGCTTTTCGCCGATGCATACGCCGCATCGAGAATGGCGTTGACAACATACCCGTCGTAGAACGTTTCGCGCGGCGCACGGCCTTCTTCACAGCTGGAGAACATGTCCGTAAACATATGGTTGTATCCCAGGTCGTTTACTTCATCGCCGACCGGAAAGAGCCAGCCACTCGAAGATTCGGCTTTCTCTGCCACATAGTTAGTGCCTTTACCTGTTGTGAACATCTCGAATCCCGTGCGAAGGAAGTTGTTGATCCAGATCGTGCCTTCCGTTCCCATCACCTCATCGCGGAGGTCCATCCCGCCACGGAACGTCCAGCTCACCTCAAATTGGCCGATCGCACCATTCTCATACTTGACCAATGCGATAGCGTGGTCTTCAGCCTCGATCGGCTTGACCTGCGTGTCGGCCCAGCACATGACTTCCACCGGGAGAATATCCTTTCCAATGTAACAGCGGGCGATTTCGACACAATGGCACCCCAGGTCCAGGATGGCGCCACCGCCTGCCTGTTCCAGGTCCCAGAACCAGTCGCTGTGGGGCCCGGGGTGTGTTTCGCGTGACTTCGCCCAAAGGATCCTGCCCAGCGCGCCGTTGCGTACGGATTCTATGGCTTTGATCGACTTGGGTGTATACACGAGGTCCTCGAGGTACCCGTGAAAAATGCCCGCCTCCTCTACAGCTTTGAGCATGCGCAAAGCCTCTGCGGCATTGCGTCCAAGCGGCTTGGTGCAAATCACGGCTTTTTTGTGCTTGCAACACAGCATCACCGCCTCCTCATGCTTGTGATTGGGCAGCGAAATGCAAACCATCTCTACATCGGGGTGAGCGATAGATTCTTCCATGTTAGTGGTAACATGTGCCACACCGTAATCGTCGGCAAATTTCCTTGCGCTCTCCTCCCTCCTTGAATATATGCTTACGATTTTATCACGGCTCCTTTGCCCTTGAATCGAGTCAGCATAAAATCGTCCGATGAACCCGGACCCCAGCATGGCAATTTTCATGATACTATACTTTTTGGGTTGAACTCTTGATGTCAGGCTGCTGCGCCTCCCCGTTCGGGTTGCGGCTGTATCTCACGCTTCTCCTTGAAGAAAAGGATGAAATAGATCAGGACGGCAATGGCAATAAAAGCCGGGACGAACCAGATGCTCATCCACTGCCGTTGATCATCGACGGTATAGTAGTCGGCGGTAAGGCCTGAGAACCACGTGCCGATAAACATACCTACTCCATAGGTAGCGA
>JAJJPK010000103.1:0-18608 GCA_032907565.1 Cyclobacteriaceae bacterium | reverse complement strand
GGATCAGCAATTGATACGCCTTTGTCGGAGTACTCCTTATATATAGCCTCGATATTCTCCACGAACCACAGCAGCGGCAGGCGGCTTTTTGTGTAGCTATTGATGACGTCCGCGAAGGCTGGGTCTTCACCGAAGAGGAGACGGAGGTCGTCGCGACGGATGCCACCGTCAGTGTGTTTACCGTCGGCATTGGGCCAGGTCCATTCGTCGTGAAAGCCCAGGACGTCGCGGTAGTAGTCCAGCGTCTGGCGGAGGTTGCGGACGGGAAGGTGGATGTTGGATTTGATGAATTTCTTGGTGAGGCTGGGCATTGGGGTGATCGAGTTGTAACGAAATTACGAAAAGTTGCAGAGGCAGACGCAGATGCAGATGCAGTAGTGTCGGCTTGGCCGAACGTTCTGGTCAATATTTGCTGGGGGTTGTCCCAATAAAGCTTCTGTCAGCCAGGACCAGCAACTGTGCACTGTCGGGTTTGCTGTCGCCACTGCGTCTGCATCTGCGTCTGCCTCTGTCCCTGTTCGCTTCGAATGCTTTTAGGCTAATCTGACATAATTATCCTCAATCTTCACATTAAAATTTATCTCCGCCTTCAAAGCCTTAAACACACGAATTATCGTATCAATCGTCGCGCTGTTAGCGCTGCGCTCAAGCTTGGAGATCTGGGCTTTCTGCACGCCAATAAGTTTACCCAACTCTTCCTGCGTCAGGTTGCGTTCCCGCCTTGCTGCCTTTATCATCTTCCCAAGAACGTCCATGCGAAGTTCGTACTCATACTCGTCTCGTGCCTTAGTTCCAACTTTGCCGATGTACTTGTCCTTCATCTGTGCAAGTGTACGTACCTTCATTTTCTTTGCCATACGAATCTACTCTTTCGCTTTGCTTTCGAAATAACGCTCTCTTATCCTAATAGCCCGGTTAATTTCGTTCTCGGGAACCTTGTCTATTTTCTTAATAAATCCGTGCGTTGCTAGGACCCAGGTATTTTTATTTCAAAATAGGCAAAAGTTTCCAAAAATGGAAACTCTATAGTTCGTAAGAATGGAACATCTACTAGGGCCCGACGCGCGGGATATCCCGATTACGGCAATGGCGCACCGCTTTTGCACAACCAAGACGCACCAAACATTCGAGACGCGCGAGTCGCACGTCTCTACTATATCCCACCGATTACCATTACTTCTTACTTCTCACTCTTGGCGCTCCTATCGCCCTCTTCTTGCTGGACTTCGCCCTCGGATTAAAATCCAAACACAACTGTATCCAATACTCCAAATCATCATCCATATCAATTCCAATCGGATCGACCAAAAGAAATCCCTTCATGATCTTCCCGGTGAAGTCCATGTGCCGCACGCCTGGCTTCTTGAGGGAAGATTCATACAACTCGGGATCGATGCGGACCATGAGGGCGTCTTTCACAACACCTACGGCCATTTTGTCGTCAATCATGTAACACAATCCGCCCATCATTTTCTTTGAATCAAAGCGTACTTTCTTTTGTTTCAGTACGTGGTCGATTCGGTTGGCTAAATGTTCATCGTATGCCATTGTTATTTGGGTGGATTATGAATAACAATATAGACGTTAGATGCTGTTAATCCAATTGAGAAAGGTGGGGCGCCGACGGCGACGCGGACTTGAACCACATAGGACATAGGGCACATAGGAGGGGTCCGACGCGCGGAGTACTCCCCGATTGTCGACAACGAACTACTGCTTTAACGACGGAGACGCACAGCCGTGCGTCTCTACTTAGTTATACCACTGATTACCGATCCGGCTCACTACTTACCACGAACTGCCACACGGCAGGCTACTGCCTCCCGATAGCTATCGGGATGCCTACTTGCCATGAAGCCATCGCAGATGTGCTTCATGGTTGCCCACTGCCAACTGGCACAAGCGCCTCTCTTACCTTCGGCGCGATCTTCGTTCCAAAAATCTCTATCGATTTCATCAACGCGGCGTGCGATGGTCCACCAACATCCATGTGCGCCGAGAACCTCGTAAGGCCAAACATCTCGTGCATGTGCAGAATCTTGTCGACAGCTTCGTTCACGTCTCCAATAATATAGGCACCATTGGGACCGCGACCGTATTCATACTGCTGTCGCGTAAACGGTGGCCAACCGCGATCTCTGCCAACGCGATTCATCTGCGCCGCATAAACAGGAAAGTACGCGTCCGCCGTCGCCTTACTGTCTTCTCCAAAAAAGCTGTGCATGTGAACGCCGACTTCAAACTTGCTCATATCATGACCAGCGTCTTTATACAGCGCGCGGTAGTATTCAAACAATGGCCGGAACTGCGCCGGATTACCTCCGATGATCGCAAACATCACGGGCAATCCCAGCCGTCCCGCACGCTCAACCGACTCCGGCGTTCCGCCCACGGCAATCCATATCGGCAGCTTGCCGTTCTTCGGTCGCGGTAACACGTGTTGATTTTCCAAAGCAGGACGGAACCTGCCCTTCCAGGTGATGGGATCTTCTTCGTTGATCTGCAGCAACAGCTTCAGCTTTTCGTCGAACAACGCGTTGTAGTCCTTAAGGTCGTAGCCGTACAGCGGGAAAGATTCGATAAAACTCCCACGGCCAGCCATGATCTCGGCGCGGCCGTTGCTGATCTGGTCGACCGTAGCAAAGCTCTGGTAGATCCGCACCGGGTCCGACGAACTCAGCACGGTTACGGCGCTGCCGAGCTTGATCCTTTTGGTGACGGTCGCGGCGGCGGCCAGGATAATCTCGGGTACTGAAACGGCGTAGTCCGGACGATGGTGTTCCCCAATCCCGAAGAAGTCGATCCCGACTTCATCCATGAGCTTGATCTCTTCAATCAACTCACGCAAACGTTCTCCGGCGGGAAGGGGCTCGCCTTTCTCGTTGTAGTGATTGTCGCCGAACATGCCGATTCCTAATTCCATAGATGGATGTGTTTTAAAAGGAGGTAACAATATACGGGGTAATTAGTTCCAGTGAGAACATAGGGGCTTTCACCACAGGGCTTTCACCACAGGGCCTTCACCACAGAGGCACAGAGTGGCACTGAGATACACAGAGATTCATTGTTGCCAGTGCGGCAGAAAGATCGCATAGAGATCGCTACGAGAGTGCTAGCCGCCAGGGATGCGAGAAGAACACAGGCGCTGACGCGCAGTGCCGCATGCAGGAACACGCGACCGCTTCAATACGTACCAAGTGGTTATCGTGACACAGATCAATTTTCAATTCCTTTCTTCGTCCGAAGACAGGATGACTAGTGGCTGCATTCCTGCGCCTTGGCGCCTGTGTTCTCCTTACTACAGTGGACTTTTGCACGTTCCTGGTGGCCTCACTACAATCGATCTTCACGCACCAAGGAAAATTTCTCTGTGAAACTGTGACCCCCCGTGTCTCTGTGGTGAAAAAAATTCCTGCAATCGTATGCATCACCTCATGCATGTTTTTCTCAAACATTCCACGATAAAAAGACCTAAAAATCTTAATCTCTTGGGATGTTATGCCGTATACATTTGTTGAATAGATGAACAGGTGCAGTTAGGGAATGAAAATGAGACAAATGAACAACCGTAAGCCCCGCGTTATCGTAGTCGGTGGCGGATTTGCAGGAGTAAACTTCATAAACCATCTCTCCGCCAAGGCATACGATGTAACGCTGGTCGATAAAAATAACTTCAACTACTTTACGCCGTTGCTTTACCAGGTGGCCACTGGCTTCCTGGAGCCTTCAAATATCAGCTATCCACTAAGAAGACTCGTCAACGCGAAAGGATTTACGTTCCGGCAAGGCGAAGTATCATCCATCAATGCCGATGCCAACCAAATTATCTTGACCGATGGCGGCATCCTGGAGTACGATATCCTGGTAATCGCGGCAGGCGCCAAAACAAATTTCTTCGGCAACGAGGTGCTGCGCGAACGGGCGTTTGAGTTGAAAGAAATTTCCGATGCGCTGGCCATGCGAAACGCCTTCATTCGGGTGCTTGAACGTGCGGCAGTTGAAAAAGACCCGGAAGTCCGCAAGCGGTTCCTGACCATCGTGATTGCCGGCGGCGGACCCACCGGCGTCGAGGTGGCCGGCATGCTCGCTGAAATGAACCAGCGCATTGTCGGCTCAGATTACCCTGAGCTGGGCGACGACCGACTCGAAATCCACGTTGTAGACGGCGCTGCCCAACTCCTCAGTCCCATGAGCGCCAAGTCCCAACAAAAAGCCTACGACATCCTCACACGCCTTGGCGTACACGTACACCTGAACCAGCTCGTCACGATGTTCGACGGCGCGACGGTGTACCTTTCCGACGGCAGCCGGATCGACGCTTCTACGCTCATCTGGTCGGCGGGCGTCAAAGCACGCACCTTTGAGGGCATCGCACCCGAGGCCGTACAAAAAGACGGTCGCCTCATCACGGACGAGTATAACAAGGTCGTCGGTCACGACAACATCTACGCCATCGGCGACATCAGCATTCAATTCACCGACCCGGCTTATCCCAAGGGCCACCCCCAACTCGCGCAACCTGCGAAGCAGCAGGGCACGACACTGGCACGGAACCTCAACGCCCTCGCAAAAGGGAAAAAGATGAAACCGTTCCGGTATTTCGATCGTGGCGACATGGCCATCATAGGGAAGAGCTACGCGGTAGCAGACCTCTTCAAGCACAGAGTACACTTTGGCGGACTGCTCGGCCTCCTCGCATGGCTGTTCGTTCACGTCATTTCCCTCGTCGGTAAAAACACGAAGGTTAAGACGCTCTACAACTGGGCCATCGCATATCTCACCTCCAACTCTTCACTGCGGATGAGCTTCCAGGCCAAAGACAAGCGTCAACAGTTTCGCGTACCGGAGCGCCCACCGAAAGCGAGTACTGCGAAGTTGAAAGCGCCGTTGGCTGAGGAAAGCGCAGAGCCTGTGGGTTAGTTGGCGACCTTCCCCGTCGACGACAACTGTCTCAACCTCTCATGACGCCTGTCATCCCAGAAATAACAGGGGTTTCGCTTATTGTGGCAATGTAGTACCCAATAGGGTGGGCGAAGGCCCTTTCATTGAAACTGTTAGCCGCGTATGAAGCATCTCTACATTGCCGTTATCCTTCTTTTGATTTTCCCATTTCGAGATTTGCAGGCGCAGTGGGTGCCGTCCACTTTGGAAGGAGCGTCTGATATCGACGACATTATTGAGTACAAAGATCACATTTACGTTGCGTTTCCAGCAGGCATCTACCGATCCGGTGACAACGGTACCACGTGGGAGGAACTGGGCGTGCCTCCTCTATCGTACAAGGCCTACTTTGTAGTTATCAACGACGAATTGCACGTAGTGTCCGCGGAGCGGTCATATCGCAGTTCAGATGGAATCAACTTTATCCAAACCGCGGGAGTAGGCGCTGGAGTAACTACCGTTACGACGGATGGCACTACGCTGCTGGCCGGCGGAGTTGGCGGAATCTACATTTCAACCGATCAAGGAGATACCTGGTCACATCTACATGATGTTAATTCGTATGGGTCCGGGATTATTGCATCGTTAGCTATAAAAGGGTCCGTCATCCACGCGTCGGATTATACAGATCCCACCACACTTTTCAGATCCACTGATCTTGGAGCAACATGGGAGCAACAGACCATCAGCAATTATGTCCATAACTTTGCTTACCAGGGTTCAACGCTGTTCATGAATGTGTATAACGACGGTATCTACCGATCAAATGACGACGGGGCTTCGTGGGAACGCGTGCGACAGCATGACCAAATTGGCGGGATGAGCGTTACCCCGACCCAGGTCTATCACATGGGCTCGGGCGTGTATTCCGTTTCCGCAGACCAGGGCAACAGTTGGGTTGAAATAGCCGACACACCCCCACATGCGCCAAACCTCCGTTCGCTGTATGTAGGGGCTTCGTATGCATTCTCGGCGGTGCGTGGCGTCGGCATGTATCGTAAACCGCTGGATAATTCTGAACCCTGGTCAACGTGCAACCACGGACTAAATCTCTTTCAAATACTCGACTTTGACATCAAGGAGGACCACATTCTGGCCGGCGCCGAATGGGCTTTCATCATCAGCAGCACCGATGGAGGCCAGACCTGGACACGTTCTGCAGAGGAGTATGACAACTTAAGAGCACACCACATAGTGAGAATGGACGCGGATATCTTCCTGCTCTCCACTCCTTTTATATATCGCTCCAGTGATGATGGCAGCACGTGGCAAAAAGTGAGTGATCCCGTACCCGGAGGCTTCCCGCATATACTGGGAGCGTCAAACGGCAAGCTTTACACCCAAGTAAATACCGACATATATGTCTCTTCGGATCGCGGCGAATCGTGGATAAAAAGCTCTGAAGGAGTAACAGGCCAGGCGAGATCGATGTATGCAAGTGACAAAACTTTTTACCTGGGTACTTACGATGGCCTGCTCAAACTGAGTGATGATGAGCAGCGCTGGGAAAAAATCGAACTGGGTAGTACGCCAGTCGTTAACCAAATCGCCGAGTTGGGCAATATATTATTGATTGGCACGAACAACGGTATCCTAAAGAGCGAGGATGAAGGTCAAACATGGACACTCATTCACAATGCCGACATCTATTCCCTGGTCGTGAGAAATCATGAGATCTTTGCCACGAACACCTCAGGCGCCGTGTACCACTCCCTGGACACCGGAGCGACATGGTCTGACATTACCGAAAATCTGCCTCACTCCGGTATCATTGCTAAGATCGGATTTACCTCGAAGCACCTCGTCGCCGCCAACGGCCTTAGGGGTCTATGGCTTCGTGATATCGGAGAAGTGTCGCCGCCGTACTTCTCCCTGCCTTCAACAGAATCAGATACGCCCCTCCCCACAGATGCACCAATTGTAATTACTGTGGATCAGCCTATTCAAACGCTGGACGGTACACCCATATCACCCGGGGATGTCAAAGACCTCATCACCGTAACCGAAACTGACGGCACACCCGTGGACTATACAGCTACACTGGAAGAAAATCTCACAGATATAACAGTTACCATTGAGAATGCCGAACCAGACACCGAGTACCGAATTACCATAGCGCCAGTTTCCAATGAAGAGGGCTTACAAACAAAATCCTTCACATACGTACTCAGGACCGCAGCCAATGCTCCGCCAACAGGAAACAACCTTTCCATCGAAACGCTAAAGAATACACCCTATCAATTTACCGCTGAAGATTTCACGGATGGATACTCTGACCCGGAAGGTGCGCCTCTCAACAGCATTAAAGTCCTTGCCCTGCCTGGCCATGGAACGCTCACATTGGGTGGAGGTGCCGTCGCACTGGATGCGGAAATCTCATTGGCACAACTTTCCGATTTGACATACACTCCGTCTGTCGATTTTGTCGGTACCGACCAGTGGCAGTTCGCGGTAAGCGACGGAAACTCCCACTCCGATCATGCCACGGTTACTATTTCCATTACGCCAATAACAGGCATTGCCGACGAGGAATCTTTGTGGGCGATTACGTATCATCCCAATCCCGTCGTCGACAAACTCATTATTCACAATCCGGGCCGTCGGAACATTGAATGGCTGTCAATCATGGACGTCAACGGTCGGCCGATCTCCCTTCCTCAGGGAAAAGGAGGCGACACAATAACCATCGATTTTGCCGGTGTTCCTGCGGGTCTGTATGTTATGGCCATCCAGTTTGAAGGGAAATTGCATTATCGCAGGCTTGTGGTGGGTGGTCTGGTAAGTGCTGGGCGTTAACCAGTAATGCCAAAAGTCAGCTTTTCCGCCTGAGCGCTATCATGGGAAAAGGTGTTCAATGTTATAAGCTTTGTCATGGCGGGCGCCTAAAAACCGAACGGCGCAATTCAGAAATATGCACCTCTTCGAACGGTAAAGGAGGCACAAATGCCCTTTCAAGTTTCACCCGTTTCTGATTTGGGGTTGCCCGCCAGCTTCTAACCCGGTTCTTAAAATCTAAATAAAATGGATGCTCTAAGAATTCACCTGATGATTACCCATCTCCCTGTCTTTGGGCTGTTCCTGGGTTTCTTTGCCTTGCTGTATGGTTTCATAAGAAAGGACAAAGGTGTAAGGATTGTTTCCCTTGCCATAATAGTAGTGGCAATGGTTGGTGGCTGGATCGCATTCCAAACAGGCGAGTCGGCCGAACATAGTGTAGAAAACATCACAGGGGTTTCGCACGATGCCATTGAAGTACACGAGGAGGCGGCCGAACTTACCAATATCTTCGTCATAACCCTGGGCCTCGTGTCACTCGTCGCGCTCTTTGGTGAAGTAAAAGTGAAGCGGTTTGCAAAACCAACGGTGATGGCCGTGCTTATTTTGAGCGTCGTCAGTTTCTATTTTATCGCACGCACCGCCTCGCTCGGAGGAAAAATCAGGCACACGGAGATTACGAATACGAAGTAGGATCCATCGGCAATAGACAAAAAGGCCATAAACCTTACATTGCTTGCCACTGACGTGGCAATGTCACTCATGATGTGCAGAGTATTGTCGATATTGTAACGATTGTTGTGACAGATCCCTCAATTCCGATCGCACTGACCATACCATTACAAATTTGTTAGCCATCATGAAGCACTTTTACATTGCTGCTATTGCAATTTTTTTAGCTATTCCACAGGACCTACCGGCTCAGTGGACACCGTCCATCACCATGGAAGGTGGCTCCATCATCGAAGACATTATCGAGTATAAGGATGCCATCTATATCTCGGTAAGCACCGCCGGGGTATACCGTTCTGAGGACAATGGCACTACATGGACGGCTACATCTGTGCCTCCCTTCCCTAACTTTGGCAGGTTTGTCATAATCGATGACGAGTTATTGGTTTTATACTCTGGAAAACTGTTTCGCACCGCAGACGGGTCCACTTTTACCGAAGCTACGGGAATAGACGCTTTCATAAATGATGTAGCTACCGATGGCACTACGCTTGTCGTCGGAGGAGGCGCACACTTTGGAATCTTCATTTCGGATGATAAGGGGCTTAACTGGACATATGTAGACGATACGAAAACGCAGGTAGATATATCTGCTGTGGCCGTAAGGGGGAGCGTCATTCTGGCCTCCGGCAAGACTAAACCCGGTGTAGTGTTCAAGTCAATCGATACGGGAGCAACGTGGGAGGAGATTACAGTCGGCAGCAATAATATAGTGGATCTTACTTATCAAGGCAGCACGTTATTCATGAACGTGGCATACGACGGACTATACAGATCAAATAATGACGGCACCACGTGGCAGAAGGTTCGCAGCGAGTCTTCGTATGAGGCAAAGATTTCCATAACGCCGACACACATCCATTACATTGCCGGCGGCAAATATGCCAGCTCTGCAAATCAGGGCGATAGCTGGACAGAAAACCTTGATGGAACCACTCCCGGAACTTCAATTGAATGCCTGTTCGCGGGATCGTCGTACGTTTTCGCCGGAACGTGGGGAACAGGCGTTTTTCGGAAGCCGCTGGATAACAGTGCACCGTGGGCCACTTGCAACGAAGGACTAAACTTTCACCTGGTGCTTGATCTCGATATCCAGGGGGACGAAATCCTTGCCGGCACGCAATGGGATTTCGTGAAAAAAAGTTCTGACGGGGGGCTGAGCTGGACAAGTTTCACAGACATGGGCAGTGGACACGATATTGTGAGATTGGGCAATGACATCTTTGTTGCAACCAGTGCGATCTATAGGTCAAGCGATGGAGGAGCAACCTGGCAGAAAAAAACAAACAATTTGCCGACTTCAGGGACCGCGACGGTCCTGGTAGCGTTCAAGAACAAACTTTACACAGAGGTAGACTACGAAATATACGTCTCCGCCGACCGGGGCGAATCGTGGGTGAAAAAAACTGAAGGATATGCCGGTATGGCTAGAACTGCATTTGTGGATGACGAGGATCTCTACTTTGGATCTTTCCAGGGACTCTTCAGGTTAAGCAGTGACGAACAACATTGGGAAAAGATCGACATTGGCATCGGGGAAACGCAAAGCATTGGTCACATTGCCCGGTTGGGAACCCTATTGTTGGTCGCTGATCAATATACCGGCGTCTATAAAAGCCCCGACGACGGAGAAACGTGGACGAAAATCAATAATAACACGGTGAAGTCGCTGGCAGTGAGAAATAATGAAATATATGCCGGCGGAACATCGGGACCTTTATACCATTCCCTTGATTCTGGAGCGACCTGGTCCGACATCAGAGCGAACCTGCCGTCTTACGGATTCGTTAGCACAATCGGCTTCACTTCAAAGCATGTCATTGTCGGCATCCCATACAGAGGTTTATGGCTCCGCCCGATCGGTGAAGTTGCACCACCGTACTTCTCCTTCCCTTCGACACTGACAGACTCAACCTTCCTTATCGATGAGCCCATCGTGATTCGGGTAGATCAACCCATGGAAACACTCGATGGCACACCAATCACGCAAGATGACATTGAAGACGTCATTACCGTGACCACGGCTGACGGTACACCCGTGAACTATTCTGCCCAGCTGGATGAAGACCTTGCCGAAATTACCGTTTCCATCGATGGCATAGAAGAAGACACCGACTATCGCATCACGATCGCACCGGTTGCCAATCCGGAGGGTCTGCAAACAAAAGCGCAATCCTACCTCCTGAGAGCGGTAGCTAATGTCCCGCCTTCGGTAGCTGACATTGCCGTTGACATGTCTGAGAACACTACATATCAATTTACGTCCAGCGCGTTCACGGCCAAGTATACTGACCAGGAAGGATCACCTCTCGCAACAATCAAGGTGGTCAGTCTGCCCACTCATGGAACCTTAAAGGTAGATGGCACCGACGTGGCCGTCGACGCGGAACTTTCACCCGGAGAGCTGTCAGGTTTGAGCTATACCCCAGACGCCGACTTCGTCGGCACTGATCAATGGGAATATTCCGCAAGCGATGGGAAGGCTTATTCGAATGCAGCTCTTGTCAAGATTACCATTGCGCCTGTCACAGGGATCGGAGAAGGTATTTCAGGGAACCTTACCTACTATCCCAACCCGGTCGAGACCATTCTCACCATCAAAAATCCCAACCGCCACCGTATAGAATGGCTCACGGTGACTGACATGAACGGCCGGTCGTTACTCCTCCCTCAGGAGATAAGCGCGGAGGTGGTCACGATCGATTTCACCAACGTTCCGTCCGGCATCTACATTATGGCCATTCGAGCTGAGGGACAACTCCATTATAGTAAGGTGCTGCGCCGCTGAGTTCTGACCTCATCAGAAGATTGTGGTTCCCTTGACTTTACAACCATAATACATACATTTGCGTAGTTAATTATGGCGTGAAAGGCGAGGGAAGCGGTGAAAGGCGAAAGGAGCATAACCCCCCCAGATGGGCCCAGCGCTTTATTGCCTGGTACTGCAAGCCCGGCCTTGCCGAAGACCTCATAGGCGACCTCAACGAATACTTTCAACGAAATGTACAATCGCTCGGATCGCGTCGTGCGAAATTGATCTACTTGATCGACGCCCTGAAGTTTTTGCGGTGGTATACCATACGGCGGCCGAAACTTTTCAACCCCCTAATCAACACCATCATGATCGGAAGCTACATCAAGACCTCGGCCCGCAGTCTAATGCGTCACAAGCTGTTCTCCTTTATTAATGTTGTCGGTCTCGCTATCGCTATGTCGGTAGGACTATTGCTCATCGCCTTCGTCCTCGACCTTCGTTCGTACGACCGGTTCCACGAGAAAGACGACAGGATCTTTCGGGTCACGAACATACTGACCTCTTCGGAACAGAGCGACAAGTATGCCACTACGTCCATCCGAACAGGAAAGCTGACTCGCGAGAACGTGACTGGCGTCGAAGATGTGGCTATCGTGCGCAATTACTTTTCCGCAGACGCGAAAGTCGGCGACGACATCTTTCCCGTCAAAGGCCTTTGGGCGGAACCTTCGCTTTTTAGAATTTTCACCTTTCCTATGCTGGAAGGCAATCCTGAAACGGCATTGAGAGATCCCTACTCAGTTGTCCTGACGGAGACCACGGCGAAGAGACTTTTCGGCAATGAGCCCGCCCTCGGCAAAGCGATCCGTTTCGATACGCTCGATTACCAGGTAACCGGCGTGATGAAGGACGTCCCGTTTTTCTCACATCTGAAGTTCGAAGCGCTGGTATCCTTTTCCACGGCTGAACAGCTGAATAAGAATAGTGAAAATTTTGAGGCATGGACGAGCATGTGGGCGAACTACGTGTATCTTCTCCTTGCGGAAAATGCCGACATGACCTCCATCCAGTCGCAACTCGACGCTATCGCCGACAAGGAAAATCCGGCCGGCCGTCCCGATCGCGACAACAGCATTCAACTCGAGTTACTCCCTTTGTACAATATCGTTATCGGAGAGGACCTACGCGAGTTCCGTCCCGATGGTTCTGTAATCCCACATATTTCACCAGTAGTGCTTTGGATGCTCGGTGGACTTGCGCTGGTTGTTATACTCTCCGCATGTTTCAACTACACCAATCTCTCCATAGCGCGGGCGTTGCGCAGACTGAAAGAGGTGGGTGTGCGCAAGGCGATCGGCGCCGGAAAGAACCAGGTGAGAACACAGGTTCTCACGGAAGCTATCGTAATATCCCTGTTGGCCCTGGCGCTCTCTTACTTAATATTCCTGGCCTTGAGACCTCAACTCATCAGTCTCGCCCCAGAGATGCAGCGCATGGTGAAGCTAGAGCTCACGTCACCTATGACCCTCGCCTTCCTGGCCTTTTCCATTGCCGTAGGTATCGTTGCCGGCCTGATGCCCGCCCTGTTCTTTTCAAAGGTCAACGCGATCCATGCGCTCAGGAACGTGTCGCAGGTGAAGGTCTTCGGACAAATGACCTTCCGCCGTGCCCTCGTGGTATTACAGTACACAGCCACCCTGATATTCATCACAACCACAACCGTGGGCTACGTGCAATACAAAAACATACTGGGCTTTGACCTGGGATTCAATACCGGGAACATCTTGAACGTCGACATGCAAGGCAATGATCCCGGTCCTTTTCTTAAGGAACTGGGTGAAATGCCGGAGGTCGCCGGCCTTTCCAAATCGCTTCTTGTTACTGGCGTTGGCAACTACTGGGGCGCTATTGCTAAGTATAAAGACTCCCGTGACTCCGCGCTGGTTGCGACCAACCACGTGGACGAAAATTACTTGCCGCTACACGGGTACGAGATTCTTGCGGGAGGCAATTTCATCGCACGCCCGACGGCAGCCGCGTCTGCCAGGGAAGTTATCGTTAACCAGCAGTTCATAAAGCGATTCAACATAGGTTCTAACGATCCAGCGACGGCCATCGGTGCGGAAGTTATACTACACGGGTCGAAGTTGACCATCGTCGGTGTCATGAAAGACTTTCATTATGGGAAGATCGACGAGACCATCGAGCCGGCCGCTTTCCTTTTTTGGACACCCGAAGACAGGGCCATCATTAATGCCAAAATACAAACCACGGACATGCTGGCGACCATGGCCAAAATCGAGTCGGCATGGAAGAAGGTCGATCGTGTTCATCCGCTTCGCGCCGAATTCTACGATGCGGCCATTGAAGACGCTTACAGTGAGCTTTCAGCGATGGTGAAGATCCTCGGCTTCCTGGCGTTCCTTGCCGTGTCTATTGCGTCGATGGGGTTGTTCGGTATGGTCGTGTTCACTACCGAAACCCGGCTGAAAGAGATCAGCATCCGCAAGGTGATGGGGGCCAGTTCTGGAAACCTGGTGTACCTGTTGAGCCGCGGCTTTCTCGCGTTACTGTCAGTCTCGGCATTCATCGCGCTACCGGCAACGTACATATTCTTTGAAAACATCGTGCTCATCCGGTTCCCATATCATACGCCGGTGCAAATCACCGAGCTCTTTGCCGGTTTGCTGATCGTCTTAATGATCGCGTTTATCATGATCGGATCTCAGACGATCAAGGCCGCGCGAACGAATCCGGCCGAGGTGTTGAAGAGTGAATAGGACCCAACATGCGAACAAAGGGGAGGTAATCAATCTCAGGCAGACATAGCCGGGTAAATTCGTGTCCGCACTGTACCCGCCTCTCCCTGTTTTCCGGTAGATTACTTTCTCCCCGAGTTGCCATTCTCCGTAAAATATTTAACTTAGGTTGCACAATCCCTCACTTCATGGTTTCCTACCGCCTGGCCGGTGAAAGTGATAACGAACAACTCCTTCACCTAACCCGACAGGTAGGAATGTCCGGCGACACCGGCCTGGTCATCGATCGCCGGCCGGATTTCTTTGCATTACTGAAACGACGCGGCGAATCCCGAACCTTCATTGCTGAAGACGGCGACAAGATCATCGGCGCCATTTGTGTCTCAATCAGCAACGTGTTTGTAAACGGCCAACAGACTACGGCAGCCTATGTTGGAGATTTCAAGGTAGCCGAAAGTTACCGGCGATCCGGAATCGGAGCAGAATTGGTAAACCGGCTTCACGACTATCTAAAAAGCATCGACGCCGATCTGGTAGTGCTTACGCTGGCAAGCGGAAACCGAAAGCCGTTGTCGTTCTTCAAGAACCGACCCGGTGTCCCAGACTTCCAATCTGTTGGCGTTTTTAATGTGTACCAGTTTCCAGGTCAGGCGAACGGGCGCCAACACTCAGGGAAATACCGAGTGGAGTCATCGCCGCCCACAGACGAGCTCGTTGAATTCCTGAACAAGCACTACCGACGTTTTGAATTGGGTCCGGTTATTACCGTAGAAACCATCGAAAGCGACTCGAATTATGTGATAAGCGACGGCAATAGAATCATTGCAGCCATGACCCTGAGCGACGTAATGGCTGTCAAACAAAACATCATCACCAAACTCTCGCCGTTGCTTCGAATCGCGTTATCGCTGGCAGATATCGCAGGACGTCTCTTGAAATGGTCGCGGATGCCTGCGTTGCTCAAGCCGGTCGACATGCTGTACATTCGGTTTCTCGCCCTATCCAGGGATGATCCTGCCGTTGTAGACGCCCTCATACGAAAGGCACGGAGTGAAGCATATAGAAAGGCATACTCATTTGTAGCTCTTGGCATTCATGAGAAGGATCATCTGAACAACCATGTTAGACAGAAGTTCAAGTTCACCTTCCGGTCGATGGCCATGGTGACGACCCTAAAACGGAACCACACCTTGATCCAGCGCATTACGGACGGCGTTCCGTATGAAGACTATTCGCTGGTATAAAAAATCCCGAAAACTAATCTCCCTAACCTATGGACCCAGTATCCACCCAAGCAATGACGATTGAAAAGTACAACGTCATTTGCGACATCTTCTCCCAGGCGATTACCGGAGAACTCATCGGCATGTCGAATTTCGCCTCCCTCGCTGAGACCATTGACGACTGGCATGAAAAAATGGAGGCCGTCGAGCATGCGGATAGCGAGCGAAAGCACGCCAACAGTTTTCTCGCCTACGCGCGAAAGCATGAGCTGAATGTAAAAGTAAATCTCGAGAGTCCTTATTGGGGAAGCGTTAGAGCGACGTTTCTGAAGTATGCAAAAGAACGCGACTTCATTGCGTGCCTAATTATCCAGGAAGTAATGCTGGAATCTTTTGCCATTTCAATGTACACCGATGTAGGGAATGCACTCGAAGGGGCTGCCGGCCGGTTGTTCCTGGCGATAGCGGATGAGGAACGGGAGCACCTCGAACACTCCTCGGAACTGTTACAGGCGGAATATGCCAAAGCGCCGGATCAGTTCATCGACAAGTTCGAAGCGATTCATTTCGCTTGCATGAGCATACTCGCAGAATTTACGGCCACTACCGACCTCCGCGGTCACTGCGGCGTCTGCAACGGCGAATGCATGAAGGGAAGTTTACATCATGTAAACCTGGACGTGAGTGAGATGCGCGGGAGAGCCCTGGGGCTTTATGCAGAGGCGCTGGACCATATCGGAATCCCGGGCGAGAAGTCAGTTGTATGGATAGCAAAGCTCCCGGCCTAGACTTTGCGGTAATAGGCCACCAGGAATCCTGGAGTGCAATTTCATCGTTCATTAACGGCATCCGAGGGGACGACCGGAAACTCGATGAGCAGACGATTAAGTCCGTCTTCTCATACATGCCTCCCCGCGACCTTTTTCGCGTGAAGGTCCGTTCAGCCAATGGGCAGACAGTCACCGGAGCCTACATAGAAACGTTCATCGATCCGGATAAACTCGTTAACGGCAGCGCTGCAGCTAACATCCGGAAAGTCGCCGCAGCGATGCAGTATGCAATCAAACTGGGAGCCAGGATTGTAACGCTCGGTGGATTCTGCTCTATAGTCCTCGAAGGTAACATCGATATCGTTGGCCAATCTGCTACGAAGTTTACAACAGGCAACACACTGACAGCTGCTTTCGTTGTCAAGGGCATTGAGCTTGCGGCAACTCAACGCCGCGTGGACCTGGCGTCGAGCAATCTGTTGATCGTCGGGGCAACCGGCGATATCGGAATGGCCGTCACACACTATTTCAAGGGAAAGGTAAAATCACTTCTTGTTGCCGCGCGGAACGCTGTGCGACTTGAGAAGCTTGCCATGTCACTGCGGAAGGAGGGGCACGAGGTCGGCTCCGCCACAGACTACCGGGTGCTCCTACCCGAAGCCAATGTCATTGTTCTGGTGTCGAGTTCAACATCGCTTTCGCTCGAAGGCTGCCGGGAGGATGCGCTGGTTTGCGATGCCGGTTATCCTAAGAACACCGAAGTAGCGTTCCATCCTGTATGTCCGACAATCTTCCACGGGGGCATGGGGCAGGTCAAGGGCGGTTACGAGTTTCTCCCGGATTACAGGTCGACATTCTATCGTTACCCATTACCCGATGTATCACATGGGTGCATCCTGGAAGCCATTGTGCTTGCGTTCGAGAAGGCTTTCACGAGCTATTCGGCAGGAAAGGGAAACATCAGCGTGGCCAGCATGGAGGAGATATTCTCGTGGAGTTGCAGGAACGGCATTACCCTTGCGCCTTTCTATAACAGCCATGGTCTTTGGCCAAACGTTCAAACAGCCAATGGATAACGGTCAACAGGTTTCGCTTTTTAACTTGGTCTTCACACACAATTGGGAAGATCCCGAGAGCGATCATCGTGCGCTACAAATTCGGGACAATGAGTCCGTGTTCGCTATTACGTCAGGAGGGTGTAATGTTCTTGGATTCCTTCTGTTCAATCCCAGAATAATCTACAGCATCGATATTAATCCGATGCAGTCGTACATTCTTGAACTAAAGATTGCGGCCATTAAGGGATTGACGTTTCACGAGTTCGTTGAATTTTCGGGATTGCGGGCGTGCACAGACCGGATGAACTACTATCAAGCGATCAAAAATAATTTATCACCGGACGCTGCTGCCTACTGGGATAGCAACAAGGAATTTATCGCGCGGGGTTTCATTATGAGCGGAAAGTATGAGCGGTTCATACGTTTTGCCGGAAAATTCATTTCGTTGCTCCAGGGCAGGCGACGCGTGAGTGGCTTGTTCGATCGGAAAGACGGCCATACTCAAGAAGAATATTTCGATGAGGTCTGGAATACAAAACGGTTTCAGTGGATATTCAAAATTTTGTTCAACAAGCAAGTGCTGGCGCGGCGAGGCCTTGTTGCCGACTACTTTCACTTTGATGACGGAAGCCGGTCGTTTGCCGAAAGCTTTTACAACAGGTCGCGCAAAGCATTACGCGATATACCCATTGAAGGTAACTACTTCCTCTCCCTGTACCTGCTCGGACGCTACCGCAATGAATGGGAAACGCCGCCGTACCTTCAACCACAGAACTACGACACGATAAAGGAACGGATCGATCGTATCCGGGTTATCACTGCCGATGCACAAAGCTGGATACAGGATGTCCCACCCGGGTCGATCGACTGTTTCGCTCTTTCAAACATCTGCGAGCTGATGAGTGAAGCAGAAACCCATCGATTGTTTTCCGGCGTGCTGCGCGCCGCCAGCGACAATGCAAGAGTAAGCTTCCGCAACCTCATCATCCCGCGGGAAGTCCCGGACGACCTCGCTTCACACATCGTCAAAGACGACGAACTGAGTAAGTCGATTTACTTCAACGACCGGTCCTTTGTTTACGGTAAAGTAGCGGCGTACAGGGTTAGGAAGGGTAACTAGTAGGACAGTGTGAGTGTGAGTGTGAGAGCGAAGAATAACCAGCCCCAGCGAGGCTGAATGTTTGTAGCCCCGGACGAGACCGAAGGTCGAAGTCCCGGGATAACGGCGTGTTGGCTTGGTCGCGCGCCACAGGGAATCTTTTTTCGATGTACACTTTACATTGGCGCGCAACGAGGAGACAGTGGAGCGGAGGAAGACAGTGTGAGTGTGAGTGTGAGAGCGAAGAATACCAGCCCCAGCGGGGCTGAATGTTTGTAGCCCGGGACGAGACCGAAGGTCGAAGTCCCGGGATAACGGCGTGTTGGCTTGGTCGCGCGCCACAGGGAATCTTTTTTCGATGTACACTTTACATTGGCGCGCAACGAGGAGACAGTGGAGCGGAGGAAGACAGTGTGAGTGTGAGTGTGAGAGCGAAGAATACCAGCCCCAGCGGGGCTGAATGTTTGTAGCCCGGGACGAGACCGAAGGTCGAAGT
>JAJJPK010000102.1:0-53725 GCA_032907565.1 Cyclobacteriaceae bacterium | reverse complement strand
ACGCGGCCAAAAAAAGTACGGCGGCCGCTAACCAAAAAAATTTCTGCGCCATAGCCATTAGGTTAGGAAGGTTAGGAATAAAATCCGTGCCGAAGTTACGCACTCTGGTGTGACAAAACTGTACAGAAACGCGTCAAATCGTACGTGGCACCGTTTCGACGGGTTTGCCCCGGAGATCGATCGGATCGTAGACGAAAATGACGCTTATGGCCGCGGAAATGAAGAAAATGCCCGACAGCACCAGGGCATACACCGGCTCATTATTGTATATGTGTCGTACCATGGGGCCCCCGATAAGGCCATTCAGGATTTGAGGGAAGGTGATGAAAAAGTTAAAAATCCCCATGTAGATCCCCATCTTACCCGCCGGGATTGAGCTCGACAGGATCACATAAGGCATGGCCAGAATGCTGGCCCAGGCAATCCCGACAAGCGCCATAGAAAAAATAAGGAACTCCTTGTTGGGGGCGAAGAAAAACGATAGCAGCCCGATTCCTCCCAGGATCAGAGAAAACGCATGGGTCTTCTTCCTGCCAATGCGGGCGGCGATCCGCGACAGGAACAACGCATACACAGCAGAGACCAGGTTGTAGACACCGAAGATGATCCCCGTCCAGCTCTGCGCCTCGCGATAAGCCTGGGAGCTCCGGTCGGTAACGGGCAGCCCGAAAATGTGGGTCGCGATGGCGTCAGTGGTGAAGACCCACATCCCGAAAAGCGCGAACCAGGAAAAGAATTGTACGAGTCCCAGCTGCCGCATGGTGCGCGGCATCTTCGTGAAGTCGCGGAATATCGTCATGAGGCCCTCGCGCCGGTCTTCTGTTTTTCCGTGATAGGCCTCATATTCTTCGGGCGAAAATTCGCGGGTGCGGAATACAGTCCAGAGGATGGTGAGTATGAAGAATACAGCTCCGATGTAAAAGGCGAGCTGAACGTTGGCAGCAACTTCCCCTTCCGGTGCAGAATCGCCAACCCCGAGCCTCGCAAGCGCCCATGGCAGCCAGGAGCCCACCACGGCCCCCACGCCGATGAGCGAGGTCTGTACGGAAAAGCCGAGCGTGCGCTGCTCGTCCGGGAGGTTGTCGGCCACCAGCGCGCGGAAGGGTTCCATCGCGAGGTTGAAACTCGCATCCATAATCATCAGAAAGCCTGCCCCGATGAACATAAGCGGCGCCAGCGATCCTAGGATCCAGGCGTTGGGCATAAGGATGAGAGCGCAGGAAGAAAATATCGCCCCGGCCAGGAAATAAGGCCGGCGTCGTCCCAACCGGGTCCACGTGCGGTCGCTGTAGTGGCCGACTATCGGTTGTACAACCATCCCGACGATCGGCGCGGCGAGCCAAAACCACGACAGCTGTTCGATCTCGGCTCCGTAGTTGCGCAGAATACCGCTTGCGTTGCTGTTCTGAAGCGCAAAACCCAACTGAATTCCCATGAAGCCGAAGCTCATGTTCCATATCTGCCAGAAGGTCATCCGGGGCTTTGGGCGGGGCGTCGTGCTCATGCCGTTACATTGGAGGTGAAGTATGAATGCGGAATGAGCGGGCCTTGGTTTGCATATCTTGCTAAAATGAACAAAAGAATGCACACAGGCAATATCAGAGGCAGAAGCAGAGGCAGATGCAGAAGCAGATGCAGTGGCGTCATTGGGCGACAACGTTCCGGTTTGCGCAGAAAGTGATTGGGGTGCATTTGCCTCTGCCTCTGCCTCTGCATCTGCATCTGCTCCTGTCTTTGTTCATTTACCATTCAATAACCACAGCCCCGGTCTCGTACGTCAGTTCGGCGACACGCACCAACTCACCGCTAACCGGTGCAGGGTCGTAAAAGGGATCGAACTTTTCAAGCGGACCAAAGAATTGGAGAGTTTCCTGACGCAGTTCGTGAGGGACTCCGTTCACGGAGACAGTCGCGCCAGCGTCGTCAAACCCGTGCAGGGCGAGGCGGAGTGTGCGTGCGGGCGATGTGTATGTTCCTTCAACGGCTCCCAGTGTAAGTGTACGCGTTTCCGGAACGTATGCGATCGCGCGCCGGTGGTAGTGGCCTTCGAGGTAGTCGAACGTTTCGCCATCGTCGGTGTAGTACCAAAAGGTTTCGGCTTCTTTTCCCTTGTACAGGTGAAGCGTCATCACATCGGGCGTCATCGACGTGTTGGGCATCACCGGCTGCATCGGGATGATGGCGCCGGCTTTGACAAATACCGGAAGCCGCGCAATAGGGCAGTCGACGGCCACCTCGGCATTGCCGTCGAAGCGTGTGCCATCGTAAAGGTAGTACCACTCTCCTTCGGGAAGGAATACGCGTGCAAGGTCTCGCGTACTTTCCACGGGGCATACGAGAAGGTACGGCCCGAATAGGTACTCGTTGTAATACCGGCTGTCGTACACGCGAGAGTCGAAGGTGTAGTCGATCGCGAGCGAACGCTGTATGGGCAGGCCGGTTTCGGACGACTCGTAAAAGACCGAATACAAATAGGGCATCAGTTGATAGCGAAAGCGGATGTAGTTACGCGCGATCTGTTCTACCTCTTCACCGTATGACCACGGCTCGGAGTCGCGGCTGTTGATCATGGTGTGCCCACGGAAGAACGGGGCGAATGAGCCGATGGAAACCCACCGCGCAAAAAGCCTGGCATGGGCGTCACCAACAAAGCCGCCTACGTCGTAACCTGCAAAAGCAATCCCCGCGAGTCCCATGTTGCTTGTCATGCGCGCCCCGAGCAGCATGTGTTCATCGTATGAGACGTTGTCGCCCGTCCATACTGCGGCGTATCGCTGTACGCCGGAGTATCCTGAGCGTGTCAGATTGAAAGGCCGCTTTCCACCTAACCGTTCCCGGGCAGCTTCGTACGTGCTGCGCGCCATCATCAACCCGTAAAGATTCCGGCCGGAACGCATGGTGCCCTTCTTGCCTTCGAACGAGAACTCGACGTTTTCCGGCACCATATTGCCCCAAGTAGCGATCTCATTCATGTCGTTCCAGAATCCCCGGATTTCGAGGTCGGTATAAACGGTGAACTGCCTTTTCCACCATTCCCGGGCTACGGGGTCGGTGAAGTCCGGGAAATGACACCATCCCGGCCACACCTGCGCAGTGTACGGCGAGTCGTCGGGATACTTGAGGAAAACATTCTCGCGCATACCTTCATCATACGCGTGGTACCCGGGCTCGACCTTGATGCCGGGATCACAAATTACCACCACCTGGAAGCCCATGTCGCGCAACTCACGGATGAGGCGCACGGGGTCGCGGAAATGACTCTTGTTCCAGGTGAATATCTTGTACTCATCCATGTGGTGGATGTCGAGGACGATCGCGTCGGCGGGGATTTCCTTTTCACGAAACGTTCGCGCTACGCTGAGTACCTCAACATCCGGATAATAGCTGTATCGGCATTGCTGATACCCAATGCTCCACCGGGGCGGGAGTTTGATCCGGCCCGTAAGCCAGGTGTAGTCGCGAAGAAGATCGGCCATACGGGCATCGTGCATGAAATAATACCGCATGGTTCCCGCGTCTGCCGAAAAACTCGAGAACTGGTTGTTCGATGCGCCAAAATTGAAGAAGGACTTGTAGCTGTTGTCGAAGAAGATCCCGTACACGAGCTGGTTGTGCACCCCGATATAGAATGGAGTCGTGCAATACAATGGGTCGGCGTTCAAGGGGAAACCATAGCTGTCGGTATTCCAGTTTTGATAACCCATACCGCGTTTGTCGAGCGGTCCGGTTTTCTCGCCAAGTCCGATAAAGCGTTCCCCTTCCTGAAGTTTCCGATAGCTTGTCACCTGTTCACCATTCCAGCTGATGCCGAACGAATGATCTTCGTTGATGACGCGTCCATCATTGGTAATGAACGTGAAACGAACCGGGTACTTGGTGATACGAATGGTGAATGTGGCCAGTGTAATCTCCAGTATATCGCCGAGGTCACGGAAGGCCAGCGTGTCTTCAAGTGGTTGGGCGACGACCGCATAGGAAAAGTCGTCGAACGCGTCGCGTGTTGCGTCGATACGTACTACTGAACCGGAGTACGCAGTGACGCGAAACTTTCCAAAAGTAGTTTCACCCTGGAGAACGGCGCCGTTCGTGACAAAAGAAACGAGGTCGCCCAGACTCCTGGATGTAATTCCATGGGCCATAGATAAAATTTGGGTGCAAAGTAAGTCAATTTGACCCACGATCACCCTGGGCGTTCGCCAGGGAAACGCAATCAGCTACTGAAAACAACCCTGAAGTGGTCTATGACCTACTTCGGGGTTTTCTTCAATGAAGATTCGCGGATGATGAGCTTTGTCTTCAGCACTTTTGTGACGGGTTTCGGCTCGACGTCATCCTTGGACCGCGTCTCGATCTGGCTGATGAGCAGTTTTGTAGCCTCCTGGCCCATTTCGAATCCGGGCTGATCGACGGAAGAGAGGGGAGGATCCATCATGGAGCTGAACAGCCAGTTGCTGAATCCTACTACCGCAATATCTCCGGGAATAGACAACCCTTTGCCGCGAATGACCTGCATCGCACCCATCGCCACAGGGTCGTTGGTAGCAAATATCCCGTCCGGGAGCGGTGATAGGTTCAGCAGACGCTCAGTCGACCGCTTCCCTGCCTCGATGGTAGCCTCGGGGCATGGAATGATCAGACTTTCGTCGATCGGCATGTTGCGCTCTTTCAGGGCGTCGAGGTATCCTTCGAGGCGCTGACGCGTGATATCCAGATTCGGAGAGCCTTCGATGTGGGCGATCCGCTTGCAGCCCTGATCAATGAGGTGCAGTGTAGCCTCACGCGCTCCACCCCGGTCGTCCACAATGACCTTGCTGGTGCCGGGATGATCGTAGACCCGGTCGAAGAACACCATCGGCACGCCCTTCGCGAGCATGGCGTCGATGTGATCGAAGTTCGTCGTCTCCCGCGACAGCGATAGGAGCATGCCATCAACGCGGCTGTTGAACAGCGCCTTCATGTCAGTAATTTCGCGTTGCGACGATTCGTTGGACTGGGTCAGGATTACATTGTATCCCGCGCTGTAGGCGACATCCTCAATACCACTGATGACAGTGGAAAAGAAGAAGTGAACAATTTCCGGAATGATAACGCCCAAGGTGTTTGTCTTGCTTTGCCGGAGGCTGAGCGCAACGATGTTGGGCTGGTAGTTTAGTTTTTCTGCAAGTTCGTTAACGGCTCGCTTCGTTTCCGGACTTATATCCGGATGATCTTTGAGCGCGCGGGAAACCGTCGAGGGTGAGATGCCCAGCTCCCGGGCAATATCTTTAATGGTTACTTGATTGTATTTCATAGATAATTATGTACTGGCTCTGGTTGTATCGGCGACGTTGTGCTGCCGTGTCGGCTCGGAAATTATCGCGCCACGTCGGTCACCCCCCAAAGTAACAAATTTCGGCCGAAATATGGCCGAAATATAGTGGAGCGGTTCGCTTTCAGTCGCCGATGACATGGTCCGCAATTATACGTACCGGCAAATCGAAGTCCAACCTCGAACGTGCAAGTGAAATGCTTCACTTCCTTGCTACCGATTCCGCGGTCGTTTGCGCCTGCACTTTGTGTCCAAACCGGGTACGCTTGTTTAACTAAGTTTATTACTTTTGACAAAGTGAGCACGAACCTACCGACATGAGAATGAGATTGGCGCAAGCGCTAATGCTCGCCGCCCTGGTGGCGGGCTGCAGCAATCCGGTAAACGAGGCCTGGAGATCGGAGGCTGAAAACCCTGATTTCCTGCACCGTACGATCCGACAAGTGACCAGCATTATCATCCACGACATTTTCTCGCCTCCAGTCGCTAGTCGTATATACGGATATACGAGTATTGCTGCGTACGAGGCTGCGATCAAGGGGAATCCCCAATTCAAGAGCCTGGCTGGCCAGATAAAGGGGCTGGAGCCGGTCCCCGGACCGGAAGGAGAGGAGGAGTACTGTCTTAGCCTGTCCGCCGTAGAGGCTGCTATCCTTGTAGGACGCGCACTGGTCTTTTCGGAGGACAAGATGGACCAGTTCCACACGCAAATCCTCAGCGAGTACCGTGCTATTGGCATGCCTGAGGACGTCTTCGACCGCTCCATTGCCTACGGGGAAACGGTGGCAAAACACATCCTGCAGTGGTCAGGATCCGATAATTACAAGCAAACGCGCTCCTTCCCGAAGTACACCGTAGATAATGATCCGGCCACATGGAAACCTACGCCGCCGGCGTATATGGACGGTGTCGAACCCCATTGGAACAAGGTTCGCACTTTCGTGCTGGACTCCGCGGCACAGTTCAAACCTGAGCCGCCGCTTCCGTTCTCGCTAGACACGGCGTCGCCCTTTTATAAAGAGGCGCACGAGGTATTCACCGTCGGCTCTTCGTTGACAGAAGAGCAAAAGGAAATCGCCCGCTTCTGGGACTGCAACCCGTTCGTCATGAACGTCAAGGGGCACGTCATGTTCGCTACCAAAAAAATCTCGCCCGGTGGGCACTGGCTCTCTATTACAGAGCACGCATGCAAGAAGACCAAGAAATCCCTCGCAGAATCGGCCGAGGCATACGCCATGGTGTCAATGGCCCTGATGGATGCATTCGTGAGCTGCTGGGATGAAAAATACAGGAGCAATCTTGTCCGGCCGGAGACTTACATCAACCAGTACATTGATGAAAACTGGGTACCGCTGTTGCAAACACCGCCATTTCCGGAATATACGAGTGGACACAGTATGATATCCAGCGCCGCCGCGGTAGTATTGACAGATCTGTTCGGCGACAATTTCGCATTCACGGACAGCACTGAAGTGGAATTCGGCATGACTGCCAGGAAGTTCAATTCCTTCAAGGAAGCGGCTCAGGAAGCAGTCATCAGCCGTCTTTACGGTGGCATTCACTATCGCAGGGCATGTGAAGTGGGAGCGGAGATCGGAACCCAGATCGGTGAATTCGTCGTGGAACGTGTGCGGACCCGCGACGAAGCGCTGGCGCGTGCCGAGGAATAAATCGGAAATCACCAGCAATCGCAATCCCATATCCTTACCTATACCAAACCTATGTCTCCTTACCTTGGTGAATTCCTGGGAACCCTCCTCCTCGTCCTTTTGGGCGATGGTGTTGTGGCAGGGGTCCTGCTCAAACATTCGAAATCAGAAAATGCCGGCTGGCTCACCATTACGATAGGATGGGGACTCTCCGTAAGTATGGCAATCTATGCAGTGGGCCAATTCAGTGGCGCGCATATCAACCCGGCTGTAACCCTGGGGCTGGCTGTCACAGGCGCTTTTCCGTGGGATCAGGTCGCGGGCTACTTCGCAGCTCAACTTGCCGGCGCCTTTGTCGGAGCCGTATTGGTTTGGCTGCACTACCTCCCGCACTGGTCGCACACCAACGATCCAGCCCTGAAATTAGCTGTCTTTTGTACTGCGCCCGCCATACGGTCTAGCGGCAATAACTTCATCAGCGAGGTGATCGGCACTATGATCCTCGTTATGGGCGTACTCTTCATCGGAGCGAACCGCTTCACGGAGGGGCTCAATCCACTTGTGATCGGAGCGCTCGTCACCGTGATTGGTATCGGCCTGGGCGGTACGACTGGCTTCGCCATAAACCCGGCGCGGGATTTGGGTCCGCGTCTTGCCCACGCCATACTTCCCGTACGCGGAAAAGGGCATTCCGATTGGTCCTACGCCTGGATACCGGTAGCCGGTCCGCTTACCGGCGCCGTAGTCGGAGCTGGACTCTACGTGCTCATTTTCTGATCTTTCACATCATGAACTACGTTATCGCACTTGACCAGGGAACCACAAGCTCCCGGGCCGTCTTGTTCGACGAACGAGGCCGCATCCAGGGCATCGCCCAACAAGAGTTCCGCCAGATCTTTCCGCATTCCGGATGGGTGGAACATGACCCAAAGGAAATATGGGGTTCGCAAATGAGCGTGCTTCAAAAACTCATTCGCGAACACAAAGTCAAGGAATCGTCAATCAAAGCTATCGGGATCACCAACCAGCGGGAGACCACCGTGGTGTGGGATCGCAATACCGGAGAACCGGTGTACAATGCCATCGTCTGGCAAGACAAGCGAACGGCTCCGCTATGCGAGGAACTGAAGGAACAAGGACTTGAACCTTACGTGCGCGAACATACCGGACTGGTCATCGACTCCTATTTCTCCGCTACCAAAGTCCGATGGATCCTCGACAACGTCGAAGGTGTGCGTGCGCGTGCCGAGAAAGGTGAACTCGCCTTTGGTACCGTTGACTCCTGGCTCATCTGGAACCTGACCGGCGGGAAATCGCACGTAACCGACTACACCAACGCTTCGCGTACGCTGCTGTTTGACATCCGCAATCTCGATTGGGATACACGGCTTCTCAACGAACTAAACATCCCCGCATCCATGCTGCCTAAGGTGTTGCCCTCGGCAGCTCATTTCGGATCATGGGACGTCAACGGCACAGCAATACCGATTATGGGTGTTGCGGGAGATCAGCATGCCGCCTTGTTCGGACAGGCGTGTTTTGAACCTGGAATGGTAAAGAACACGTACGGTACCGGATGCTTTATGCTGATGAATACGGGCGAACGTATCCAGATCTCGCGGCATGGGCTCGTCACTACCATCGCCTGGGGCCTGGACGGGAAGGTCGAGTACGCTCTGGAGGGCAGCGTCTTTATCGCAGGCGCCGCCATTCAGTGGCTGCGCGACAGCCTTCATATGATCGACCAATCAAAAGATTCCGAATACTTTGCATCCAAGGCGCTCGGATCTAATGAAGTATATGTCGTGCCCGCCTTTGCCGGTCTGGGTGCACCTTACTGGGACATGTACGCAAGAGGAGCAATATTCGGGCTCACGCGGGATACCGGCAAAGATCATATCATCAAAGCGACGCTTGAGTCGATGGCTTACCAAACACGCGACGTCCTGGAGGCCATGCAACAGGATGCAGGCATTCCCTTGTCAACGCTGAAAGTTGACGGGGGCGCGAGCGCTAACAACGTGCTTATGCAGTTCCAGGCCGACATCCTTGGGGCCAGCGTCGAACGTCCGGCTGTCATCGAATCCACTGCAATGGGTGCGGCGTTCCTTGCGGGCATCGCGTCAGGCATGTGGACGAAGAAAGATATTGAGTCGGCTCGCACTATCGACAGGACATTTACGCCAAATATGGACGAAGAGACCCGCAAGCGATTGTATAAAGGATGGCTTCGTGCCGTCGAACGCACAAAAGGATGGGCGAAAGAGTAAGAACGATCGCCGCCGTGCGTTTGTGCTGATACGGAACTTGACTACAGTATGGCATTACACGGGTTTTCGGTAACCTTTAGGGAACAGCTGCTGGAGCGGCTCAGAAGCGAACGGTTCGACGTACTGGTGATCGGCGGGGGCATCACCGGCGCGGGCATTGCGCTCGACGCCGTGTCCCGGGGACTTAAGGTAGCCCTCGTGGAGCGCGACGATTTTGCATCCGGCACCAGCAGCCGGTCCACCAAATTGATTCACGGCGGGCTTCGCTATCTCAAGCAACTGGAATTCGGCCTTGTCAAGGAAGTGGGAAGCGAACGCGCTGTCGTTCACAATCTGGCGCCGCACCTCGTCATCCCTGAAAAAATGCTGTTGCCCCTTTCCGAAGGGAAGTCGCTGGGCTATCTGATCACGTCGCTCGGCCTTAAGCTGTACGACTGGCTGGCGAACGTAAAAAAGGCTGACCAGCGGCGCATGTTGACCCGCCCGCAAACCCTTCGATACGAACCCCTCCTGAAGAAAGACTTCATCAAAGGCGGCGCTATCTACGCTGAATACCGTACTGACGATGCCCGGCTGACGCTGGAGGTAATGAAAAAAGCATTTCAGCTGGGTGCGATATGTGTCAACTACGTGGCAGCGCGCGACTTCCTATACGAAGACAAGCATATCGCAGGTGCACGTGTGATCGACGAACTCACTGGTGAGGAATTGGACCTGCAGGCAACAGCCGTTGTCAATGCAACCGGGCCTTGGGTCGACGACCTGCGCACGGCCGATGGATCGCTCAGTGGCAAACACCTCCACCTCACCAAGGGCGTGCATATCGTAGTACCGCGCGAGCGTCTGCCCGTGCAACAGGCGATATACTTCGATGTGAACGACGGCAGGATGATATTTGCTATCCCGCGGGGTCGTGTGTCGTACATCGGCACAACGGATACCAATTATCAGGGTGACAAAGATCACGTAGTGGCCACTGTGGAGGATGCGGAGTACCTCATCCGCGCCGTCAACGACACCTTTCCTTCTGTGCATCTTTCTCTCGATGATATAGAATCCAGCTGGGCTGGTCTGCGACCGCTAATTCATGAAGAAGGTAAGTCCGCTTCCGAGTTATCGCGCAAAGATGAAATTTTTGAATCGTCCTCAGGATTGATATCCATTGCGGGTGGCAAACTGACGGGCTATCGTAAGATGGCCGAGCGCGTTGTCGACCTGGTTGTGGACCGGTACTTTGCGGAACACGTGTTGCGCGAATGCTTTACGCACAGGATCCGGCTCGCAGGCCATACGTTTAGTGGCTATCAGGACGTGGTCAAATACCGCGAAGAGGTTGCCCGTCAGCTTTCAGACGTTGGCCTTGACGCCCGCACTGCCGAATATCTTGTCGCAAATTATGGACAACAGACCAACCTGATCCTCCGGAATTTCCTGCAACAGGACGCCGCGCTGGACAAAGATCTTGCCCTGATTCTGTCTGAGTTGTGGTTCTGCTTTCATCACGAGATGATCGTTACGCTAGTCGATTTCTTTTTGCGCCGGACCGGACTTTTGAACTTTGACATCATGCGTGTCGAACGCTGGAAGGCTGAGGTCACCGAGGAACTGGCGCGGTATTCCGGATGGAGCGCAGAAAGGAAAACTGCCGAAATCAACGCACTCGACGCACTTATCTCGGAGGCCCGCATCGGAAACCGTCAGGGACAGACGGCCTCCAGATAGCGCATTTAAAGTGGCCGCACGTCTTGTTTTGACGCCAGCGTCTCTTATCTTAATCCGACTTTTATTACCGATTATTCATGGCGGATAGCCCGCCTTGTAATGCCATGAGTACTATGAACCAAGACCGTCTTTGGGGAATTGATCTGGGGGGTACCAAGATCGAAGGAGCCATCCTGACTCCGGCTGAGTCACCTTCCGTATTATACCGGGAGCGTATTCCTACTGAAGCCTTTCGCGGCTATGAGCACATCGTCGGTCAGATTGCGAAAATGTTTCGGCTTATGACGGAATTTGCCGGCAGCAAGCCCGACCGGATTGGCATAGCAACGCCGGGAGCACTTGATCCTCAGACCGGGGTCATGAAGAATTGCAATACCACTGCGCTAAACGGCAAACCACTCAAGGCAGACCTGGAACGGGCCCTTGGTATTGAAGTGCATATGGCCAACGACGCCAACTGCTTTGCGTTGGCGGAAACCCGCCTTGGGGTTGTCAGGCAACAGTTTCCTGACGCCCGGGTGGTCTTTGGGGTCATCATGGGTACGGGCGTGGGCGGCGGTCTCGTGGTCAATGGCGAAGTGATCAACGGCCTCCATGGGATTGGTGGGGAGTGGGGTCACAACTTTCTCGATGCTTCAGGCGGTCATTGCTATTGCGGCAAAAAGGGGTGCGTGGAAAAAGTCCTGTCCGGGCCCGCACTCGAGGCCTATTATGAATCAAGAGCAGGGAAGAAGAAAAGAATGCCGGAGATCGTTGCCGACGCATCGTCGGATGATGTGGCGCGGGAAACGCTGAAGCGCCTGACTGACTTCTTCGGGCAGGCCATAAGCGTTATCATCAATATTATCGATCCCCACGTGATCGTGATCGGGGGTGGACTCGGGAACATTGATGCGATCTATTCCGAGGGAATGGATTCCCTGAAGAAGAATATTTTCAACAACCGGGTGGAGACACCCATCGTCAGGCCGGTGCTGGGCGACAGCGCAGGCGTGTTCGGGGCGGCCTACCTTGTCGAGACAAAGGAATGAACAACTCATGCACGAAAAGGAGGAGTCATGAAACAGATTGCAATCATCGGACCCGTGCCCCGCGACCACATCGTCACCCACAATGGCGACCTGATCCAGAAGTGGGGTTGTGTGACGCACCCTGTCATTGCATTGTCAACCCTGGCTGGCGACAGCATACGAATCTTTCCGGTCACGCATGTGCGCAAAGTCGATCTCGACAATGTCAAAGAAGTGTTCAAGGGTTATCGCGGCGTCGACCTGCGCTGTGTTACCTCACGCAATGACCAGGGCGATATTATAAGCCTCCGCTTTGTCGATATGAACAACCGCCTTGAGCGCCAGACAGGATTTATGGATCCCATACTGCCTGCCGACGTCAAGGGGTTGTTGGACTGTGACGTGTTTGTGTTCGTGCCCATCAGCGATTACGAGATATCGCTCGACACCCTGCGCTATCTCAAGAATGAAAGTAAAGGGATCATCGTATTTGATGCGCATGGTCCGACCACAGCATGTCTCATCAACGGCGAACGTCAACGAAAATTCTGGATCGATCGGGATCAATGGCTTCCGTACATCGATATTCTGAAGATGAACCTCGAAGAAGCCTACGCGTCGTGGTTCAAGAAGGAATACGAAACGCAGGACTTCACCCGTGAGATTGAGCTCGATCATGACATGCTCAGGGCTTTCGCGCGGCATTGCCTGGGCATGGGGGTTCGCTGCGTGTACATTACGCTTGACTCCCGGGGATGCATGACGTATTACAAGGACGGAAGGGACTTTGTAGAAGAGCTCGTTCCTGCCATACCGGTCGAGCACGTTATCGATACGACCGGTGCCGGCGACTCGTTTGCGGGCGGATTGGGTTTCGGATTTCTGCAGGATCCCCGAGACTACATCCAGGCGGCACGCTACGGCAACGCACTGGGCGCCCTTCGCACACAGGGTAAGACATTCGAAGTATTTAAATCTCTGGAGGAGACCAACGCACTGATACAGGAAACGTATGAGACAGGCAATGCGGAATCTTAAACGGCGCTATCGTTGATGGGGGCCTGCATATTCGACCTCGATGGTGTGATCGTCGACACTGCGCGGTACCACTATCTGGCGTGGAAACGCCTGGCAGCCGAATTGGGCTTCGAACTTACACCGGAAGATAACGAACGCCTCAAGGGAGTGAGCCGGATGCAGTCGCTGGAAATCGTATTGGAAATCGGAGGTATCCGGGCCGAACCGGCCGAGCGGGAACAGATGGCGGAGAAAAAGAACCAGTGGTTTAACGAGTTGATTGCAAAGATGGAACCCGGCGAGATATTTCCCGGCGTGAAGGAACTCGTCGCCGACATCAGGAATACGGGCAGGAAGGTCGCTCTCGCATCCAGCAGCAAAAATGCACAACTCGTTGTGGACCGCCTTGAAATACGCGATCTGTTTGAGGTCATCATCGACGGGTCTATGATCGAGCACACCAAGCCCGACCCGGAAATCTTCCACCTTGCCGCGAAACGCCTGGGTGTGGATCCTTCGAGTTGTATCGTATTTGAAGATGCAGAAGCGGGTGTGGAGGCTGCCCTTGCCGCGGGGATGAAGTGCGTGGGGATCGGATCGCCGGAACGGCTGGGAAAAGCGCACCTCGTATTGCCCACGATCAGCGAATTTACTGTCGACATGCTGAGCCGTCTGGAGAAGGCCGGCCCGACGAAATAAATAAGGAACAGAGTTACACCTACGAAGATGAAGAACTACATCCGCCATCACGACTGGAAGATCATAGAAGACCGGTTCGATCCCGAAGTTCACGAAGTGTCTGAAAGTCTGTTCAGCATCGGGAACGGGCGCATGGGGCAGCGTGCGAACTTCGAGGAGGAGTACTCCGGTAAATCGCTACAGGGAAGTTATGTCGCCGGCATATACTATCCCGACAAAACCCGTGTCGGCTGGTGGAAGAACGGCTACCCGGAATACTTCGCCAAGGTGCTTAATGCACCCAGTTGGATCGGCATACACGTTTCCATAGACAATCAGAAACTCGATCTGGCCAAATGCGAGGTGGAGGATTTTTACCGTGAACTCGATATGAAGATCGGGCTGCTCTCGCGACGCTTCACCGCCCGCTTTGCCGACGGCAAAAGAGTTCGCGTTGATGCACGAAGGTTTTGCAGCATGGCCAACCCAGAAGTTGGCGTCATCCGTTATGCAATTACGCCGTTGAATTTTTCGTCGAGTACTACCCTTAGCCTGTACGTCGACGCCGACGTAGTAAACCGTGACGCTAACTACGGCGAAAAATTCTGGGATGAGGTGTACAAGGAGGCGGAACCCGGACACGCCCTGGTGACGGCAGAGACGCGGAAGACACTGTTCCATGTCACTACAGGAATGCGATATCGGATTGTGAGCGGTGGGAAGGAACCGGAGACGCGCATAAATGTAGAGCTGAGGGAAAAATTTGCCGGCAACATCGTACAGCTCGATCTGCACCAGGGTGAAGAGGTCGTGATATACAAGTATGCGGCTGTACTCTCCTCCGAAAATCATCCGAAGGAAGATATGGTGGCCACTTGCCGTAAGGTGCTTCGAAAGGCCGTCAACGACGGGTATGACAAATTGCTGGCAGCGCATGCCCGATCCTGGGAGGAGAAATGGGAAAAATGCGATGTGACCATTACCGGAGATACTGCCGCCCAGCAAGGCATTCGGTTCAATATATTCCAGTTGATGCAGACGTACACCGGCGAAGACGAACGTCTGAACATCGGTCCTAAAGGATTCACGGGCGAGAAATACGGGGGTAGCACGTATTGGGATACGGAAGCTTACTGTCTGCCATTCTTCCTGGGTACCGCGCCTCCACGGGTTGCCCGAAACCTGCTCATCTACCGTTACAAGCACTTGCAAAAAGCAATAGAGAATGCAGAGAAGCTTGGGTTTCGCGATGGCGCCGCGCTATATCCCATGGTGACGATGAATGGTGAGGAATGTCATAACGAATGGGAGATTACTTTCGAAGAGATTCACAGGAACGGGGCAATCGCTTATGCGATATACGATTACATTCGATACACCGGCGACCAGGAATATATGGGAGAGTATGGACTGGAGGTGCTCATCGCGATTTCGCGGTTCTGGGCGCAGCGCGTTAACTGGTCGACCGCGAAGGACAAGTACGTAATGCTGGGTGTCACCGGCCCCAACGAATACGAAAACAACATAAACAACAACTGGTATACGAACCTGCTCGCGGTGTGGACCCTAAACTATACATCCGAGAACATCGCCTGGCTTCGTGAGCACAAGCCGGAACGGTATCGCGAGATCGTCAAGAAAACTAAGTTCAAGGAAAAAGCCGATCTTGCAACATGGAAGAAGATCGCTGCGGAAATGTATTTCCCGGAGGATAAAGAGCGGGGCGTCTTCCTGCAACAGGATGGTTTTCTCGATAAGGAATTGTTGACTACGGACGATTTGTCCCCGGAAGACAGACCGTTAAATCAGAAATGGTCGTGGGACAGAATCCTGAGGTCGTGTTTTATCAAGCAGGCTGACGTTCTGCAGGGACTTTATTTTTTCGAGGATAACTATGATAGGGAGACTATTAAGCGAAACTTCGACTTTTATGAACCCATGACGGTACACGAGTCGTCATTATCGCCCTGTGTTCACGTTATCCTTGCGTCGCGTTTGGGTTATCGCGAAAAAGCTTACCAGCTGTACCTTCGCACGGCGCGGCTCGACCTCGACGATTACAACAACGATACCGAGGATGGATGCCACATTACGAGCATGGCCGGAACGTGGATGAGCATCGTGAAAGGATTCGGCGGCATGCGCATTCGCGATGGCGAGCTCCACCTGGACCCATTTATCCCGGACCAATGGAAGTCGTACTCTTTCCGCCTCGACTTTCGCGGTAGAATCATCAAGGTCAGCGTATCGAAACGAAAAACCGACATTACCCTCGAATCGGGCAGACCGCTTCGTATCGTCCTGCGCGGTAAGCCCATGAGGCTGGAACGGAAATCAAAAGCAGCGTAGGCGCCGCCTGCGTTTTTGTGTTAGTTCATCCGCAACTCTTCGAACCAGGGTACGGCGAGCGCCAGCATCGGCAGTAGGCTGTTGCCGTGCGTGCCTCCCGGAATAGAAATCAGGGATACCTGTGCACTGCCAGCGGCGATCATGGACTCCAGCGTTACTTCGGAGTTGCTGTAGGGAACGACTGCATCCTCAGTGCCGTGGTACAACCTGATGGGTACGGTTGCCTTCCATGTGGAGACCGCGTTCATCTCCAGCGCGTCTTTGAATTCCGTTTCCCCTTCAGGATCTTCAAGCCCCGAAAGGAACTCCGGGCTTAGCAGTTCGTGCAGGTTGTTGGTAAGAAATGGGTTGATAGCGCCATCGCCATAGGCGCCGGTGAGTCGTTGTTCGAGCACCATGGCATACTCTTCCGTAAAAAAATCGGTTAGGGGCCGGTTCCAGCCGTACGTTTCGTTATAGGCCATGATAAGAAACGCGATGTACGCAGGGGAATCGTATGTTCCACCCTCCAGGAGGGCATCGAGCATGTGTGGGAGATCGTATCCACCGGCGCCCGCTGCAACAGCTGTGAGTGCATAATCAGTAAGCGCGCCGTTTTCCATGGCATGAGCCGCGGCCATGGTTGTGTATCCGCCTTCGGAATAGCCTGCAAGAAAAACGCGGCCATCCAACACAATGCCTTCCTTGTCGGCGAATTCTCCGGCGGCGAGGATCATGTCTGTCACGGCTCGGGCCGAATGCTCCCTGTCGTAGTAGGGATGAAAAATCCACGAAGATTCACCGTATCCGAGGTAGTCGGGCATCAGCGCCACATATCCAGCCGACGCAAAGAGTTCAACCCCGGTAAACTCGCCCGCCACCGAGGGAGCATCGTCCTTTTGGAAGGTGGTGCCGTGCTGAAGGCTTACGATGGGTGCAGCGTCCTGGAGGTTCAGGGGTACAAAGAGAAGGCCAGAAGCTTCCGTCAGCTCATCCCGGTAGGATGTACGATAGACCATCCGGTATACGCTGACGTCGTGGTTGAGGATAGCGGTGAAGTCGTCGAATCCTGCCAGTGTCGCTACTGTTCGCAGCTGCGCATAGGAATATTGCGTCGTCTGCGTGACCGAAACGAGCTGGCCAGCCTGCGGCGCGGGGCCGTCCGGCGCATTATCCTCGCAGCCAGCAAGGAGGAGGGGGATTATCAGAAAGACATACTTCAGCCGCATGGGTGGATTTAGGCATCATGATCACCGATTACTCACTTCTCACTTCTCACTTCTTACTTCTTCCCTCCCCTCACTCTCACACTCACACTCACTCTCACACTCCCACTCACTCCGCTCTTCCCATTGCATACACAATTCCCCCCAGGAGATGGCGTCTGAAATCCGGTTCAGCGAAAGATTTATCAGTATGTCCGCCGCCGGTATAAAAGGTGCGGCCTCCGTCGAATTCGCGGTACCAGGCGATGGGGTGCCCGGGGCCATTCTCTCCTCCTTCGTAGCTGGACTCATCTAATTCACAAAGGATCTCAAGTCCGTCTACAATGCTCTTGTAATTATACCACTCGTCTGTTCGCATCCATCGATCGGGCAGATGCCGCGTAGCCGGGTGGTTCTTATTCTTCACAACAACTGCCGCCTGTTGGGGTTTGGGGTGACTCTTAAAATAGGCGCCTACCCATTGGTTGTACCAGGGCCAGTCGTATTCCGTATCTGCTGCAGCATGTATGCCAACGAAACCACCGCCACTCCTGATGTATTGTTGGAACGCTGCCTGTTGTTCATCGTTGAGCACGTTGCCGGTGGTGCTAAGAAATACGACTGCTTTAAAACGGGGAAGGTCCTGCGGGTTGAATATGCTGGCGTCGTCGGTGGCTTCAACGGAAATGGCGTTGTCACGTGCAATTTCTTTGAGAGCCTGTACACCAGCAGGTATTGACTTGTGAACAAACCCTGCCGTTTTGTGGAACACAAGGATCATGTCTTCGCTCGTCGTGGACGCCTGTCCACAGGCCTGCCACAATGTGATGAGACCGCAGGCAATCACGAGTGCTATTCGTCTGAAAATCATAAGGTCAAAATAGTAAAGTTTGGAACGATCGGCTGTACCAATCAGGCCGAATGGACGAATTTACTACTAATAGCGCATCCAGCCTGATGTTCATCGATTTTTGCTCCCTATACCAAATACACGGCATATCCTTTGTTTTTACGGTCGGGGATTCTTTGTTTTGTTCTCTGCTCACGCGCAACCGGGTGGGTAGTCAAGAGACAAGGCATGGGACTCGTTTTGTTGACTAAACATCAGTGACGTGCAAGAGGTGATTATAGTAACGGGTGGTTCCCGGGGAATTGGTGCGGCCACTGTAAGGAAGGCCGCGGAGCAGGGGTATGCCGTTTGCATCAACTACCTCAAGAACCGCAGGGCTGCTGAGCGGCTCAGGGATGAGATCAGCCGCGCCGGTGGGCGGGCGATCGCGATTGCCGCAGATGTCTCCGTAGAGGAGGATGTTGTGCGCATGTTCGAAACGGTCGACAAGCAGTTGGGACCTGTTACCGCCCTGGTAAACAACGCTGCCATCTTACCGAAGACCAAACAAGTTCGCGACATGAGCTACGATCGCGTGCACGAGGTCTTCACGACGAATGTCATCGGACCTTTTATTTGTTCTCGCGAGGCCGTCAAGCGAATGGCCCGATCGTGTGGCGGACAAGGCGGCCGTATTGTCAATGTGTCATCGATCGTCGCGAAGTATGGGTCGCCCAACGAAGCAAACGATTACTCGGGCTCAAAAGCCGCGCTCGAGGTATTCACCATAGGGCTCGCCAGAGAAGTCTCCGCTGAAGGCATTCGGGTAAATGCAGTACGGCCAAGCATGATTCACACGGACATGGTAGCCGACCGTCTCGACCGGGCACGGCGTGTGCATCCCCTTAAGCGCCCGGGCACCCCAGAGGAAGTGGCAAACACCATCATATGGCTTCTCTCTGAGGAGGCCTCCTACGTAGCCGGTGCGATTGTCGATATCAACGGCGGGCGGTAGCGGAGTCCGTTTGAATTTCTAGGTATTCCCGTTGGGGTTTATTAAATTCGATTCAGAACCAACCCCACTTACCTATGCAGGATTACAATATGGATTCGGACACCGCAGCTGGTGTCGGGTTATTTACACTACTCGTGTATCTCGCCCTGTTGATTGTCACAGTCGCAGGTGTATGGAAGACTTTCGAAAAGGCTGGAAAGCCGGGATGGGCGGCAATTGTCCCCATCTACAACATCATCATCATGCTCGAAATCGTCGGCAAGCCAACATGGTGGGTCGTGCTGATATTCGTTCCTTTGGTGAATTTGGTGATACTCATCATCTTGTATCATCAAATGTCCCTTTCTTTTGGCCGTGGCGTTGGAATGACAGTACTTCTGATACTGCTGCCTTTTGTTGGGTGGCCCATGCTCGGATTCGGTGATGCTCAGTATCAGGGTCCCGCCGGAGCGGCCGTTACCACAGCCTGATTTCAGATGTAAATGCAGACGCAGTAATGACTGCGTCTGCATCCAATAAATGTTGCCTGTAAGGTTTCGGGCCATCTTATTTTTTTATTGTGCCTGAAATTCTCCTCTATTGACCCGGGATTCCGGGCATGTCAAACAAGCAAGCACCATGATAAAGCATTGGCTGAGGTCGTACGGCCTGGCAGTCGCAGGGTATGTCCTGGGAATTGCCATTCTCGCCAACTCGGCTCTCGTGTTCTATCTTTCGGTCGTACACAGGACCTCCGAGGATGAGCGCAACCGGGCCGAAAGGGCCGAAGGATACCTCCGTACACTGCAATCTGAAGCTGTTCACGCCGATTTCCTTGCGCGGGAAGCATTGCTCTGGAACGACGACGGCACCATCCGCAAATATGAAAACGCTGTTGGCGGCCTGGAAAGAGCGTACGATAGCCTAACATACAACCTCCGGAAGACGGGCTTCGATGAGGCGCTGACGGGCAGAATGGAACGAGCCGTGAACGACGTACTCAAGACCCATCGACATTTCCTGGATTTTTTTCTGTCTCCCGATTCGACAACTGTACGCCCCAGCCTTACGACACTGGCGTCTGCTTTTGACGCGGTACATCGCGACTTCGGTATGCTTGAAGCGTACATAAAGGGAAGTCCTACCCGCGCCTCCCTCGAAAAAACGTTTACCAGCGCGCTGATCGTGCAGATCGTACTGCTCGCATGTGTGCCGCTGGCACTGGTACTACCGGCACGCGTACGCCGAATGAAGCGTCGGCTGGTGAATCTTAACCGCGCCATAGACGAGAGCAACCGGAAGTACGTGTTTGACTCCCTTGAAGATGTCAACCTCGAAGACGAGGAAGCTGTGAGAACCCGCCTGCTGAACAACCTCAGGCAGGCAGCAGGTTTCATCCAGGAAGTATCGAAGAAAAACTACGAGGTTCGGTGGGAAGGTATGGACGACGCGAACCGCGAGGCGAATCGGGATAACATCGCCGGGGAACTCATCCGCATGAGGGAATTGATGAAGAAGGTAAAAGAGGAAGACGAGATACGAATGTGGATGACTGAAGGCCTCTCAAAATTCGGTGCCATCATTCAGAAGAATCAACACGACATGCAGTCGCTGACCGACGCCTTCATCTCTGCCGTAGTGAAATACCTCGATGCCCGGATCGGCGGACTGTTCATCATCGAAGAGGAAGAAGGCGAAGAACATTTTCTGGAACTCAAGGCATGCTATGCGTACGAGCGCAAGAAGTTCATCACGCAAAAGGTCGCGATAGGCGAGGGGCTGGTAGGGCAGACGTTCCTGGAACGCCAGACCGTGCACCTTCGTGAGGTCCCTTCAGGATACCTCACGATTTCGTCGACATTGGGAGAAACCGAGCCGCGATCCATTGTGCTCGTGCCGCTCATCGCAAACGACAAGATAGAAGGCATTCTCGAACTGGCTTCATTAAACGAGTACAAGCCCCATCACATCGAGTTTTTGGAAAAGGTAGGAGAGAGCCTTGCTGCATCACTGATATCCGTTCGGTCGTCCGAACGGATGCGGACGTTATTGCAGAACGCTCAACAGCAGGCCGAGGAAGTCAGGGCACAGGAGGAAGAGATGCGCCAGAACATGGAGGAGCTGGAAGCAACACAGGAACAAATGCACCGGCAGGTAAACGAACTGAACCAACTCCGCCACGAACTGGAAGTGGAGAAGTACCTCTTCAGTGCGTTGATGGACAACATACCGGAAGCCATATATTTCAAGGATCGCGAAAGCCGGTTTATTCGGGTGAGCAAGTACCTCGCCACCCATTTCGGAAAAGACCCCGCCGATCTCATCGGCAAGTCTGACTTCGACTTCCAGGATGAGGTGCATGCCCGGGAGGCGCTGGAAGACGAGCAGACGATAATGCGGACCCGCATGCCTAAAGTCGACTACGTCGAACGCGAAGTGCTGAAGGATGGCTCGGAACACTACGTTTCTACAACGAAGATGCCCCTCACAGATGCACAGGGTGCTGTGGTGGGCACATTCGGGATATCGCGCGACGTCACTGACCTCAAGCGTACGGAAATTGAATTGCGGGAGAAGGAAAAAACTCTGACTGACATGCAGGAGGAAAGCCGTGCCCGCATCCGTGACCTTGAAGCCCGGCTTGCTGAAGCCGAAAAGAAAGTCGACAAAGGAAAACGCAAATAGCTACCAGTCTCTTCCCGACTGCCGTGCCTTCTTCGATATCTGGAACGTCCGCGTGATGTTGAAGCCGAAGTGGATGTCGCCGTCGAAGAAATCCTCATTCGTTTCGGCTACCACAATCCGCTCCATCATACCAATCGTGTTGGTGAACACCAACTGGAATACGTGGCCACCCGTTTCAATGTCTATTCCCACACCGATGGCGTCATAGTTCGGGTTGCCTTGCTTTTCGTTCAGGCGTGCATAATACTCAAGGTGGAGAGATACACTGCGCGTGATGCGGGCGCGACCGCCGATACCCAGTGCAACGAGATCGTTGACAAACAACTCCTGGTCTACAGCATTACGATGGACGAGCACCGGTGCAAGCTGGATCGCAAAGCCGGAAGAAATTTTCCGGGCGAGCAGCGCCTGGACAGCGTAAGATGTCCGGTCGCTGGAACTCAGCCCCTCATCGGCTCCGCTCTTATTGGTCTTGTATTGCGCGCTGGCCAGCAGCGTCAGCGTGAAGGGAAAGGCTTGCGCCCCCGAGGCTTGGCGCAACAGCTTATATTTTAGATAGCCATCATAACTCTTGTCGTAACTGCTACGGCCAACACCGATACCGAGGCGATCGGTAAGGCCGTATTCGAGACCCAGGCGAATGGTGGAGGCATCCAGGCCCCAAAGGTTGTACGAACCGCTATTCAACGTACCGAAGCGGTGTGAGATAATGAATTCCAGCGCGCCGCCCGGCTTCGTTTCCACGGAATGGCCGTTGATGAGTCTTGTCCCCTTGAACGTCTGCAGCGTGAGGTCCGTTTGTTCGCCCTGCACTTGCTCTAGTTCTTCCAACAGATCTTCCTGTGCGTACAGAAAGGATGTGATAAAACAAAACAAAACCGTAATGAAGCGTCGCATAGTGTCTATTTTGGATTGTATGTAAGGTCAACTGTGATCTGAATTTCTTCCGAGATGTTCTCCCAGAGCAGTTGGGGAATACGGATGCCGTAATCGGCGAGAAGTACGTTGAAACGCGTCTTCATTTGAATAACGCCGTCTTTTACTTCGAGGCTACCAGGCACATCGATCTCCTTCACAATTCCGTGAATCGTGAGCTTGCCTTGTGCCCTAACCCGTTGCGGACCCGTAGCAGTCATGGAATACCCGGTAATGGTCCCGGAAAATGTGGAACGCGGAAACCGGTCGGATTCCATGTACTTATCGTTAAAGTGCTCCTTCATGAGCTTCTTTTCAAATTCGAAGTCACGTATAGGTACCGAGAAGGCAATGGCGCCCGTCGATGCAGTAAATATACTGGTTACATTCCGGTTCGTTGCGGTGATGTCTTCAACAGGAGCATCCGAGAAGAAGGAGATAATGCCATGCTCGGCAATGTAACGCTGTGAAAAAGTGTGGCTGACTGCCAGCAACAACAGCAGCGCGGAAAAAATGATGCGCATGAGAATTAACTAGTGTATGGTGCCCGAGGTGCTTTTTTCGTCAATACAGCCGAAGAGGCGTCATAGTTGCCTGAGCGCTGAGCTGCGTTGCCGGGTAGCGGTCGTGTTAAGATAAAACCCGGCCTCGGCAGCTGTAAGGCTACCGGCCAATTCGTGGAAAAGTGGGGAAATCTGGGGAATTTCGACCTGCCTTGAACTGCAATTCCAGCAGTCAGGACGGCGGCGGGGACGGAAAATTTGTCAGAAAAGGAAGTTCAGGACGCTTGTGCGGCCTGAACTTCTTTCCGCATTGTTTTAATCAGACGGCGGCCGACGAAATCGACGATTGCCGCACGTGCTTGCGGTTGTAATAGTTGTCGAGAATAAAGGATACAAGGGTTCTCTTGTCCAACTCGCTCTCTTTCAGGCGGTGGCGCAACACCCCTCGGTCGTACAGGAATATCACCTTGTCACCGTTCTCTTCGGACACCCTGTACTCGTAGGATTGCCCATTGTAAAATACCTGTTTCATCTGGTTTGCTACTTTTTCGTTCGGAAATACTGAAAAACCATGCCAGATGCACCCGGTATCGTTTGCCCTGGCCAACTATAGTACATTTTAAGCCGTCCCGTTTATGCCGGAAGCCGCCAGAAGGTAACCCTCCTCAGGTAAAAAAAGTTTTCAGGGCTCCCGGACCCCCCGCCTCCCCAAAAGGCTTGCAGAAACGGCGGGAGCATCTTACAGTAACGTATGGGCTATGCAAAAAATAACGTACCAGCTATTGCCTGATAGGTACTCGACTGTTTAAATTCGTCCATGCCCTCTCAAAAGAATATGCTGCGGCTGCGTTTTGCTGCCGCCCTGATGCTGCTTTGCCTGGTTTCCAGTGCACAGCCCGATGATCCCAACCAGGGGAGGCGACCGGCACCTCGCGTGCCGCTCACAGGCGTCGGCTGGCTTGTTGCCGCCGGAGCGCTCGTCGGTGGCCTTGCACTACGGCGGACCGGAATTCAGCTAAACTCGTCCCGGCGTCACCAGGGTGCAAAATCGCGTCTGCGCATTTTCATCCTGGTATGCGCCACGGGGCAAGCAGCCTACGCACAGGAATGTGTAAGCGTGTCCGACGGAGACTGGGACGTGCCGTCCACGTGGGCAAACGGTGTAGTGCCTACTTCAGGCAACAGCACATCAGTTAAAATACACCACACGGTAACCATTGCTCCCGGCAGCGACGTATCGGTCGACAACCTCGTAGTAGAAGACGGACGGTTGGTCGTGTTGCAGGGCGGCGTCCTGCAGCTTGTCAACGGCGACTCCACAGACTTGCAACTCATTGGGGCGGGTGCGCTTGAAGTGTGGGGTACCGTTATCGGCCATGATGGGATATCCCTCGAAGGCCTGCGTGCGGCAAACACCATTTTTCGCGAAGGCAGCACTTATGAGCATCGCGCCTCGGGCGAGGGGAGTATTCCCCTGGCGCAGTGGCACCCGCAGTCCCGATTATCAGTGGCAATGTCTCGATGCGTTCAGAAGCCTGGCGCCAGCCGTGGGGTACCGTCGTGTACCAATGCCCGGCGCAAGGAGAGTTCGTCGAGTTCAGGGGAATGTTGGAGACCATACAGGGCGACTTTATTATTGCGTCAACCCGTAACGCCATTCTCCGCTTGTCGCAAAGTCAAACGATGCAGTTGACCGTCGGCGGTGACCTCGTAATCTCCGGACCGTCCGAAGTCTGGTTTTCTCAAAGCGGCACTTGTACCGTCGATGTGGCCGGCGATTTCGTGTTCGCGTCGACATCGGGTGCTTCGTCCTACTTCACCACAACGGGAGTTGCCAACGTGACGATCGGTGGGGATTTGGTGGTAGATGCTGAGCACCGCCTCCGGATGGCTTCAGGGTCGGGCACAGGCAGAACAGAACTCACGCTGCGAGGTGACGCTACCTTCTTGAGTGGCCGCATCGATGCGGCAGGGACAGGGTCTGGGACAGTAATCTTTGGTGGAAGTGACATTCAGCACCTGTACATCGAACGTGATACCGAGGCTGGGTTTGATGGCCACGTCAATTTTATAATAGCGGGAGGTGCCGACGTTGACCTGGGAACTTCGCTGCTTTCAAATACCGCGGGCGGAGATCTCTTGGTGGAAGGTACACTTCGTATCGGTAGCCTCAATGAAGAAGGAGCGATACAAGCAGGTGCCGGCGGAAACGTCCAGGTGGAAGGTGTTATAGCTTTTGGACCCGATTCGCGATTGATATTCAACGGAAACGGCCCACAATATCTTTCGTACAGTTCACTGGGAACACAGGTGGAGGTTCTTAGTCCCCGCGCTGTTGTCCTCTCAGATATTCAGTTTGGAACACTAAACACTGGAGCATCGGAGTTTAACGCCGGACCGTACACCATCTCCGTGCAAGGCGATCTGCAGGGCGACGGCCCGCTAACACTCGCCGCCCTCGTGATGAATGGTTCGGCCGAGCAGTCGATCGACGTGACGGACGTCACCGTGCATGACCTCGTTGTACGTCAAGCATCACCCGGATCGGTCGTGATTCAGGCACCGTTACGGCTCACCGGGATGTTATCGATCGATTCACCGGGCACGCAGGTGATTTCCAACGGCAATCTCGTCCTGGTCTCGTCTTCCGAATCGCCGGAAGGCACAGCATCCATTGGGCGGCTGGCAGGTGGGAGTACCGTGGTGGGAGACGTCGTCGTGCAGCGCTTCATTGCCGGAGCCCCGGGGGATCGCTACCGGTATATCAGCTCCCCTGTGAGAGACGCTAGTGTGGCCGATCTGATGGATGACGTTCCTGTAACCGGAACGTTTGACGATGCTGACTACGGAGGTGCGCTTCCCAAAGATGCGCCTTCACTCTTCTACTACAGCGAGGAAGTATCTGATTGGATTCCCTTTCCCGTAACGGGTACGTCGCAGGAGAGCCGCTTCGAATCGGGTCGTGGATATTGTTTCTTCAATTGGAATGGACAAACGGACACCAACTGGGATGTTGCCGGTACCGTTCACCAGGGGACGCTGACTTTGCCTGTGACGTATGCAGCATCAGGCGACACAACCATGCGCGGATGGAACCTTGTAGGCAATCCGTATCCTTCAACGATCCAGTGGGGGCCGTCAGGATGGGACTCACACCGCGTTAGTGCTGCCATCGCCGTGCGCGACAACCTCAATGGAGGGTTCAGGTACTGGGATGGCGAGGTCGGCAGCCTCACCGACGGACTTCTCGCCTCGGGGCAGTCGTTCTGGGTGCGAACAACAGGAGAAGATCCTTACCTCATAATCACCGAAGACGCCAAGGCGACTATCGGCGGCGAATATTATCGCGAGCGTCCCCCGGATTTTTTGGAGCTTTCGCTTCGCGTAGGCAGCCATATGGATCGCGCCTACTTGCGGATTCGCGAAGGCGCTTTGCACGGACTCGACACCTATGACGCTCCGAAAATGCAGAACGATTCGTTGTCGCTGGCATTCCGGACTGCCGAGGGTGTGTCCGCCGCAATTCACGCAGTGTCAACCCTGGAATGCGAGGAATACATACCGCTGGATATCCATGGCGACGTTGGGCGGACACTGACCTTCCGAATACAAGGATACGGTGCGCTTCAGCGTGCGTCGTTTGCAGTCTTCGATGAAGAAACCGGTATGCGGTATGATTTTGACGCGCAGGGTGAAGTGACTTTGGGCGGATCTCCTGGGTTGCAACTTCATCTTATCGTTGAATCCGAGGTTCCAACATCACTCGCTGCCGCATACCCTGACCGGGTTTGTCCCGGCGACACGCTTTACGTGGTGCTCGGCTCCATTTCGGAAGGGGTACAATATTACCTTGAAACCGACGGCTACGCTATTTCCCCAATTGATGCTCATGCATACGGCAGCACGCTGTTGTTTGCGGCGGACTCGCTCGTCGTGGGCGAGAACAGGTATGAGTTGGTCGCCTCAAGCGCGTGTGCGCCGCGTGTGGTCGTCGACACACTGGTGATCTCGCGTGGTGACAGCACCGCGACTGCCGCCAACGATTGCAATCCAGAGCAACTTGTTGTCGGCGTAACCAATGAAGCACACGCGGATAAGCGACGTGAAACTATTGTCGCCTTTCCGATTCCTACCACTGAAACCCTTTTTCTGAGCGGATCTGGAATTAATGACGAAGAAAGCGTGCAAATCTACAGCGCGGACGGACGGTTTGTGAAAAATGTGCGTGGAGTTCGCGACAAAGGGGGTTGCCTGGTTGTTGAACTCTCCGGGTTGGCTGCGGGCTATTACTATATTCTTGTAGCGGGTAAAAAACTACACGGAAAGATTAGAATCCTCAAGATGAATTGACGGCACCTTACGAGTGTTTGTGACGCCAATTAATTTATGTGCCGTTTGAAGGAAAGTTTTCCAGCTTTTTTATCTTTGATGGCCCGTTGGGTCTTCCATGTTATCATTTCAAACCAGGTAGGAATAACACGTAACGCGTGGCTCGCCGCCGCAAGCATATGGCAGGCAAGAGGAATTTTTTCGTTGACACTATTTACAAGCTGAAAATTCTCCCGCGGTGGATCATCATATTCATCGACCTGGCCATCTTGCTCGTCTCCACTGTCATTGGCTATCTCCTTCGGTTCAGCTTCGTCATTGAAGACATTTTGGCCAACAATTTCGTAGCTGCCCTGGGCATCCAGGTTGTGTGTGGCCTTTTTTCCATTATGGTAACAAACAGTTACCGTGGTATCGTCAGATATACCGGTGTGCAAGACGGGGTACGGATCTTTTATGTGGTGATCCTCAACCTGGTTCTTGTGTCTTCAGTGAACCTGATATACTACTATAACGTCCTGCACAACCTCGTACCGTACTCGGTCATTTTCATTTCCTTCCTGGCTTCCTTCCTTTTCCTGTTCAACTACCGGCTACTGGTAAAGTACGTTTTCTCGTACTACAAGCGGAGGATGACGACGCGTTCGAATGTATTGATTTTCGGAACGGGCCACACGGGCATCATCACCAAGCACGTAATCGACTCCTCAGCCGCCGCGAAAGTGGTCGGGTTCGTGGAGCACAACGACAATATGATCGGAAAGGTCCTCGATGGTACGCGGATATTCCGGGCCTCCCAGCGCGAACTTGAGGATGTGATCAACACGTTTAACGTCGATGAACTGATCATTACGGTAAAGAACCTTCCGCCGGAGCGGAAGAACGAGTTGGTCGATATTTGTATGCGCAACCAGGTAAAGGTGCGCGTCGTTCCGCCTGCCGACCGCTTGGTAAAGGGTGAGTTGAGCATCAACCAGATCAAGAACATCAACATCGAGGACATGCTCGAGCGGGACGCAATACATCTCAACAACATCAACATCGCCAATCAGATACGCGGCAAGCGAATTTGCATTACGGGTGCGGCGGGGTCGATCGGCAGCGAGCTGGTGCGGCAGGTCATCCGTTACGAGCCTTCATTTGTCATCCTGATCGACCAGGCGGAGAGTTCACTCTTCGAGATTGAGCGCGAAATTCTCATCAGCGGCCAGCGGGCACGTGTGTTCCCCTATGTGGCCGACATTACGAACCGCGCCCGGGTTGCATCGATCTTCAATGCACATAAGCCCGAGATCATATTCCACGCTGCGGCATACAAGCATGTGCCTATGATGGAAAGCAACCCATCGGAGGCCATCAGTTGTAACATCCTGGGAACGAAGATACTGGCGGATCTCGCTGTGGAATACAAGGTCAGAAAGTTTGTGATGATCTCGACCGACAAGGCGGTCAACCCCACGAACGTCATGGGCTGCTCCAAGCGCATCGCTGAAATTTATGTGCAGTCGCTGAACAACGCGTTGCCCGAGCTTGGTCTATTCCAGACGAGTTTTGTTACGACGCGTTTTGGCAACGTGCTGGGATCGAACGGATCCGTGATCCCCGTTTTCAAGAAGCAGATCGAACAAGGCGGTCCGATTACGGTGACACACCCTGAGATCACCCGTTACTTCATGACCATACCGGAGGCCTGCCAGCTCGTTCTCGAAGCGGGCGCCATGGGCAAGGGAGGAGAGATCTTCATCTTTGATATGGGTGAATCAGTTCGTATCCTGGATCTGGCGCGTAAGATGATCTGGCTGTCCGGCTATGAGCCGGGAAAAGACATCGAGATCGTGTTCACCGGCCTGAGGGAAGGTGAAAAGTTGTATGAAGAATTGCTCAACAATGCTGAGGATACGCTACCGACCCATCACGAGAAAATCATGATTGCCCGGGTTCGCGAATACCGGTACGAAGAAGTGAACCGCTATGTAGAACTGTTCAACGACCTGGTTAACGACAAGAATGAACTGAAGATGGTAGCGTTGATGAAGGAACTCGTACCGGAATACAAAAGCAACTATTCACGGTACGAGATCCTCGATAAGGAAAAGAATGTCGTTCAGGACGAGATCGTCGATCTCTGATCGTCCCTTCTTAACAATACTCTTCAAAAACTTCGACAAGGTGCTCGCCTATCATTTGGGCGTTTCTGCCTTCAATGTGATGGCGCTCTACAAAGTGCACGAGTTCGCCGTCCTTGAACAGGGCGATCGACGGCGATGAAGGAGGGTAGGGCAGGGTATACTCGCGTGCCCGCGCCACGGCTTCCATGTCGACGCCGGCGAAAACGGTGGTCAGGTGGTCCGGGCGCTTTTCGCTATGCTGAAGAGCCCATTTCACACCCGGCCGTGCGGCACCAGCTGCACATCCGCATACGGAGTTGATAACTACCAAAGTGGTGCCTTCCTGGTTGGTGAGATAGCGGTCGACCTCTTCAGGGGTTTTCAGCTCCACGAATCCGGCGCTCGTAAGGTCAAGGCGCATCGGCGCCACAAGTTGTTCAGGATACATAACTGGTTGTGTGGTTTAGATTTGTCATTGAATTCAATTTCTCTACAGGAAGCCCAGCTCTACCTTTGCTGCTTCAGACATCATGTCCTGCGAGTAGGGCGGATCAAATGTTACCTCGACCCTAACGTCGTTCACCCCTTCGATCTCCCGAAGTCTTTGCTCGACTTCGCCAGGGATCACCTCGGCTGAAGGACATGACGGCGAGGTCAGCGTCATCAGTACGAAGACGTTGTTGACCGGGTACACACTGATCTCGTATATGAGGCCAAGCTCATAAATGTCGACAGGAATTTCCGGGTCGTATACCGTCTTGATCGCCGCAATCACCTTCTCACGAAGGTCGGGCATCGTTGCCTCCGTTTTGGGTTCCGATTCTGTCATGATCCAATCTCCATTTTCGTTTTAAAAGCAAGCGCGTACATCTTCATCTGGCGTATCATTGCCGAAAATCCGTTTGAGCGCTGTGTGCCTATGAAACGTTCCATGCCAATGGCATTCATAAAATGCAGGTCCGATGCCAGGATGTCGTCCGGCTTCTGACCGTTAAATATCCGGATCAGCAGGCTCACGAGCCCTTTTGTGATCGCGGTATTGCTGTCGGCAGTGAAATACACCCGGTCGGACTCCAAACGCGCTGTCAGCCAGACGCGCGATTGACATCCTTTGACGATGTTTGCTTCCGTCTTGTCCTCTTCCGGCATCGCTGGGAGCTTTTGCCCCAGTTCCATGACGTACAACACTTTCATCTCGGCATCGTTGTCCAGGAGGGCGAAATCGGCGATGATTTCATCCTGAATCGCGGCGATGCTCCGGGTTGTCTCGTTGCTCATCAATGGTGTCGGCCGGTCTATTTCACAAAGTTAATTACACGCTGGAGTCCTTCAGCGAGCCGGTCGATTTCTTCCCTGGTGTTATAAACAGCAAATGAGGCCCGTACCGTTCCCTCGATCCCGTAGCGCTCCATGAGCGGCTGCGTGCAATGGTGCCCGGTCCGCACTGCAATACCGCGCGCGTCGAGCATTTGCCCGATATCGAAGGGATGTATTCCGTCCACTACAAACGATACCACACCGACCTTTTCCCGCGCCGTACCTATAAGCCTGACCGACGGCATGGCAGAAAGCTTTTCTGTCGCGTACGTGAGCAGATCGTGCTCATGCGTGCGGATGGCTTCTCTGCCGATGCCGAGGATGAACCGGAAGGCTTCCCGGTAGGCGATCACGTCGGCGATGTTCGGCGTGCCGGCTTCGAATTTGTACGGCAACTCGTTATATGTAGTCTTTTCAAACGTTACGTCCTTTATCATCTCGCCGCCGCCCTGGTAGGGAGGCATAGCTTCAAGGAGTTTTTTCTTTCCATACAAGATCCCAGTGCCGGTAGGCCCATACATCTTGTGGGCAGATAGACAATAGAAGTCGCAACCGATGGCCGCAACATCGATATCAAGGTGCGCTCCCGCCTGTGCGCCGTCGATAAGGACGACTGCCCCGTGGTCATGCGCCATGCGCGTGATTTCTGCCACGGGATTGATCGTACCCAGCGTGTTGGATGCGTGGTTCACCGCCACGATCCGTGTCCGCTCGGACAGCAGCTTGCGATACGCGTCGAGATCGATCTCACCAGCGTCTGTAACTGGAATGATTCGCAGCTTTGCCTTGTGCTGTTCGCAGGCCAGCTGCCAGGGAACGATATTCGAATGGTGCTCCAATGCGGAGATGATCACTTCATCTCCCTCGCGAAGAAAGGCACGGCTATAGGACGATGCCACGAGGTTGATACCCTCCGTTACACCCCGAACAAATATGATCTCCGCTGCCGATTCGGCATTGATAAATGCTCTCGCGGCTTCGCGCGATTCTTCGTAGGCGCGGGTGGCCCGTTCCGCTAACGTGTGGATTCCGCGATGAATGTTGGCGTTGCTCGTCTGGTAATAGTCAACAAGCGCCTGGATTACCTGGCGGGGCTTCTGCGACGTCGCTGCGTTATCGAAGTAGACGAGATCCCGTCCGTTCACCTTTTGGGAAAGTACGGGAAACTCCTCCCTGATCTTTTTAATATCTGTAGACAAGGTTGCGGATAAGGCCATGGTTGAGGATCTATAGATCTTTTCGCTGCAAGCGCTGACTCACGCGTTGCACAAGGTATTGTTTCAAGGCTGGTATTTCGACGGTGTCTATAGTCTCTCCGGCAAAGGCATACAAGAGCATGGCCCGCGCCGTCGACCTGGGAATGCCCCGGGTCATGAGATAAAACAACGCTTCTTCGTCGATCTGACCTGTAGTACATCCGTGTGAACACTTCACATCGTCTGCCCAGATCTCAAGCTGCGGCTTGGTGTTCACTTTTGCATCCGCCGATAGCAGGATGTTGCGGTTCGATTGAAACGCGTTGGTCTTTTGTGCGTTGGGCCGCACATAGATCTTACCGTTGAATATGCCTCGGGATTTGTCGTCCATAATGCCCTTGTACAACTCGTTGCTGAACGAGTTGGGCTTCATGTGGTCAACGGCAGTGTGGTTATCAGCCAGCGTGTCGCCGTTGAGGAGATACAATCCGTACATGTGCGATTCACATCCCTCGCCATCGAGCGCCAGTTCCAGGTTGTTGCGAACCAGCTTACCACCGAGAGTGAAAGTATAGGAATTCACCCGCGAGTTATCTTTTTGATGAACCCGTGCATGGTTAAAATGCAACTGGCCAGGCATGTCGGCCTGGATATCGTAAAAGTCCAATCGCGCATTTTCCTCGACAAACGCTTCAGTTACGACGTTGATGTAAGACGTGGCCGGGCTTGTAGAGGCATACTTTTGAATAATTGTGCACTGCGCATTTCGGTCGACCACAATGAGGTTCCGCGCTGCTTTCCTTACGCTGCCATCAGACACGTGCAGAATAAGGAGCGGTTTTGTAAGCGTTGCTCCTTTCGGCACTTCAACATAAAACCCGTACGTCCAGGCTAGCGTGTTCCACGCAACGAAGGCATCGGCTTTCGGGTCGGCGATCTTTCCAAAGTGATCCAAGCCCTTTCCCTCGGCAAGGGCCTCATGAAGAGGCTTCACGATAAGGCCTTCGATTTCGGGCATCGGCGTCACACAACGCTCATTCACAAACGCAACGACCGTGGCATCGAGGTCAGGTACGGCATAGGCGCTCAGGTCGACCGTTCCTGTCTCCGCCTGATCGTCCAGGGAAAGTTTTTCCAATGCACGGGTCAGCGGCGTGTAACGGTACTCCTCGTGTTTCGGTCCCGGGAATCCGGTTTCCTGAAGGTGTCGAAAGGTTTCGTCACGCAGGTTAGCCAGCGCCGGTATTGTGTCGATGGCGCCCAGTGTCACACCAAGAAGCGTCGGATTCGTATCTATAGCGTTCGTTGTCATGTCTAAGGATGAATTCAGGCAGCCACACTATCCTTGACCCAATCGTAGCCCTTGGCTTCGAGTTCTACGGCGAGTTCCTTTCCGCCCGACTTCACAATCTTGCCCTTATAGAGGACGTGTACATAGTCAGGTACGATATACTCGAGTAATCGCTGATAGTGTGTAACAATAATAATGCTCTTGTCTTTTGTCATGAGTTTGTTGACACCGTCGGCCACAATGCGGAGCGCGTCGATGTCGAGCCCGGAGTCCGTCTCATCCAGAATGGCAAGGCGCGGATCGAGCATGGCGAGTTGGAATATTTCGTTGCGTTTCTTTTCGCCGCCGGAAAAACCTTCGTTAAGCGAACGGTTCAGAAGCGATTGGTCGATGTCGACGAGTTTCATTTTCTCCTTCATCTGACCGAGGAACGACACGGCATCGAGCGGCGGAAGGCCGCGGTGCGTACGCACCTGGTTTACGGCAGTCTTCATGAAATTAATGGTGCTCACACCAGGTATCTCTACCGGATACTGAAACGCCATGAAGATTCCTTCGCGCGCGCGTTCGTCGGGAGACATTTCCAGTAGGTCCTTGCCGAGAAAGTCGACGGACCCATCGGTGACCTCGAATTCCTCCCGGCCCGCCAGCACAGAAGCCAGCGTACTTTTGCCTGAGCCATTAGGCCCCATGATGGCATGAATCTCGCCTGGCTTTACTTCCAGGTCGATCCCGTTCAGGATCTGGTTGTCTCCGATTTTCGCGCAAAGGTTTTTGATGGATAGCATGTCGCAATTTGATGATTACGGTTCAACAAACGGTTGTCGCTGTGAGGGCTTCTTCGCGGTCCTACCCGACACTTCCCTCGAGCGTGAGTGCCAGGAGTTTCTGCGCCTCGACGGCAAACTCCATCGGCAGTTGCTTCAGCACTTCCCGTGCATAGCCATTTACGATGAGCGCGACCGCTGACTCCTCGTCGATTCCGCGCTGCTGGCAATAGAATATCTGGTCTTCTCCAATCTTGGAGGTGGTGGCTTCGTGTTCAATGTGTGCGGTGTTGTTCTCCACATCGATGTAGGGGAATGTATGGGCACCGCACTTGTCGCCCATCAGAAGAGAATCGCACTGCGAAAAGTTTCGCGCTCCTTCAGCCTGCTTCAACACGCGCACCTGGCCGCGGTAACTGTTCTGCGAGCGGCCTGCAGATATACCCTTCGACACAATCCTCGAACGCGTATTCTTGCCGATGTGAATCATCTTCGTACCGGTGTCGGCCTGCTGGAAGTTGTTGGTGACCGCCACGGAGTAAAATTCGCCCGAGGAGTAATCCCCTTTCAGAATGCAGGAAGGATACTTCCATGTGATGGCGGAGCCGGTTTCAACCTGCGTCCAGGAGATCTTCGAGTGTTCCCCGGCACAGAGCCCGCGTTTGGTAACAAAGTTGTAAATGCCGCCCTTCCCTTCCTTGTCGCCCGGGTACCAGTTTTGTACGGTCGAATATTTTACGTGCGCATTTTTCATCGCGTAGATTTCGACCACCGCGGCGTGCAGTTGGTTCTCGTCGCGCATGGGTGCCGTGCAGCCTTCAAGGTAGCTGACGTACGATCCTTCATCTGCGACGATGAGCGTCCGCTCGAATTGCCCCGTGTTGGCTGCGTTGATACGGAAGTAGGTGGAGAGTTCCATGGGGCAACGGACACCCTTGGGGATATAGCAAAACGAGCCATCCGTAAAGACGGCTGAGTTGAGTGCAGCAAAGTAGTTGTCGTTGATAGGTACCACCGAGCCCATGTATTTCCGGACCAGGTCGGGGTGCTTCTGAACGGCCTCGCTGAACGAACAGAAAATGATGCCCAGCTCCGCGAGCGTTTCCTTAAATGTGGTGGCTACTGATACGCTGTCCATCACCGCATCCACGGCGACGCCTGTAAGCCTCTTTTGTTCTACGAGGGAGATCCCGAGCTTTTCAAAAGTCTTCAACAGTTCGGGGTCCACATCCTCCAGGTTTTCCGGCCTGGCTTTCTGCTTAGGGGCCGCATAGTAGATGATGTCCTGGTAGTCGATGGGGGGATAGGTTACATTAGGCCAGGTAGGCTCCGTCATTTTGGTCCATTGCCTGTACGCCTTCAACCGCCATTCAAGCAACCATTCCGGCTCGTTCTTCTTGGCGGATATGAATCGGATAATGTCCTCATTCAAGCCCTTCGGGGCGGCCTCAATTTCAATGTTGGTCGTCCACCCGTGCTCATACTCCCTCGAGGTGAATTCCTCAATAATATCCTTACTCATGCAGCCTATTTAGACTAAGTTTAAATAATATACAAATCTAAAACAAAAAGCCCGAATTATAGTTCTTAACGCGGTATTTTGTTCAGGCCTGTTCCTTGACCAGGTTGAGGTTGCGGTCGAGGCTTTCTTCCAGGGAGATCATGGTTTCGGTCCGCTCGATGCCCTCGACCTGCTGGATTTTGTCGTGCAGGACCTCCTTGAGGTGGTTGGTGTCCCGGCAATGGATCCTGACGAACATGCTGTAGTTGCCCGTGGTGTAGTGAATGTTGGTGACCTCAGGGATGCTTTTCAGGGCAGCCAGGACCGCATCGTAAAGGGCACTCTTTTGGAGGAAAATCCCAATAAAGGCGGTAATGTCGTATCCCAGCTTCGAGTAATTCACTTTCAGCGTCGTTTTCTCAACGATGCCCGCACTCTCCATCTTGTTCATGCGCACGTGAACCGTACCCCCCGAAACAAATACTTTTTTGGCCACTTCCGTGTAGGGTTTCTTGGCATCCTGCATGAGGATCTCCAGAATCTTCAGATCGGTATTGTCAACTTTGTAATTTTCTGCCATGACGATTTGCCTGATTGTAAAAAACATAAAATTAGGCAATGCTTTTAAAAATTGTATAAAATTTCATAGTATTTGTTGTTCCTGAGGGCTGACAGCCGTTGTTTTGTTATGAAATTTCAATCACACACGCACACGAATTACACTGTAGGGTGTTGGAATTGGCAGACAAGCCCTCCGGTCTCGAGGGTGGAGAGCACGGGATAAAGTCCAGCCATTGGCGACCTAACCGCTCCGTGGAGGTTCGAGCCCTCCCTCTACAGCGCTCACGTTTAGGTTAATAATGTTTAATTGAGCAGAACCTACCCACGGGTAGGTTCTTTTTTTTGTTATTATTGAAAGAAGGTACCGCCCATTTTTATATTGATTTGATGCCAAACAATCGTTTGCTTTGAGTAGGCATCTAAACCTAACCGTACGAAGGAGGCTGCAATGGAAGCGTTTCCCTGGATCAAAATGTACCCCGCCGGCATTCCCGCCGAAGTAAAGCTCTACGAACACGAGTCGCTGGTTGCGCTGTTTGAAGATTGTTTTGCCCGTTTTCGCGACCGGATTGCGTTCGAGAACATGGGCACCACCATGACTTACGGAGAGCTGGACGAAGTTTCCCGGCATTTTGCCGCATTTCTCCAAAGCCTGGGCATGAAGAAAGGCGAACGGATAGCGATCCAGATGCCCAACTTGCTGCAGTTTCCCATCGCTTTCGTCGGCGCCCTCCGTGCAGGTCTGATCGTAGTAAACACGAACCCGTTGTATACGCCCCGCGAGATGGAGCACCAGTTCAGCGATTCGGGCGCCACGGCCATTGTCATCGTCTCCAACTTCGCCGCCAACCTTCAGAAGATTATCCACAAGACCGCTATCCGCCACGTCATTGTCACCGACCTCGGCGACATGCTTTCGGGTATCAAACGTCCACTGGTCAACTTCGTCGTGAAACGGATCAAGAAGATGGTTCCCGACTATAAGCTGGAGGGCGCCATCCCCTTCCGTCGTGCGCTGGCGCTGGGCGCTTCGCAGACGTACACGCGTCCCGAAATCAGACTCGAGGATCCAGCCATTCTTCAGTATACTGGGGGCACCACCGGCGTCTCAAAGGGGGCCATTCTTTCCAACGCCAATATCGTCGCCCACAACACGATGGTCACGCACTGGTTTCAGCCGTATCTCTCTCAGGGATCCGGACAGGAGATCATCATCACGGCCATCCCGCTGTACCACATATTTGCGCTAACCGTAAACGGCGTGCTCATGATGAGCGTAGGCGCGAAAAGCGTCCTCATCACCAATCCCCGCGACCTGAAGGGATTCATCAAGGAACTCCGTAAACACAAGTTTACGCTGATCACCGGCGTCAACACGCTGTTTAATGGCCTGTTGAACCACCCCGACTTCGCAAAGCTCGACTTCAGCCGCCTTAAAGGGGCGGTGGGCGGTGGTATGGCCGTGCAAGACTCAGTGGCCATCCGATGGGAGCAGGTGACGGGCAAACCCCTTGTTGAAGGGTATGGCCTGAGTGAGACGTCGCCCGTGTTGTGTTGCAATCCGCTCGACGGCACGCACAAGATGGGCACGATTGGTTTGCCGATGCCCTCCACTGAAGTGGCCATTTTCGACGACGAAGGCCGGCAACTTCCGCAGGGTGAAACGGGAGAGATTTGCGCGCGCGGGCCCCAGGTTATGTCCGGATACTGGCGAAAGGATAACGAAGGTGTCTTCTGGCCCGGGGGATGGTTCCGCACGGGCGACATCGGTACGATGGATGAGCAGGGCTTCTTCCGTATCGTAGACCGCAAGAAAGACATGATCAAAGTATCAGGGTTCAACGTGTTCCCGAACGAGATCGAAAACGTGGTCGCCGGTCACGCAAAGGTTCTTGAAGTGGCCGCGATCGGCGTCCCTCACGAAAAATCGGGAGAAGCGATCAAGATCTTCGTGATCAAGCGCGACCCCAGCCTAACAGAGGAGGAGTTACGGGCTTATTGCGAAGAAAACCTGACCAAGTACAAAGTGCCTCGATACATCGAATTCCGTGAAACGCTACCGAAGTCGAACGTAGGTAAGATTCTTAGGAGGGCGTTGAAGGAAGAAGTTAAGCCAGCAGCTTAATTTAGTAGGCAGTTGGCAGTTGGCAGTAGGCAATCGCAGGCAGCGGCGGGCGGTAGCCCATAAAATCGGGGTGGAAGACTGGAAGTACGCACCAACTTCAACACATCAACACATCAACACATCAACACTTCTATGATCGGCTTTTTTGAACATCAATACCTTTCCTACAAGAAAAACCACCTCAAGAACCTTCTGGCGCTGGCGCGGTCTGACGGTAGTATGCACGAAAAGGAGAAACAGTTGCTGTTCAAGATCGGCAAGCGGTACGGCCTGAAGAAAAGGCAGATACAGGAACTTATTGATTCCAATGAAAAATACACGGTGGTCGTGCCCGACAACCACAACGACAAAATGAATCTGCTTTACGATCTCATCCTGATGGTATACGCGGACGACGTCATCGACGAACACGAAGTGAAGTTTTGCGAGGAGGTAGTCGAACGATTCGGCATGAAACCGGAGCTTGTCCAATGGATGTTGAATGAGTTTGACCGCGGTACCCCACCCCCTCCTGATGAATGGGAAGAGATCAAAGAGGAAGCGCGTACCAAATTTGCCCTTTAGGTACCGAAACGGGAGACACCCGCAGCCACAGCCCCTCACCCCGCCCTCCGGAACAGGCATTCGAAGGCATCCTTTCCTGCAAATTTTGTGTAAGGTTTTGTGAAGGATTTGGTTCCAAATTGTTAATAGTATTGGAACGATTTTTGGCGTTATTGCATAAATTTCGAATTGGTCGTTAAGGTGTCGGAGGTCATGGAACACTTCAGAAAGCTCACAACCCAGGAAAAGGCGTTAAAAATAAACCTGTCCAAGGCGGTTTACGGCTCCTTTGCTGAAATCGGGGCTGGTCAGGAGGTCGCCGCCAACTGTTTCAAGGTGGGCGGGGCCTCAGGTACTGTGGCCAAGACGATGTCTGCATACGACATGAAATTCAGCGACGCCATTTACGGGCGTTGCGAACGGTACGTCTGCGAAGACCGCCTTATTCAGATGCTGGACCACGAGTATCCGTTGCTTCGCGAGCGGCTTCCGCACCGCGTCTCCGACACGTGCTTTTTCGCCTTCGCCGACACCGTAGAAACCATCAACTTTGAACAGACGAACCAGGGACATGGATGGATGGGGCTGCGCTTCCAGTTGCGGCCGGAAAGCGAGCCGAATGATTGTGTGATACACGTTAAGATGCACGACAACGATCCCCTCCTGCAACAGGTAGCCCTCGGGATCGTCGGCGTCAACATGATCTATGCCTGTGTTCACTTCACCGACCCGGAACAAATTGTGCTGTCGCTCATGGACGGACTCACGAGCCGCCGCATCGAGATCGACACGTTCAGACTTACTGGTCCGGACTTCAGGCATGTCGACAACCGGCTCATGGCCCTGAAGCTGGTGAAGAACGGGCTTACCAAGGCGGCCATGTTCGGACCCGATGGGAGCGTCCTCCAACCTTCGGAATACTTATATAAGAAGAACGTACTCGTATTGCGCGGCCGCTTCCGACCCGTAACGCACGTCAACGTCGACATGCTGTTTACCTCGCGTAGGCATTTCAAACGGGAAAACGATGTCGACCGTTCGAAGATTGTAATGCTTGCCGAACTCACCCTGAACGATCTCAGCCAGGAAGGCACCATCGACGAAAAGGACTTCCTATACCGCGCCGACATCATCTGCTCCCTGGGTCAGAACGTGCTCATCTCGAACTACTACGAGTACTACAAGCTGGTCGCCTACCTGTCCCGCATCACCAAGGGACGCAAGATCGGGATCACGATGGGCATCTATGCGTTACAAAAAATCTTTGAGGAAAAAACCTACGAAAACCTCAAAGGGGGTATTATGGAAGCATTCGCACACCTCTTCTGAGGTAACGTGAAACTGTATATCTATCCTGCCTTGCGCAAGGACAGCAACAAGCTGTTCACTCTTAAAGACTTTGAAGCGGAACTGCCCGAAAATCTCAAGAGCCTCTTCCGGTATCTCATGGACAATGACAAACTTGAGGACATCACCGATGCGGACGTCAGCAAACTTCACATCATCTCCGACAACGTCCTTGCCATGATCAAGAAAGGAGAACCCGGCTGGGAGCAAAACGTTCCCCACAAAGTAGAGGAAGCCATCAAGGCGCTTGGACTTTTCGACTACCCCGATGCCACGCCGCAAAAGAAAAAGTTTCCGGTAGCTTCCTAGGGCTGTTACGTGTTTACGTGTTTACGTGTGTATGTGTTTACGTTAGGGCACGATCTAAGCGGCGGATTCTTTCTCTTCTTGCATCCCTTGCATCTGCCTCTGCCTCTGCATCTGCATCTGCATCTGCGTCTGCCTCTCCATCTGCCTCTTGTTTCACGCTACATTCTTCATCTTCTCAAAATACCGAATCGCTTCGCGCTTCACTTTCGGTGCGAGCAAGAGTCCCGATAGCATAGTCGGCACGGCCATTAATGCAAACGCGGCGTCCATTAAGCTGATGATGGCATTGAGTGACGACGTGGCGCCGATGATGATGCTCGCGAGGTAGAAGTAATCATACCATCGCTTCCTGTGCGCGCCGATAAGAAAGGCAGTGCTCTTGCCTCCATAATACCCATAGGAGAAAAGCGAAGTGATGGAAAAGAAAAAAATGCAAAGCAGCAAAAGGTAATGCCCGATACCTGGCAATGCTGAATTGAAAGCAGTCGCAGTGAGCGATACGCCATTCGTGTCGGAGGTCTGCCACACGCCGGTTACCAGAATGGCAAGACCTGTACAAGTGCATACGACTAGCGTGTCAATAGCAGGTGTCAGCATGGCGGCAAGACCATCACGCACAGGCTCTACACTTTTCGATGTACCCAACGCCATAGGTGCAGTGCCGATGCCCGCTTCGTTTGAAAACGAGGCACGTCGCGCGCCGAGGACGATCAGGCCGCCAACGATGCCTCCCGTAATAGGATCAGGGTCGCCCTTGTAATGAACGGCAGCAAAGGCGTCTGTGAAAATCAACCTGACATAGTGCGGGACATCTTCAATCCGGAGGATAAGGATCGCAATAACGGTGACAAAGTAAACGACGATCATTATAGGGACCATACTGCCCGCCCATTTACCGATTCGCTTTATTCCGCCGACGACAACAATGGCTGTAATGACGGTGATGGCAAGTCCCGTGTAAAGGTCGGTGTTCAAAATTACGACAGGTCCGATACCTATGGGTGTGGATGAAATTCCCGAAGGTATCAACAGTATATCGCGAATTGCGCGCGTGAGTTGATTGGCCTGAAACACGGGAAGTGCACCGAAAAGGCAGCAGAAGCTGAACATGGCCGCCAGAGGCCACCAGTGTCTGCCCAGCCCCTCCGTTATTACGTACATGGGCCCGCCCTGAACTTCACCGCTGGAATCGCGCCCCCGATACATGCTCGATAGGGTGCAGGTGAAGAAATTGGTCGCCATACCTACTACGGCACTCACCCACATCCAAAACAGGGCGCCGGGACCGCCCATTGCAATAGCCACCGCTACGCCCGCGATATTACCCATCCCTACCGTCGACGCGAGCGCCGTTGATACGGCCTGGTAAGGCGACAGCTGTCCGGGTCCGCTTGTGCTGTATTTGCCGCGAAGGACGTCGATTGCATGGAAGAAATACTTGTACGGAACAAAGCCCGAATACACGAAGAAAAAAAGACCGCCGCCCATCAGCAGGAACAGCAGTGGTAAGCCCCAGAGCCAGTTGGAGAAGTCGATGATAGCCTGCTCGATCAAAAAAGACTGATTGTCCGTAGCCAAGATAATGACTTTTACCACAGGGACACACAGGGCGGTGCGATGCACAGGACTTTTTTCACCCAGCACTCACCACGCGCGTAAGCGCGTGCTGTGTAGTGAATGGAGAACGCGGAACTTCCAGGAGCTTATTCCTGTTCGCCTTCGATGACGGCGGGAGAGGTCGTGAACGTTACGTCACCGCAAGACTTGTCAACTTCGGGCCACGTGTCCACACGGAGTTTGATAGCCACCAGCCCGGCAGTTGGGAGTGTTCCGATCTCAGCGCCGGTAAGGTATTCGGCTACGTACGAAATGACGGGATTGTGGCCAATGCACATCACGCTGGTGTAGGCATCATCGAGTCGTGTAATGAATTCAAGAAACGTTCGAACGGAAGCTTGCGCCAGTTCTTCATCAGGAATAATTCTTTCTACATCGAACTTGATGACGTCACTGAGTAGTTTTGCGGTGGCGTGGGCACGCACGGCGCTGCTGGTGTAAATGACATCAGGGTTTATTTTTTCGCGGTGCAGATAAGCTCCGATGCGAAAAGTTTCCTTGGCGCCGGTGGGCGTGAGTTCACGTTCTAGATCCGACTGACCCGCTTGTTTTTCAACGCTTTGTGCATGACGCATAAGGTAAAGTATCTTGGCCATAGGCACGCGGTTTTCAGTTGTCGACGGGATCGCAATAATAACGGTAATATTATCATCCAAATTTGATTATTTAAAAAATTCAGGATATTTGGGCGTTTTGAAGGACGAATGACATGGCAAAAAACCTCGTTATCGTAGAGTCGCCGGCGAAAGCAAAGACCATAGAAGGCTATTTGGGTAAGGATTTTAAAGTAGCATCCAGCATGGGACACGTGCGCGATCTGCCCAAAGGAGGTGATGCAATCGACATCGAAAAGGGTTACGAACCTACATATGAAATAAGTCCCGACAAAAAGGATATTATTGAGCAGCTGAAAAAGCTCGCCGAACAGGCCGAAGTGGTCTACCTCGCTTCCGATGATGACCGTGAAGGCGAAGCTATCTCGTGGCACTTGAAGGAAGTGCTCGACCTTAACGATGCGAAGACACGAAGGATCGTCTTTACTGAAATCACCAAGAAAGCGATACTAAATGCGCTGGAAAATCCGCGCGGCATCGATATCGATCTTGTCAACGCACAACAAGCGCGTCGCGTGCTCGACAGACTTGTCGGTTACGAACTTTCTCCGATACTCTGGAAAAAAATAAAGACCGGACTTTCCGCCGGTCGCGTTCAATCTGTTGCTGTTCGCCTCGTCGTCGAACGTGAACGTGAAATAAATGAGTTCCAGGCAACTTCATCATACCGGGTCACTGCGTTGTTCGACCTGGGCGACGGAAAACAATTGTCGGCTGAGCTGGGGGAGCGCTTTGAAAAGGAAGAGGACGCCCTGGCCTTCCTCGAATCATGCAAGGGCGCTAAGTTCAGCATCACTGACCTGCAGACGAAGCCTGCAAAACGCTCGCCTGCACCGCCGTTCACCACTTCTACGTTGCAACAGGAAGCTTCGCGCAAGCTCGGCTTTTCGGTAATGCAGACGATGATGGTAGCGCAGAAGTTATACGAAGCGGGAAAGATCAGCTACATGCGTACCGACTCCGTTAACTTGTCTAACGAAGCGCGCCAGGATGCCATTCGACAAATTGAAACGTCATACGGAAAAAACTATGTGCAGCCACGACAATACAAAACCAAGTCTTCGTCTGCACAGGAGGCTCACGAGGCGATTAGGCCTACCGACTTTTCGGTAACCAACCCGGGCATGGATCGAAATGCGCAGCGCTTGTATGAGTTGATTTGGCGCCGCGCCATAGCCTCGCAGATGGCCGACGCTGAGTTGGAGAAAACAACGGCCACCATCGGCATCTCCACGAACGATCGCACGCTCACCGCGACGGGTGAAGTGATCCGATTCGAAGGATTTCTCAAAGTATATATGGAGTCGGCCGACGATGAAGACGAAGAGGAGAACGGCAAGGTGTTGCCTCCGCTTGAAATCGGGCAGGACCTTACCCTATCCTGGCTTCGTGCGCGTCAGGTCTTCACCCGGCACCCTCCGCGCTACACGGAAGCGAGCCTGGTTAAGAAACTCGAAGAGATGGGCATCGGGCGTCCTTCAACGTATGCGCCGACCATTTCAACTATCCAGAAGCGGGGATATATCGTCAAGGAAAGCCGCGAGGGCGTAGAGCGCCAGTACAACGTGTTCACGCTGGAGGACGACAAGATTGACCGCAGGCAGGAGACAGAGATAACTGGAGCGGAGAAAAACAAGCTGTTCCCGACGAACACCGCCATGATTGTAAATGATTTTCTGGTGGAACATTTTCCGGATGTGACCGACTACTCCTTTACATCGGAAATCGAGCAGGAGTTTGACGAGATTGCGAGCGGGAAACTGGAATGGCGGAAAATGATCGACGACTTTTACAATCCGTTCCATAAGAAGGTGGCGCGGACTGAAAAAGTTGAACGGTCGTCGGTAGGGAAGAGCCGCGAGCTCGGCGTCGATCCTAAAACCGGAAAGAACGTGTATGCAAAGCTTGGCAAGTTTGGTGCCTACGTTCAGATAGGGGAGAATCCCGACGACAACGGCGGAGAAAAGCCGAAGTTTGCCAGTCTTCGTCCAGGGCAGTTTATTGAAAGTATTACCCTTGAGGAGGCACTCGAGCTCTTCCGCCTTCCCAGGGAGGTAGGTGAGTTTGAAGGAAAACCTCTTACTGTGAACATCGGACGATTCGGTCCTTACATTCTTCACGATAAAAAATTCGTGTCCATTCCAAAGACCGACGATCCATACACGATAACGGCAGAGCGTGCGATTGAGTTGGTGCAAGCCAAGCGCGAGGCGGACGCAAAGAAAACGATCAAAGAGTTTGAAGAGAACCCGGATATCAAGATCCTGAACGGCCGATTCGGTCCGTACATCAAGGCGGGAAAGAAAAACATTAAGATTCCCAAAGACAAAGTACCCGCCGAACTTACCCTCGAGGAATGCCTGGCACTCGTGGAAGCGGCTCCCGAGAAAAAGACGCGCAGCACAGCGCGGAAAACAACAGCCCGTAAGAAGAAAAGCTGAGCCATGAAGAAGCTCGTCGTACTTACCGGGGCGGGCATCAGCGCCGAAAGCGGTATCCCAACGTTCCGCGACTCTGGCGGGTTGTGGGAGGGATACGACGTTAACGAAGTAGCAACTTTCGAGGGTTGGCAAAAGAATCCCGAACTTGTATTGGAATTCTACAACCAGCGAAGGAAGCGTGCGCTCGAAGTGGAACCCAATGAAGGCCATCGTGTCCTGGTCGAACTCGAGTCGCACTTTAACGTCACAATCATCACCCAGAATGTGGACAACCTCCACGAACGGGCGGGATCTTCAAATGTATTACACTTGCATGGCAGCCTGTTCCAATCGCGAAGTACGGTTGACGAATCGCTCGTATACGATATCGAAGGTTGGGAACTCAAGCTGGGTGATTTGTGCGAGAAGGGATCGCAGCTGCGACCGAACATCGTATGGTTCGGCGAATTGGTGCCTATGATGGAAGTGGCAGCAGCTGAGGCGGCAAAAGCCGACGTGTTTATGGTTGTCGGTACATCCATGGTCGTATACCCCGCGGCAAGCCTGATCCACTATGTGCCGCATCACGTTCCGAAGTTTGTTGTAGATCCTAATCTCCCCGACGTCGGGTACGTTCCGAATGTGACGATGATAGCTGAGAAGGCAAGCACCGGACTTCGAAAGATAAAGGATGCCGTGATTGCGCTGGCGTAAACGCTATTATTCTTCTCCTGAGTTTACGCTGTGAAGAAACTTTCTGAATTTGGCGGTGTTATAGTTCGCCATACCCGTTTTCTTGTACACGATCGTTCCGTCAGGAGAAATCACGAAGGTAGACGGTATAATGCGCACCTGGAGCTGGCTGGGCAGGTCGCCTGCCATAAACACGGGAAAGGTATACTTGTTGGTTGCGACGTAGTTCTTAACTTTCTGAAGGTCCTCGGGCCGGTCGATGGAAAGCATGACAAACTGGATGGAATCGCTTCCTACCTGTTCGTAAAGCTTTTGAATAGAAGGCATCTCCGCGCGGCAGGGGCCGCACCATGTGGCCCAGAGGTTAAGGAAAACGGTTTTGCCACGATATGCGTTGAAATCGACTGTGGCTCCGTCGGGCGTCATCACGGAAAAGGAGTATTCAAACAATTCCTTTCTTGCGTCGGAAGACTCTGTGTCGGGATTCATGACACCGGTGGCAAGTACTACGCGCCCAGCAGCAGACTGGAGTCCGGCTAATGCGCCGGTATACTTCAACATAAGGAAGATTGCACCTATCAACAGCCAGGTGCGGGAACCGCGCCATATTTTTTTAAGAACGCTGGGTATTACGGATGTGCTCATTGGCTCGATTTTCAACTATTTTGAAAGCCTAAAAGTGCTTATTTCGGTTTCCTGACTTCCAAACGGGTCCGACAATGCCGGAACTGCGCGCCCTAAAGTTACTTTTTTTCGTCTTTCTTGCATTTTCTGCTTCCGGGCAGAAAGTCAAATACAAAGATATCTACAGCTTACTGAGTACCAAACAGTACGAGGCGGCCGAACCGTTCCTGAAGCAATATCTTGCCGGAGATCAAGGAAATCCCAACGCATTCCTGTTCATGGGCATCATCTACCAGGAAAAATCCGTGGCCTTCCATGTGCTGCAGGAAACCGAAGCGTTGGTAGCGTATGCTGACTCAGCAATTCATTGTTTTGATAAGGCGGTCTCGTTGCTTACCGAACGGGAATTGAAACGAAATGGTGATTACTACCAGGCCTACAGACGCCGTGACCTGCGAACGGGTGAGTTCGGACTCGCCCTTTCCGACATCCAGTTTGATCTTCAAAAGCGAAAGGAATCACTTCTCACGCGTACATCCGCAGCGAAGATGATCCGGCACCATTTTGAATCAGCCGATAGCCTGTATGCTGCCTGCCTGGCGATCTATAAGGCATTGAAGCAACAGCATGCTACAGAGCCTGACCTTTTCCTGCGTGCCAGCGGTAGCACGGTTGCGTTGCTTGACGACCTGTCGTCCCGGTTCGATACAGCTATGAAAGCTTTGCGCTTGTATCAGTCGAGCATGACAACGCCCGGCGTTCCCGCTTATCGTCATGATTTTAATCTAAAAAAGATCATCGACTATTCATCAGAAGGAAGTGACGCAATCGACTTCCTTCAGGAGGAGGTTAATATCTGGGACTATGGGACCTTTGCTGCGGATGTCAGAAAAAAAATTATCAACGATATTCTGCCGCAGCAAGAGGCAACGTTGGAATTGTTAACTGGTCTGTCTAGCATGGAAGGCGCTGTCGTGTCCGTAACCTTGCCGTTCGATCGCTTCAGGCCCTATGACGCGGCCGATCCACTGCCACTTGCTCTGGCACGCCTCTATGTCGCGAACGGCAAGTTACATGTTGCCCGCACGCACACCACGGCTTCAGTGGATTCCCTTGATGTGCACTACCAACTGGAGCTTGCCCGGACGGAATCTCGTGCCCTGGAAGAGCTGGACAGTGCTGTAGCGCTCCTGCGCCAACAGAACCTGCCAGAGGCGACGCACCGATACGCCTATTTCCTTCCCGAAGAATTGCGCACGGCCGCGGCAGTGGAGGCACTCGTAAGCCAGATAGCAGCAGTCGCGGAAGCCGCGAGACAGCCCATCCATGAAAACCTCGCGAAGCGGGAGCTACAGGCACGTCGCATGCGGGTAGGTGATGCGTTCATACCGTTGTCCGCCGCGGATACTTTGGACGGCTGCCAGCCGCTTATTACAATGGATGAACGATATACCGTGGGCGTGAAGCGCATGGATTCCGTTACGGTGGCGGGATACTTTTATTCGATCACGCCTTCTCGCGTTCCTGACGTTGCAGCGACATTTCCCCTGGACACTGCGGCCTTTGGTCCCCGTCATTGGCCGGTCGTGAAGGCGCTTTCGACTGACGCTAACGACCTGGTGTATTACGTGCTGATTTATTCAGACAAACCACAGAAGGAAAAGTATCCGGCGCGGGTAGCAAAGATTTACCGGGTTGACGGGCTGTCGTGGACGACCGATCTTCAACTTGGGTTTATTCCTGAGGCACTCGAGTATCAGCAGAATACGGGTACGCTGGCCATCCAGGGACAGGAGACGCTGCTTATAGATAAGAATGGTAAACCCCAGTAAGGGAAATCAGGTCTGAACGAGTTTCTTCCAATCCTGAAAGCGCATATCGATGCGTTGACGGATCTTTTCGTAGTTGTCCCAACTGTCGGTAACGTGGTAGATGGAAGGTAGACTTTTTACAAGTATTTCGTCGTAGTCGTTCCGGTACAGCCCACCTCCATAATAATAATAGGTGAACATGTTGCCCTGCCTGTTGAACAGTTCGTATCCCAGGTAACCATCCCAGATCTCGCTGAGGATGGTACAGGAGATTTCTCTTCTCTTGAAGCGGAAGATCTGATTGGAGGCTTCCTCTTCGAAGTATTCAGAGTAAAGGTCTGAATCGATAATCCACCCGAGGTACATGCCTATGTGAACGTAGGCTTGCTCTATAGGGAGCGAATCGGGAAAATTTCCCAAAAAGTGCGTTTTCGCGTTATCGTAAATCGTTTTTTGTATGTCAGCCTTTTTGTCCATTCAGAACGAACTCGTTTACAACGTTAACAACCTAAAATAGCAAATTAATCGGACTTTACCCGGTTTTCGCACGGGATTCTCGGTCCAATACAAGTATAAATCTTTCAATGAAAGAAAAGGTAAGCGACGAAGATTCCGGCGATAATGCCGGTCAGGTCGGCGATCAGGCCGGCCGTGATCGCATATCGAGTATTTCGAATGTTCACCGATCCGAAATACACAGCGAGTATATAAAAAGTTGTTTCTGTACAGCCCCTGAAAATAGCTGCCAGGTTGCCGACGAAGCTGTCGGGTCCGAAATTATCCGGATGCGCTACGTCCAGCATCATCCCGCGGGCCGCAGTGCCGCTCAAGGGTTTAAGCAATGCCACGGGAAGGGCATCGACAAAGTCTGTGTTAGCGCCGAGGAACGCGAACACGCCGCCGATTCCGCTGATGATATAATCCAGGGCACCCGATGCACGAAAAACGCCAATGCCTACAAGCATGGCGACAAGATAGGGGATGATCTTTACGGAGGTCGTGAAGCCCTCTTTGGCACCTTCGACAAACGTCTCGAACAGTTTTACTTTGCGTATCAGGCCAAGCACCAGGAAGCCTACAATCAGGGTAATGATAATAAGACTGCTGATCAGACTTGATTGCTGTTGAAGCTCTTCCGGTGGAAGGGAAATGAAATAGACGACAGCAAGTACAATGACAGCCGTCAACCCGCCGATGTAGGCCATCAAAACCGGGTCAAGAAGTCGTATCCTTTGCCTGATAGAAAGGTATAGCAGGCCGATCATGGTAGAACAGAACGTTGCGATCAGCGTGGGAATAAAAATGGCAGTAGGATCCGTTGATCCGAGACTCGCGCGATCGACTATAATGGCAAGAGGTATTATGGTGAGGCCGGACGTGTTGAGAACAAGAAACGTTATCTGTGCGTTTGACGCAGTGTCGGGATCCGGGTTGATATCCTGTAATTCCTTCATGGCCTTCAGCCCCAGGGGCGTGGCGGCATTGTCCAGGCCGAGAATGTTGGCGCTGAAGTTCATGATGATTGAGCCGGTCGCAGGGTGATCCCGGGGTACTTCCGGAAACAGTCTGGAAAAAAAAGGACCCACGAATTTTGCCAGTAGCGGTACCATGCCGCCCTTCTCACCGATCTTCATCAGCCCGAGCCAAAGCGACATCACGCCAGTAAGGTATAGAGATATTTCAAAGCCGGTCCTGGCGTTGTCGAAAGTCGACGCCAGCAAAGCCGGGAAGATTTCCGTGTCGTTGAAGAAGATAAGCTTGGCGAGGGCGACGATGAAGGCGATAAGAAAAAATGAAACCCAGATATAGTTAAGCGCCATTCTATCGAGTCAGGTTTGGTAAATCAACAAATGTAATGCGACAATTACAAGTTGACGAGCATTAGACTATGAACAGCCGCGAGCCCCGCTGTTTCTGTTCGTAGCCGCGACGGACCGAGATTCGCCGACAAAAACCCCGCGGCTTTCGCTATCGCTGTTTCCCGCGCTGAGAAGTCGCCCTCCGGTCCGATCAACACGCAATAGCTTCGCCCTGGCTCTGCAGCGTGCAACAGGTGCTTCTCTGCTCCTGCTGCTGTGATAAATCGTTGTTCTTCCTCAGCAGTTCGCACGATATCCTCAAAGGGAACCATGCCCTGGATATCCGGTAGAAATGCCCGAAGGGATTGCTTCATCGCGCTCACCGCTATCCGGACGAGTCGATCCAGTTTGATAACGGTCCGCTCGCCGTGTTCACATTCCATAAACGTGATTGTGTTTACACCGATCTCAACGGCCTTCTCTACAAACCAGTCGGTGCGCTCCCTCTGTTTTGTCGGGGCAATGGCAATGTGCGTTGTGAAACCGGGTGCTGCGGCCTGCTGTTCCCGTTGAATCTCGAACACGCACCGACTGGCATCGGGTAAAGTTATGACTGCATCATAAAAGAAACCCCTGCCATCCGTAATGCGAATGGAATCGTTTCGTTTATGCCGTAGGACCTTTATGCAATGACGCGATTCGTCGGGATCGAGATGTCGCACACCTTCCTTTATTCCCGGCTCGTAAAAAAGCATGGAATCAACCCGCTTGTTCATGCAGGCGTTGTACCAGGGCGATGTAGGCGCGCATGGCCTCCTCGCGAGGCATGGATTTTTTTGACGCCCAGGCGTCATACTTTGCAATAGCCTTGAAATCAAACCCGCCAGGCCTTTCACCCGTAACGTCGCCCTCGACAGCCTGCTTGTACAAGGCGTACAGTTCGAGCAAGGTCTCGTTGTCGGGGCGGGCAGACAGCTTCCTTGAATCTTCTACCGCCTTTTCAAATTCTTCGTTCAGGTTCATCCAGGGGAAGTGTTAAGTGGACCGATCAGCCGCGCTGGTCGATGGGGACGTACGGTCTGAGTCGTTCGCCGACGTAGATCTGGCGTGGACGTCCGATAGGTTCCTTGTTGTCGCGCATCTCCTTCCATTGTGCGATCCATCCGGGAAGACGGCCCATGGCGAACATTACCGTAAACATGTCGATCGGGAGTCCGAGCGCACGGTATATGATGCCACTATAAAAGTCGACGTTAGGATAAAGCTTTCTTTCGACGAAATACTCATCCTGCAAGGCTACCTCTTCGAGTTTCTTGGCGATGTCGAGCACGGGATCCTTGACGCCCAGCTTAGCCAGCACGCCGTCAGCGGCTCGCTTTATAATTTTGGCCCGGGGATCGAAATTCTTGTACACCCGGTGTCCGAATCCCATCAGGCGGAAGGGGTCGTTCTTGTCTTTTGCCTTGTTGATCCACTTCTCGATGTTGCCTCCGTCCTGCCTTATGCTTTCGAGCATCACGATGACCTCCTGGTTGGCTCCACCATGAAGGGGACCCCATAGGGCGTTGATGCCTGCGGAAATGGAGGCGTAGATGCTAGCCCGCGAGGAGCCGACAATACGGACAGTGGATGTGGAGCAGTTTTGCTCGTGATCAGCATGGAGAATCAGGAGTTGGTTGAGTGCCGACGCGACGACCGGGTCCACTTCATAACGTTGGCCGGGGAGGGCGAACATCATCTTAAGGAATCGCGAACAGTAATCAAGTTCGTTATCGGGATAGTTTACCGGGTGGCCCATTGCGTTTTTGTACGACCAGGCCGCGAACGTGGGCATTTTTGCCAACGACCGGATGATGCTGAGGTATACCAGGTCGTCGGACCGGTTGGGGTCGAGCGACTCCGGGTAGAAGGCGGTCTGAGCGCAGAAGAGTGAAGCCAGTACACCCATCGGATGGGACGTAGAGGGAAACCCGTCGAGGATCTTCTTGATGTCCTCGTGTACCAGGGTGTGCGTACGGATGTCGTAGCTGAATTCGTCCAGTTCCTGCCGCGTCGGCAAATGGCCGAATATGAGCAGGTATGAAACTTCCTCAAAAGTCGATTTTTCCGCGAGTTCCTCGATGGCGTACCCCCTGTACCGAAGAACCCCCTGATCTCCGTCCAGGAAGGTAATCGCGCTCTTGGTAGCACCCGTGTTCTTATACCCAAGGTCCAGGGTAATCGCACCTGTCTTCTCGCGAAGGTCGCCGATATCGATGGCGACTTCCGACTCGGTTCCTTCAATCACGGGGAGCTCATACGTTTGACCGTTAAGTTTCAATTCAGCAGTTTTCGACATATTCAAGGGATTTTTAAAAGGTTCTAAATATAAGCCGCCATGAAATCAGAAAAAAATAGGCTTTCCGAAATAATGGGCTATCCCGGGCGCGTGAGTTTCCCGGCCCCGGGTCTTCGGACGGTAGCTCGAGGCTCCAATAATGTCCGTACCTTTGGGGCTCACAGCGGTGAGGTCGGTGGCACCGGAATCTTTGAGCCCCGTAATGGGTTGTTTACCGTGGATATTGGTAAGAAAAAGATTCGTGTAATAAATGCCGTACTTTTTTTGTACTCGGGTAAGATTTACTGTTGATATTTGATAGGCCTGTTGCCATTTGAAGGGATATGATAAATTTTGGATTCGGCCGCAGTAAGAGTCTGGCCGTCGATTTGGGAAATACGACCACCATGGTGGGCGATGAGGACAACGTGCTGCTCTGCCAGCCCTCCTGCATCGTATTCAATGCAAATAACAACTCCGTCAAAGCGGTAGGCTCCAAGGCCTACGAAATGTTCGAAAAGACGCACGACGAGCTGAAGCCGGTGAAGCCCCTGCGGGGTGGCGTCATCGCCGACTACTACTCGGCGTCCCGCCTCATTCAGGAGTTGGTACACAAGGTATGCACGGTCTCCTGGTTCGGGGGGTTCGACAACATCGTCACCGGAGTGCCTTTTCATACCACCGAGGTGGAGCGCCGGGCGCTTCGTGATGCCATGGATCAATTCAATGCACGCAGGCATTATCTGATCTATGAGCCCGTAGCCGCAGCGCTGGGACTCGGCCTGGACATCCAAAGCCCGGAAGGTAAACTGGTCCTCGACATTGGCGGAGGCATTACCGAAATCGTAGTCATATCCCTGTCGGGTGTTGCAGCCTTCCAGTCGCTGAAGGTCGCTGGTGATGCGTTCGACACCGCCATCCAGGACCACTTTCGCCGGAATTACAATATGGCTATCGGCATGAAGACTGCCGAACAGGTCAAAATCCAGGTTGGGTCTGTAGTGCCCGACCCCGATGACGAGCCAGCCCCGATGCTCGTGAGAGGCAAAGACCTGATCACGGGAATCCCGATGATCCGGAAAATCGATCACCGGGAGGTATCAGAAATATTGGAAAAGTCCATTACCTCGCTGGAGCATAGTATCATCCAGACGCTTGAAACCTGTCCGCCCGAACTTGCTGCCGACATCTATGAAACGGGATTGTACGTCACCGGTGGCGGTGCCATGCTTCGTGGACTTAAGAAGCGGCTTGAATCGCGCATCAAGCTGAAGGTGCACATCGACAAGGATGCGATGTACGCCGTGACGCGGGGTATTTCGA
>JAJJPK010000101.1:0-18711 GCA_032907565.1 Cyclobacteriaceae bacterium | reverse complement strand
GGAAGTTGCCATACAGCGGGTATTGATCTCTATCCTTCCCCTATACGGCTATCAGAGCATTTACTATTGAAGAGCCTGGAGGACTACAAGTATTGGACGAATCCTTCCATATTCGTGCGTATCCTGTATACCTTGCTCAAGCTCACAATGTATAGCGTTTTCATGTCATCATCTCCAAAACAAAGGTTTACGGGAAATGACGGCAAATTGATGATTCCTACGAATTCTCCCTTTGGATTGAAGATCTGCACACCGTAGAAGGTGGCGACATACAAGTTACCGGCTTTGTCAATGGTCATGCCATCAGCGCCGGATGATCTGCCTTTCCGTTCCAGCACATTTTCCGTAAGAAGTAATGTGGCAAACTTTCGGCCGTTGCTTATGGTGCCGTCGGGATTCACATCGTAGGCCCAGATATGGTTGTCCTTATCACTATTCACCGGATACCACGACTCGTCGTCATAGCAGTTATTGATATAAAGCGTTTTGCCATCCGGTGAAAGGACAATTCCGTTCGGCATAGCAAAAGCATTAGGCTCCAGGAGTCGGGTCACCTTCCCGTCATTTGAAACGTAGTAAACACCCCTACCGGGCTGGAATTTCTCCGGTTCCATGGTGAACTGCGGGTCGGTAAAATAAAATCCGCCTTTGGCATCGACGACGATATCGTTAGGGCCGTCAATAGGTTTTCCGTCGTAACTGTTAACAACTACCCTCACTACCTTGCCGGTCGTGGTCATCTCCACTATCCTGTGTCCCATCATGTCGCACACCAGGAGGTTTCCGTTCTTGTAAGGGTACATGCCATTAGCCTGCATTTGCCCTTCAATAATATTCCTGTACCGGCCTGTAGAAGGATCAAGCTCTACCGTTGAACTTCTCTTTGGGTCCGCATTGAAGTCTTTATCGAAATACATGTTCGAAAAATAGAGCTTGCCGTTCACCCACTTTGGACCTTCCGTGAAATGCAGTTCAGGCTTTGTTTTCTTTCCATCTGCCACCAGCTCCACCTGGGCGTCTTCAGGTATGATAGCGCGAAATGCCTGCGTTGCGGCCTTGGCCATCTCCTGGTAGTCGGGACGAGGAGGCCAGAAGATGCTTAACGCATCGTAGCCTACGCCACCGGCTTCAGCTCCGTGAACCATATTGCCGGGAATGCGCACAAGATCATTTGGTTTCACATCTTGTTTTTCGTCAAGAATAATCGCGCGGCCATCCCCTCGCAGAACTACCTCCAGTTGTTCTTCCGGGTGAATGTGCGGCGGGACAATCGCCCCTGGTTCTATGGACACAAAGCCCAATTGCATCTGCTTTGCGCTGAGGATTATCCCGTACGCTCCCGACGAAAGCTCTGTGCGCTGCATATCGTACAAGTCGTACACCTTACCAGGTACGACATTCGCATCAGCGGTATTCTTCAGACGTGGTACACTGTTCGGAAGTTCTTGAACACCTGCTTTTTGGAGGTAATCAAGGCGCTGAGGACTGTAGAGCTCAAGCAATTTCGCACCGGAATCTCCCGCGACCACCGCGCTCTTAGTGCCTTCTTCCAGGTATACAAAGTCGATCCTGGGCGTTGCACCATGTACGCCATCTGGTTCCTCCCGCTCACGTGAGATCATCGTGACAGGCGATCCATTGACAAGGTGACGAATAGACCCTTCGAGAACAAAGACAAATCGGTCGGCAGGAAGTACCTCTTCCGGAATTTCCGCGTTAGGAGCAAGGTCAAGTATGGATAACATGACGCCGGTTCCCCAGGAGATCCTCGCACGGACATCCGGATGCAGTTGAACTTGGGGCAGACTTTCCAAATTTGTTACCGCTCCAGGTCCGAGATCCGACTCGATAGAAGGTTCGGGGACTCCCGAAAGCTCCCTCTTGGTTAGGTCATATTTGGTGATCAGCTCTTCATTTTTCGCTTGCCATTCCGGCGTGCGAGTGCAATGCGCCATTGTCATCAGAATGGCGACTCCTATCATGGCAGTTTGTTTTATGGATAAGAGGCTCATGAGATCATGATATTGGTCTACTAGGTAATTTATTAACCGTGAAGCGGACCGCAGGTCTGCTTCACGGCTGATCGTCCTTCCCCGTAACATAGTAACCCCTCCATTTGTATTCCTTCGCAAGCGAAGAGGCAGCGGGCCATGCTACCTGATGTTGAGGGCTTGCCACCCACTTTCTGCGGTTTTCTTCAGTATCAAATGAAATTTGAATCTGGTAATTGTAGGTAGTTGCCTCTCCTTCTATCTCTTTGGTAAGATCTTCCGGGAACAGGCGTAAACATTTCGAACCAAGGTAACCGTCTTGCACCACCATCGCAGGAACGTAAATTGAGTGATACATTTTCTCAAAAGCCTCAGCATTTTCTTTCGCGACAACAAAATCCATCTGCAAGACCATGGCCTTCGGTGCCGTTCGGCTCTTCGCCGCCACGCCGATCACCAATACCTCAAGATCGTCCTGCCCCTCGTTAGTCAAGATCAGGGTTTCGCCCAACTTGCCATAAAAGGCATCGTCTGCCCGAACAGTTGTCTTTGAACCGTTTATGGTAAGCGAACCACTTCCCTTTACCACATAATACACCTCCTCAACATCTTTCAAACTGTGGGCATTCGTGCTGCTGTTGGCGGAAATGACAAGGTGATCAACATAGCTCCAATCGGTACTGAATACATCAGGTCCGAGTATCCGCCTGTACTGGACACCCTCCACCGGATAAGCAGAAGTATTCGGCTTGAGCTTTTCACGTTCCAACCTGCCGGACACAAACACAGGCGTGGCATCCAACTTAGCGCCTACACGTGCATCGCCCAGATCGAAGGCATCTCCTCTACCTTTCACGGTACTTACAGCAAAATTCAACCAACGGATACTTTCGCCGGATGGATTGTAGATCGCATGCGAGTCGCCCATCTTGCACGGCACGACGGCGGGTGCCTTAATTTTAGAAGTACGTCCGTTGATTGTAAATTCAGCTTCGCCGTTTAAAATCACATACATCTCCTCGATACTGTGATGAAAATGGTGGCCGATGCCCGACTTCGGTGCAATGGCGCCCGCATGCAGGTAGAGAAAATTGGCTGATAGTTCGTCACGGCCTATCAATTGCGTAAATCCCATTTTTCCGGCGCCAGCATGAACCGCCGACAGCTCCCTATACCGGGCAGGATCATTGTGCACTACGCGGTCAGGAGACTGAGCGGCGCCCCATGTCGCAATGAGGCTGAGAATAACTGCAAGCATTGTTTTCATGGTATCGGTGAGTTAAGATGATCATTCGTCATTCGACAGTGAGTACACTACATATCCTTTGGGCAAAGCTCCCTCCTTCTTCGAATGATTGTAGCTGTCTGGCCCAAAATTACCGGTGGCATTAATTACAAGGTAATCTTTTCCGTTAAGGGTGTACATGCTCGGCTGCGCATTTGACTCATGACTCAGTGTTGTTTCCCACAAAATGTGACCGTTGTCCGCGTCGAACGCATAAAGCTTGCCACCCTTGGCAGTTGCGAACACCACACCTGTGGATGTCACGATCATCCCCTTCCTTAATGTGCCGCCGGGAGCGCCTTTGGTCTTGTCTCCCTGAACGAAAGCTGAATCTTCCCCGACCGGTTGTTGCCATTTGATTGTACCGTTGTTCAGGTCGTATGCCAGTATTGATGACCACGGTGGAGACAACAAGCCCATCCATTCAAGTCCATAGTCGGTGGTATACCGGTCTGCCGGGTGCTCCACGTCCGGAGGATAATCTATCATGGCCTGTGCTTTCGTTGCATCCGGCCTGAGCTCAACACCACCCGAGTCTACAACGGGCCCTGTTACTTTTGTATTTGTAACGGGCCTTCCCCGGAAAGCAAAACTGCGTGGGTGGCCTCCCAGATAGAGATACAACGCCTTCAATGTTTCCTCATCGATATGAACAAAGCCGGGCATAGGGCCCTTACCGTTGACCACGGTACTTCTAAAATCACTCCAGAAAACGCGCTGACCTACGCCCACGAGCGATGGCGCTGCCCCACCCTGCATATTCTCACCATGACAAGTCTGGCAGGAGGAAGAATACAACGATTTCACCCTCTTGATTTGATTCTCCGATAGATCAATTTTTGGCGGCCCTACCTTTTCCAGTTTGTAAATGGACGCGTATTCCTGCGTCAGAATATACATTATCCCGTTCTTCGGATCCGCAGCAGTATTGCCATAGTTGGCACCACCCAGCGCGCCCGGCATCATGATCGTCTCATACTTATCGGATGGCGGAACATACAAACCTGATTTCGCGGCTTCCAGTCTCTTAAACCATTGCTGTTTGACGCTATCTGAAAAATACGGATTCAAGGTCTCCTTCGTCACTTCATGGCGCGTGAAGTTCGGGAGCATTGATATGGGTTGCGTGGGCCACGATTGCTCGCCGGGCATTTCACTTTTTGGAAAGGGCCGTTCTTCTACCGGAAACAATGGCTCACCGGTTACCCTGTCGAACACGAACACAAAGCCATGTTTGGTGGCTATAGCGACAGCATCGACACTTTTTCCATCCCGCTTTATCGTCAACAGCTGAGGGGCCGACGCCAGATCATAATCCCAGAGATCGTGATGTACTGTCTGATAGTGCCATAAACGTTCGCCTGTGCGGGCATTGAGCGCCACCAGGCAGTTACCAAAAAGATTGGCTCCTATCCGATCGGCGCCGTAATAATCGTAAGTGGGAGAGCCAACGGGCAGATAGGCTATTCCCCGTGTTGTATCGACCGTAATCTCGCTCCACACATTGGCCCCGCCAACATACTTATAGGCGTCCTTTGGCCAGGTATCATAGCCGAATTCTCCCGGGTGCGGAATCGTGCGGAATGTCCACTCAAGTTTACCGGTCACCACGTTGTAAGCTCTCACATGGCCCGGTGCGGAAAAATAACCCTCTCCCGGCGCAGAGCCAATAATCAGCAGGGTGTCATAGATAACACCCGGCATCATGGATTGTATTCGATTGACCGAACTCGGATCACGATCCAGGCCTTCCCTCAAATCCACGTAACCGCCCTCGCCAAAGCTCATGATCGACTTCCCGGTTACGGCGTCGATGGCCTGCAAGGTATGGTTCAGGGTGAACAGGAGACGCTTATCTTTTTTGTCCTTACTTTCCCAGTAGTTCAGGCCCCTTCTCGTTATTCCTCTCAATTTGGTATGGATCCATATCTCCTCGCCGGTTGCTACGTTCAGAGCAATAAGGGATGAATTCTTTCCCAGAACATACATTATCGTGTCAACGATAATGGGGTTGAAAAAATAGAAATCGTCGCCTTCGGATGGATACATCCAGGCGACTTTCATGCGATGAACGTTGTCTTTAGTAATCTCAGCTGTGTGAAAATATCTGGATTGAGCCGGAGAGCCGCCGTAATGTGTCCATGATGCATGATCCAAATGGGAGGAGCCACCGGAATGACAACCCATCTTAAAAAACGCAGGCATCAAGGCAATGAATATGACAGAAATGCGCCCGGGTATCTTATTTAAAGTTGAAACCAATGCGTACAATGTCATATCAATTTGGAACAGCATCGTTTGCCGAGGTGGCATATAACCCCAGAAGGCACCCCGTAAAACCTCCTGCTACATTTGTCGAAAGAATATCACCGGAAACCGTACCTCCCACGCTCGTAAACTCGCCTTCATCGGTTGAGTAGCTGAAAGTATAGGCGTCTCCATTTGCCTCTACCCTTAGTCGGAGCGGCTTTTTAATATCAATACTGGCAGTTCCGAGGACTGTGCTGCTTATTTCACTGTTTCCCCTTTCCTTCCTCTCATTTCGCTGCAGCACAAGGATGTAGTCATTGTCCTTCTTTGTGAGACCAAAGACATAGTTAAAGGCTTCACTTTGAAGGCAGACAATGCCCGCCAGGTCTTTCTGTGACTTCGGCTTGTAATCCAACGAAGTTGTGAAGGAGAAGCTATTGTGCTGCTGGCGATAAAATAAGGTAGACGTTGGCTTGAGTTCCTTTATGTTCGCTTCAAAAGGATTTATGGCAAGTCCATTCTTTGTTCGTGCAATGAACGCTTCACGCGGGCCACGCAATCCGATCCACCTGTAGTCCAGTTTCTCTGATGTGAAATTCTCCGTGTACGTGAAGTTTCCGTTAGGAAGGAAGCCGTCCTTGCCGGTCTTGTTCTCTACACCGGCAGGCATCTTCAGTTTCGGTTTCATGGGTACCAATCCATTTACAAAGACGGGAAATTCTCCCGACCAGTCGACTGGGAGAATAAACGTTTCGCGGCCGATGTTGACACGATCCTTTTCATTTGGTCTTATGGCAAGGAACACACCATAGTATTTGTTATCCGGTCCGAGGACCAAATCAGCGTGACCAGCCCAATCCACTTTGTTTGAACGGTCCTTTGGAAAGTACCTTTGGGTAAGAATCGGGTTCCCCGGTGCAGGTGTGAAAGGGCCTTTCACATTATCGCTTACAAAAATCACTTCGCTATGCCAGCCCCCGGTGCCACCCTCGGCACACATTAGATAGTACCGACCGTTTTTTTTGTACAAATGTGGCGCCTCAATCCAGATGGGTTTTTCGGTTATGTCAACGCCCCCATCGACAATGATCTTGTCGGTGCCTGGTATAACCTTATCGCTATCGACATCGTATTCCCAAATCTTTATGACGCGGTGACCACGATAAAGCTCCTTTCCTTGGTCTGGCGCGTCATTGTGCACCACATAAGCTTTACCGTCATCATCAAAAAATATGGAAGGATCAATCCCGTTGAATGCCAGCTTTATAGGATCGCTCCAGCCCTTCATGGGGTCTTTCGTTTTCACAACGATATTTCCCAATCCTCCCGCAAATGCGGTAGTGATCATATAAAACGTGTCGTTATGCGGATTATACGTAATGCTCGGAGCATACACCCCGGCACTTATTCCCGTATCGTGTACATCCAGTTGGGTAGTGCGGTCAAGCACATGACCGATCTGTGTCCAGTTAACCAGGTCTTTTGAATGAAAGATTGGAACGCCAGGAAACATGGCAAATGACGAACAGACCAAATAGTAATCGTCCCCTTTGCGTGTGATGGCGGGATCCGGATAGCATCCCTGAAGAATGGGGTTATAAAATTCACCGTCCTCCAGCGGGTTGTCTTTGTATACCTGGTCATTTCCCTGGTATATCACGTTGGAAAACACTGGCGCACCTTTCACCGGCCTGATTGGGGACTGCGCTGCTAGTGGAAGTGCTGACACTGCAACTAACGCCACCGTGGCTGCTACGAGAATTACCTTCAGTTTGTTCATGGGGCACAAATTAGCAAGTTAATTTAGTGTGAAAATAACACGTATTTTAAAAGGACCTAATGTTTGCTGGCCGGCATGTCAAGCTACACCCCGGCCCATCAATACCCATGGATAGGCCGGGGGTAGGAATTTTGAAATTGTGTGAAGCGTGAATCGTTCCGCAAAATGGGTCGTCCCGGGTGCGGCGCTAATCGCGGAAAAGCAGCGGGGCCAACTGATAAAGGCTTCTTCTCCAGGTCTGAAACTCGTGGGCTGTACCTTCAGAAATGTATGACACTACATTGAATCCCCCCTTCTTGAGTTCTTCGGTCGCAGTCTTTATACGTTCCGGTCGCTCCTTGCTGCCGCAGCTAAGAAAGATGAGCTTGACCTTCGACTTGTCCTTAATGTCTTCTGGTGAATAAATGCCACCGCTCAAGAGCGCATAGTGTGAAAACACGTCCGGCTTGTTGAGGGTAATAAGCCGCGTTTCCATTCCACCCATCGACAAGCCCGCCATGGCGCGGTTGGACTGATCCGTAAGCGTACGGAAATTCGCGTCGATGTAGGGAATCAGTTCATCGACGAGGACCGTCTGGAACGGAGTAATATCAAACTGGCGCAGTTGTCCGAACTTGATCTCGTTGGTCATGCCGTACGTCATTACAATAATAAATGGCTTGATCTTCCCTTCGGCAATCAGGTTGTCCATGATCAGGTTCGCCCTGCCCTGGTTGGTCCACGCTGTTTCATCTTCACCCCAACCATGTTGCAAATACAAGACTGGATAGCGCTTGCTTTGATCCTTATGATAGTCAGGAGGTGTATACACGAAAGCGCGCCGCGAAGTGCCCGTGCTTTTCGAAGGGAAGAGGACCTGAACTACCTGGCCGTGAGGTACATCCTTCAGTGCATAGAAATCCTCGTCGTGAGCCGGTATTTCTATACCGCTCTCCCACCGTACCGAGCCGTAAAAGTTGAGTGTACCTGGATCATTGAATTTTCCGCCGTCGATGAAGACGTGGTAATAGTGAAATCCTTCATCGAGTGGACCTTCGGTAGTACCCATCCAGTATCCATCCTCCACTTTTGTAAGTCTTGTCCCCCCTCTTCCGCCTAATCCCAGACTCACCTTAACGCTATCTGCAGCGGGGGCGTGAATCCGAAAGCGGGCATAGCCTTGGGAGTTGACCTGTGGATACTCCTGTCCGGGTTGATTTAGCACGGACGGTTTGAAATCCTCCTTAATTGTAGGCTGGCTGCTCTGTGCAAGACTAAACGAGATTGCCAGCGCCAGGATACTCGTGGTGAAGAGTGAGCGATGCATATATTATAGAGTGGTTGGTTCCGGTACAGTGAATTCCCACGCCGCCCCAATGTCCTCCCAACTTCACCTACGCAATACCTACGACCTCGCAGCGATGGAACAGATAAGTGTGCTTTTTACAATTATAGGGAAATTCAGAGAAATAGTGTTGAAGTCGCGGAAAAATAATCCGGCCTCATCCCCGATTGGCGCCGTTCATAAAAGGTGATCAGTAATCGGTAATCGGTGATCGGTGGCAACAACCATGAAGCCATGGCAGATGTGCTTCATGGTTGCCTATTGAACTTGCTTTCCGGCGGCCCCAGATAAGTCTGCGTTTCGATCCCGGCCTTCTGCAATACAATCTTCTGTAACACAAGGCCCGGGTCGACCATCCAATACCGGATGGTGTGCCGTCCGGGTGATAACGTTTTGGTGAACACCGTTTGCTTCATAATATTATCGGTGACCGCATCATTCCACCATTTAGGATAAGTCCAGTCCGCAGCCGTAGCATCCTTGTGAAGGTTCGCAACCTCAGGTGTGCCCCCATCGATCGAAAACGCATACAACAATCCTTCATCCTTCTGAAAATTCAGCGTAGGAGAAAACCAGGCCTCAAGAGCGTATTCACCCGAGTCGAGCAACACGATCTCATACTCTACGTAGGGACCATCACCCGCCGTCTGTGGCGCCGACGTGACGGGCGTGGTGGTTAACGCGGAACCCGTGCGCCCAAGATTAGGAATGACCTCCCAGGATGTCGTCTTTGTTCCCACAGCCTTTTGATAATTCACAGCATCGATACTCACGATGCCGGCATTTTCAACGAATCCCTCCACGGCCGCCGGCACGTCCTTGCGCAGCGGCACCGTTATGTTAACCTCCCGACCCGCTCCCGAGAGCGTTATCGATCCTTCCGTCACATCCTGCGGCACGCTGTTCCAATCAATGCTCACATATACACGCTCGTCGTATTGAATCGTTCCTTCTTTCGCCGTCAGGTTGATCCAATCCTGCTTCGCGGTTAAGGTATAGTGCAGCGGTTCGAGACCGGTATTGTAGATTTCAATAAAGTACTTTTGGTCGTTAAGCGGATCAAACGGTGTGAAGCTCCGCGGGGGTCCGAAGGCACGACGCGATCGCAGCGGGCTTTCCAACATATACCCCAGGCCGGCCTCGGATTTCGTTTGGATGTATGAAACCTCGGGCATCTTGTTGACAGCAGGATCATTCCAGCTCACGTGCCCCATGTGCGTTTGATTCATTATGTGATTCCATTTTCCACCGGCCAGTTCCTCATGGTGGTACCTGGTCAACTCCGCGTCTTTAAAGAACAATTCTTTCGTTCGGTCGGCATAGAAATTGGTCGATGCGCGGTCCTGCATTCGATGCAACCTGTTCTTCGCCGCACACAAATACATTTCGTTCATATTAGCACAGGCTTCAACCGGATACATCACCAGCTGGTAATATGCATCCTGTGCTTCGGCTGGCAGTTTGTCTTTTATGCTTTTGGCTTCTGCGAGCAGATTGTTGTATTCGGCTACCACTCGTTCTGCTTCATCGTACTGCGTCAGGCTGTAAGTATTCGGCGCCAACAGTTCCGGCTTTCTCCGGGCATTGTACTTGGTGTAGAGACTGAGAATCTTGCCTATTTGCTGCGCGAATTGTGCCCCGAACTGCTCATCAGCCCATTGCGTGTAGTATTCCTGAACGGCGTTAGCACCATATCGATCCGGGTTCCAGGCATAGTCGAGGAAAAAGCTGATGGGTAGATCCATGGGCTTCAGGTCGCCGACATTCGTCAGCCAGATTTCCCTCACGCCGTACTCGTATGTAAGTCGCATTTGCTCCCACACCCGTTCAATCTGAACCGTGTTAAGCCACTTGTAACTCCGGGGACCGCCAACGAAATCAAAGTGGTAGTACATCCCGTATCCCCCTTTGCGCGGCTTGGCGTTTACGGAAGGCAGGATCCTCACGTGGCCCCAGTTATCATCGCACAGCAGGAGCGTTACATCATCCGGCACGCGCATGCCCTTGTCGTAGTAGTCCTGAACCTCCTTGTAAAGCGCCCACACCTGCGGCGTCTCCTCCGCTGGTCGTCCCGTAACCTCAGCGATGATCTCGCGCTGATCTTTCACGATCCGTTCCAGGAGTTCAATGTTCGTGTCGGCGCTCATCGCCTCGTCGCCGTCGCCCCGCATCGCGAGCGTCACGACCGTTTCCTGGCCTTTTGTTCGCTCCAACCCCTCGCGCCAGAATTGACGAAGGACTTCAGGGTTTTTATCATAATCCCAGGGCCCCTTTCCATAGCGTTGCCACTCCACGTGCGCACGCATCATAGGTTCATGGTGGGTGGTCGCGAGCACAACACCCATCTCGTCAGCAAGTGGCGCGCTAAGGGAATCGTCGTCCCATAGCGACTTGCCCCACATCGCCGGCCACAGGAAATTTCCCTTCAGACGAAGGATGAGCTCAAAAACTTTTTCGTAAAACTGGTGATTAAATCCTCCGAACTTTTCCCTCACCCATCCGCCGAGCGCCGGCTCTTCATCGTTAATGAAAATGCCCCTGTACTTCACCTTCGGCTCTCCCTCGGTATAGGCACCGCTCTTCACATAGATATTCCTGCGAGATTTTATCGGCGCGTCCGCCCACCAGTACCAGGGTGAAACGCCCATCATACGAGACAGCGTAAATATCCCGAATATCGTCCCACGCTTGTCGCTGCCCGCGATGATCAGGGCATTGGCCACCCCTTTCATAGGATTTCTTACCGGGATGATGATGAACTGCTCAAACTTTCCGTGTAACCCTGAGACGTTGAGCTTGCGCTCCTGCACTAACCGGTTTATCAGCTCACTTTTGCTCACGGTACCCGCGATGATGAGGTTTGAAGCTTCCGCTGTATTCCCAATGCTCAGTTTGGCTTGCTGACCCGATACATAACTCAGGTCCTTGCGGAACAACTCCGCAATTTTCAGGACGCCTGTATGCTCCGAGTCACTCACCAGAATCCCCGCCGGCATGCCGTCCTCAACAAGCGTAAATTTCCCTTCCCGCTTCTTTGTCGTCAGGATCGACGAAGAAGGAAAGGGCTCGTCGGTAGCGATCACGTTTACGCGGTCAAAGCTCGCTTCACCCGACTGCGCCAGGGAGGCAGCGGGCAACGAGCCGGCGATACCAAAAAGCAAAACGCAAGCGTGGCGAACAAAAAAGGCGTGGACCGTTTCCTTACGAATCATAGCAGATGTGGGTTTGGCTTAGTAAAAAAATCGCGATAAAAATAGTGGTTTAACTGAAATTGGCGACCGACGAGGCTGCATTGCACTGTCGAGCGTTGGTTTTTCTCAATTTTCTTATGGATTATCAGGGGTTAGCCCCCCGACGACGGTGTTTTGAATCAAGTTTGCCGAAATCTTGTTCTTTAACCTGATTACGACGAAGATCCAAATATGACAACAGATATTACACCCGCGGAATTTTCAATCAGTAGTTCACTTCTTGAGCACCTCAAAAAGGAGGGTACGATTAAGACGTTTCCTCCTGATACGGTACTTATTGACGAGAACGACTATATCCGATTCGTGCCGATCGTTCTCACCGGTGCAATAAAGGTCATAAAACTCGATGAAGAGGGACGCGAAATGCTGCTCTATTACATCGCACCAGGAGAAAGCTGCGTCATGTCGTTTCTCGGCGCAACGTGCAACGGCACAAGCAAAATAAAAGCGGTAGTCGAAGAAGAGGCGGAGGTATTGTTGCTGCCCATTCACAAAGTGTCGGAGCTCATCCGTGAAAACCCGCAGTGGATCCAGTTCATGTTCGACCTTTACAACAAACGATATGAAGAACTCCTGTCCGTTGTCAATGCCATTGCATTTCAAAAGGTAGACGTTCGGTTGTGGGAATTGCTGAAAACGAAGGTGAAAATGCTCAAAACAAATGAGCTCACCATGACACACCAGCAAATTGCGGACGAACTTGGGACGGCGCGGGAAGTGGTTTCACGACTTCTCAAGCAGCTGGAACGCGACAAGAAAATCTCATTGGGCAGAAACAAGATCAAGATTCTGGCGCCAATGTGACTATAGTTACTGATCGCCCCTCGCAGCGAGCCTAATTTTGCAGCGCACAAACGCTTTTATTTTTTATGGAGGTGATTGGTTTTGCTGCGTCTGTTCTCATGGGACTTTCACTGGGGTTAGTCGGTGGCGGTGGATCTATACTCACGGTACCTATACTGGTCTATCTGTTTGGGGTGAATCCAGTACTCTCCACCTCCTACTCCCTTTTCGTCGTTGGTCTGACAAGCCTGTTTGGCTCATACACTCACTTCAGACAGGGCAATGTTGATGGCAAGACTGCGGTGATCTTTGGACTGCCGTCCATCATCTCCGTCTACCTCACTAGAAAATTTGGTGTTCCAATGATCCCTGATCCTGTGTTTTTGCTCGGCGGTGTGACGGTCACGAAGGATACCTTCATACTCATCGTCTTCGCCATGCTGATGCTTATGGCGGCACTTTCCATGATCAGGAAAGGCAAGAAAGAAGTAACGGACTGCAAACAAATCCGCTACAATATTCCCCTGATCATAGGGGAAGGCGTTTTGGTCGGTGCGGTTACCGGGCTCGTCGGTGCTGGTGGAGGATTTCTCATCATACCCGCGCTGGTCGTCCTTGGAGGATTGTGCATGAAAAAGGCAGTAGGCACTTCCCTGCTCATCATCGCTTTGAAATCACTCATTGGCTTTACGGGCGATTTGGGCGCAGGCCTTCAGTTGGACATTCCCTTCATGCTCCTCTTTGCCGGCTTCGCAACGCTTGGCATTGTCCTTGGAACACTCATTTCCAAATACATTTCTAACGAGAAACTAAAACCGGCGTTTGGTTGGTTCGTGTTGGTGATGGGAGTCTTTATCATCAGCGAAGAAATGCTTTTGACAGCTTAAGTTGATTGATTCAATATGAAATATCTCAAATGGTTTATAGGAATCTTTGCAGGATCGGCGATTGGATTTGCGTATTGGCACTTCATTGGATGCAATTCGGGCGGATGCCCTATCACGTCTTCGCCGCTCAACAGCACCTTGTATGGAGCCCTGATGGGAATCCTCTTTGTCAGTTCGTTCCGACGCGGTACACCCGATACGGAGAGGAAGGACGAGGAGTGATCCTCAATTAGGGCAATCTTTTAAACAATCCTAAACATTAGTAAAACACCATGCTGGAAATTATTCGCCAGCCCTGGCCATGGTATGTGGCCGGGGCAGTGATCGGTCTTACCGTTCCCGCCTTGTTATTGCTTGGGAACAAGCACCTGGGGATCTCTTCCTCGCTCAGACACATTTGCTCTGCCTGCGTCCCGTCGAAGATCCCGTTCTTTAAATACGACTGGAAAAGAGAGGCCTGGAATCTGTTTTTCGTGGCCGGCATTCTCATAGGTGGCATCGTCGGCACGAGGTTTCTCAGCAATCCGGATCCCATAGTCGTTGCACCCGCAACGGTGAAAGACCTGGAAGCGCTAAACATTCAGGTAGACCATAACCTGCTGCCGGCATCGCTTTTTAGTGTCAACAACGTGTTGAGCCTGAAGGGTCTGATGTTTTTCATCGTGGGAGGCTTCCTCGTTGGCTTTGGAACGCGCTATGCCGGAGGCTGCACCTCAGGGCATTCGATCATGGGGCTCTCTACGTTGCAATGGCCGTCCCTGGTCGCTACATGCTGCTTCATGCTCGGCGGGTTTGCGATGGTACACCTACTCCTTCCGTGGATTATGTCATTCGTAAGTTAACGCACAGACAAAATGAAAAATCAAGAAGAAGAAATCCTTGTTGCGCCGCTTCATCCACCTCATCCGGTGGAATGTGAAGCGCCAAATGATCAGATAAAGGCTGAAAACCTGATCGTATCAAACTTGAAATACCTCGCGCTCGGCACATTGTTCGGCATTGTGCTCGTGAAGGCCGAAGTTATTTCGTGGTATCGGATACAGGAAATGTTCCGACTGCACTCCTTCCACATGTATGGAGTGATCGGAACGGCTGTTGTAGTCGGCGCGGTGTCCGTCTGGCTGATCAAAAAGTTCCGGATCAAGACGCTGCAGAAAGAAACGGTGGTATTTCACGAAAAAAAGTTTCACTGGGGAAATGTTTTTGGCGCCCTACTCTTCGGATTAGGCTGGGCCCTGACAGGCGCATGTCCCGGTCCAATCTACGCACAAATCGGGAGCGGCTTCTTCGCCGTCACGGTTACGCTTCTTGCCGCGATAGCTGGAACGTGGACTTACGGACTTTTGAGAGAGAGGCTACCCCATTAACCGTTCTGTGACCTTTATCACAGAATTGATCGAGGCAAATTGGTGTTTTTAATATCGGCTTGGCAATGATACAAGCATAGTGCTACAGTAACTAAAACTAACGGAACAATATGTTCAAACTATTCTCATCGAAACCCAAGGCCTATAAGGATTTGAATGGTGCGGAATTCAAGGAGGCATTCAACAACTGTACTAATGCGGTGCTGGTTGATGTTCGCACGGCCGGTGAATTTGCCTCTGGTTCCATACCGGGCGCAAAAAATCTCGACATCATGGCGCCTGACTTTCAAGAGAAAATTGCGGCTCTCGATAAGAATAAAGAATACTTCATTTTCTGCCGCAGCGGCAGCCGCAGTGCCGTGGCATGTCGCATGATGGCCGAACTGGGGCTCAATACTTATAACCTCAGAGAGGGTGTTCGTGGATGGCCGCGGTAAGATCGCAGCCGTGTAACAACAGTCACTGAACAGTACTTCTCAATTAATAATCTTTGCTCAGATACTAAACGCATTAACCGATATGTACTTTCAACGTGTATACGATCAAGGCCTCGCACAGGCCAGCTACTTCATCGGATGTCAGCAATTGGGTGTCGCGCTCGTGATTGATCCCAAGCGTGATGTGGATACTTACCTGGAAATCGCCAGGCAGAATAGCATGCAGATCACGCATGTTGCTGAAACGCATATTCATGCCGACTTCCTGTCGGGAGCGAGAGAGCTCACCGCACTGACGGGTGCCAAACTATATCTTTCAGATGAAGGCGGACCTGATTGGCAGTACGAATTTGATCACGTTGGATTGAAAGATGGAGATGAATTTCGGGTTGGAAACCTGAAAATCGAAGTTATGCATACGCCGGGTCATACGCCGGAAAGCATCAGCTTCTTACTAACCGATCTCCCGGCTTCCGAGGAGCCTGTCATGATCTTTACCGGTGACTTTGTATTTGTTGGCGACATTGGCAGACCGGATCTCCTTGAAAAAGCTGCCGGCATGGTGGGCACTCAGGAAGTCGGGGCAAGGCAAATGTATCAGTCACTGAAACGGTTTGCCCAACTCCCGGATCACGTGCAGGTGTGGCCTGGTCACGGTGCGGGCTCGGCCTGCGGCAAGGCGCTCGGTGCAGTACCCAGCTCAACGGTCGGTTACGAGAAAATACGCAACTGGGCATTTCAATACGAGAATGACGAAGACGGCTTCGTCCGCTACCTGCTGGAAGGCCAACCCGAGCCACCGAAGTACTTTGCTATGATGAAGAAACTGAACAAACTCGACAGGCCGCTGTTGACCGAAGTTCCGAAACCAGAAAAGCTTTCTATCCCCCAGCTGAAGGATGCATTGAAGAAAGGCATTACGGTTGTCGACACCAGGTCAAAGACAGAATTCGCTGATGGTTTCATACCCGGAACGATCAATATTCAGGGAAACAATTCCTTTTCAACCTGGATGGGATGGTTTGTTTCCTACGAGAAGCCGTTCATCCTGATCGCTGAAGAATCACAGCTCGACGACCTCACGCGAAAACTCATGCGCATCGGCCTCGATAATATTATGGGATATGTCGATGGGGTTCAGGACTGGGTGGCCGAAGGTGGAAAACTCTCGAAAAGTAAAACTATCTCAATAGACGAATTCAAGAAAATTCTCAGCACCAATCACACCCAAATCATTGACCTTCGCGGTGCGACAGAATACACTGCCGGACACATTAAGGGCACAGAAAACCTATTTATCGGCACATTGACCGACAACCTCGATAAAATACGCAAGGATCAACAGGTGATCCTCCTTTGTCTATCGGGTGATCGTACGACGATCGGACACTCACTTCTGGTGCGGCATGGATTCCAGAATGTCAAGAGTTTTTCGGGAGGAGTGCGTGAATGGGTGACCGAGGGGAACGATCTCATCAACCTTTCATAAAATCCCATGAAAATCAGGTGTACGCTGCCCGATAATTTTTTTAACTTCGGTCAGCTAACCTGATTATCATGGCAACGATAACCCTCAACGTCAACGGAAAAAAGCGGGTCGTGGAAGCAGATCCGCAGACGCCCTTATTGTGGATTCTGCGCGACCACCTCGACCTGGTGGGAACAAAGTACGGTTGCGGCATAGCGCAATGCGGTGCATGTACCGTACATGTTGACGGCGTGGCGACACGCTCGTGCTCACTTCCCGTGTCGCAAATCGGCGACAAGGAAGTAACAACGATAGAGGGCCTTTCACAAAACGGCGATCATCCCGTTCAGAAGGCCTGGTTGGAACACGACGTCGCCCAATGCGGCTATTGCCAAGCCGGACAGATCATGACGGCTGCAGCGTTACTGAAGCGCAATCCCAACCCCACCGACGCAGATATTGAAGACGCCATGCATGGAAATATCTGCCGGTGTGCCACCTACCTGAGAATCCGGGCAGCGGTACGCACCGCCGCCAATTCAACCATCTAACCCTCTTTCTCATGACACGCGCAAAAACGACAATCAATAGAAGGTCTTTCCTCAAGGCTACTGCCATGGCCGGAGGCGGCCTCATGCTCAGCTTCAATTGGCTCGCGGCGTGCAAGGCACCATCGGGTGATGAGATGCTGGATATGCCGGATGAATGGTTCGACCTGAACAGCTACATCAAGATCGGCAATAACGGCGTGGTGACGCTGATGTCGCCTAACCCTGAATTCGGCTCGAATGTGAAGACGTCGATGCCTATGATCCTTGCCGACGAACTGGATGTCGACTGGAAGAAGGTTATCGTCGAACAAGCAGACTTCTACCCTGAGCGTTTCGACAGGCAGTTCACCGGCGGAAGCATGGGTATTCTCCTGGGATGGAAGCCCCTACGAACAGCAGGAGCAACGGCGCGTCAGATGCTCGTCAACGCTGCTGCGCAACAATGGGATGTTCCAGCAGCAGAAATAACGACCGACGCAGGCGTACTGTATCATAAAGCGAGTGGCAAGAGTGCAGGATACGGCGAAATGGCATCCCTGGCGGCGGGACTCCCCGTTCCCGAGGAAGTCGCGATGAAGTCCACAAGTGATTTCAAGATCATCGGCACATCGAGGAAGAATGTCGACGGCAAAAAAATTGTCACCGGAGAACCCCTGTTCACAATTGATCACAAAGTGGATGGCATGTTGATCGCCATGGTGATTCATCCGCCTTTTGGCATGACCGTAAAATCATTTGATGATTCAGCCGCCCGTTCCATGCCAGGCATACGGGATGTATTTACGATGAAGATCCTGCCCGACGACTATGAACGAAACGCCTTCGATACCGTTAGCTTCCCGGAAGTCGTTGTCGTTGTCGGAAACACGACGTGGGAAGTCATGAACGCGAAGAAGGCTGTGAAAGTCGAGTGGGAATTGGTGCCTGAACGCACATTCGAAGTTCAGGCATGGGGAGGAAGGCAGACAGTGGTGATGCCGAAAGGACTTGAAAGCACGACCGCACATCGCACACGGATGGAAGAAGCCGCACGCGGCAAAGCCCAGGTTCTCCGTAGAGATGGAAATCCGGAAGCGGCGTTTCGGAGGGCAGCCAAGGTTCTTGAGCGGACGTACACTGCTCCGCACCTTGCCCACAACACGATGGAACCTGTCAACTGCTTTGCTCACGTAACGGCAGATAAAGCAGAACTCTACGCACCAATTCAAGCACCTGAATTTATTCGACGTACGATTGCCGCTCGCCTGGACATGCCCGAAGACAAAGTCCACATCCGGCTCGCGCGGATGGGTGGGGGCTTCGGTCAGCGCGCATATGGCCATCACCTCGTGGAAGCT
>JAJJPK010000100.1:0-4330 GCA_032907565.1 Cyclobacteriaceae bacterium | reverse complement strand
CAACGGTATCGGTATCCGGAAAGAACACCAGGACAAGATATTTGATATGTTCTATCGCGCCACCGACCGGTCGCAAGGTTCCGGGCTGGGAATGTACATCGTAAGACAAGCCATTGAAAAAGTTGAGGGCACGATCAGTGTGAAAAGTACGTATGGCTCGGGGACATCGATCCGGATTACCGTGCCTAATCTGTAACGTGGTCTCGTTTCAACCGTACAAAGAAAGCCGCGCCTTTCCCAGGTTCGGATTCGCACCACACGTCGCCTTTCATTAAGTCGGTGTAGCGCTTTACAATAGAAAGGCCAAGACCCGTGGAATGCTCGTTGCCCGTGGGCTGCGCGCTGAGACGTTGGAACTTTCGGAAAAGCTTTTGCTTGTCAGACTCGGTAAAGCCCGGGCCGTGATCCCGCACGCATAGTTGGACGTACCCGTTTTCGGAACTGAGGCTTACGTTTACGGTCTTTCCGGAAGGCGAAAACTTGATCGCATTCGATATCAGATTTTCCACGATCTGCGTGAGGTACAGGGAGTCGGTCTTGACGATGAGTGGCTCGTCGCTGATTCCATAGGTAAGGCTAATGCTTTTCCGTGCGGCTTCTTTTTCGAAGCCGGTAACAATACGCTTCACCTGATTGGCCATATCGACTGGTTCGGATTTCAGGTTGACCCGGCTTGATTCAATGGCGTCGATGTCGAGAATCTTGCTGATCATCTGATTGAGTCGTGAGGCGGCATCTTTGATCTTATCGAGGAGGTCGATCTGATTCGTTGTGAGATTTTGGTCTTCCATCTGGATAAGATGTGCAAGACCGTCGATGTGTCCTATTGGCGTTCGCAAGTCATGGGCGAGTACTTTAATGAGGTGATTCTTTTCCTCATTCAAATCCATGAGTTTCTGGTTGCGTTTTTCCAGCTCCGTCTTTCTTGACTCGATATCGAGGCGTTGCGATTCGATTTGCCGCTTTTGCTCCACGAGGATCATGGCGGTCTTCGTTCGGATGCGATACATCTGGTATATGACCACGAGGAAGATGAGAAAGATCACGATTGCCAGGATCAGGAAGTTTCTCACGCTGGTTTCGCGGCGGATGAGTTCCGATTTTCCAAGCAGGTCGCGGTTCTGAATTTCTTTTTCCTTCGTCAGAAGAAGTACTTCCCTGTTGCCGCTGTGGAGGTAAAGGCTTTCCAGGAAGCGGTATACATCAGTGTCGATGTAGCGGCTCGTGATCGCTTCAATATCTTCCTTAAAAGCGCTGCTGAGAAAGTATTCTTCGATGGGAGTTTGCCAGTCGCTGTTCTTGGGGTAGATGAACGAGTATCCCTCCCGCTTTATGGGAAATACGTTTTGTCTCTTTACCCTGACCGAGGCATTACGCGAAAACTCGGCGAGGTATATAGGAAGATCGATAAATCCGAACGCACCGGTTTGTTTTTCTATCGTGCGTAGAATGTTTTCGCTGCTGGGGATGTATTCAACCTTGAAGTCGAGCTTACGTTGGTCACGGATAAGTTGCAGGTCGTGCTCGTACGTTGTCCCTTCGATCGTTATCGCCTTGAGATTTCCGAATGCCGCGTCGAACTCCGGCGCGGTCCGCACGATGGGAACGTCATAGCTGGATATCAGGACCGAGATATCCGACATGTAGGGGGGAGTAAACGCGACTTCGCGTTGTCTTTCTGCCGTGATTGAGAAGACGGATGCGCCGAATGTACCGTTCACCGATCTATCGCGCACAGTCCTGTACGTATCAAGGAAGCTTTTAGCTTCAACCCAGTGTATGGTCAGGTCGATTTTGTGTGCGTTTCTGAGGTAGGCAGCAAAACTTTGCATGATTTCTACCTCGATTCCGCGCATATCACCGTCACGCTCCTGGTAAATGAACGGCCTCGACGTGTACCAAAATATCGTGATATCCCCCCGGCGCGTGCGGTATACTTCCTCCCACGAGTCGGCGTGTAAAACCGCCTGGGCGCGCGCCACCTGCGCCAGTAGCATGAGAACCACAAAAAGGACCCGAGGTTTCATTGTAAACCCACTGAAAACCAAATACTTAGTAGGGAATGGTCTGTCAGGGTTCGCTCTCAGCCCTTAATTCCACCAGCGCACAAAAAGAAACCGGAAAACTGACAGGATGATTGCGGCGGTGAATTTCGACCCTTTCTGCTAAAAAAACCTTCATATTTGGACTGGAATATGACACGGTGCAGATTATGAAAAACACTGGCTTAATTATCACCGATTTTTACTGGCGCTATGTAGAACCCATCCACGAAATGCCCCTTTTTTCGGCTCTGGAACAATCTGAAAAGCGTTTCCATGACACGATAAAAGACTATACCGAGGAGCAGGGTCTTTACCGTTACCAACCGGAAAAGTGGACAATTAAGGAAGTCATAGCTCACGTTCTGGACACGGAGCGGATCATGTCCTATCGCGCATTGCGGTTCGCCCGCAACGACCAAACGCCCCTGGCTGGATTTGAGGAGAACGACTACGCCCTGGAGGCAAATGCAAACAGCAGGGACTTTGCAAGCTTTCGCGACGAGTTCACTAACCTGAGGCGTTCTACGGTTGACCTGTTCCGGAGTTTTGCCGAAGAAATGATGGAGCGGGCCGGCACAAGCAATGGCCAGCGCCTTTCGGTGCGGGCATTGGGATATATTATCGCGGGCCATTTAATACATCACTGCGGTATCCTTACCGAACGCTATCGCCCGGGCCTGCAATGACACGCGCCATCGCGTTTTTCCTAGTCGGTCTCTTGCTGTACTCCTGTGCTTCTGTGCCCAGGTCGATGATCAAGGGGCACCTGTCTGCGATGGAGCAATCGTTCCAGGACTTCACCGGGTTTGTGCTGTATGATCCAGTCAAAAAAAGAGTACTCTTTGAGCACAACGCATCCCGCTACTTTACGCCGGCTTCCAATACCAAAATCTTTACGCTCTTCGCCGCACTCAACCTTCTCGGCGACTCCATCCCTGCTCTGCGATACGCGATCCTGGGCGACTCACTGATCATCACAGGCACGGGCGATCCGTCATTTCTTTATGAACCCGTCTGCGAAAGCAAGGTGTACACGTTCCTTAGCAGGAATCCAAACGACCTTTACTACACAGAACGCAACTGGAGCACGGCACCTTTCGGACCGGGGTGGTCGTGGGAAGATTACGACTTCTACTATTCGCCAATGCGCTCGCCTTTTCCGATCTACGGCAACACCTTCAGGGCAGTCTACCTTAACGGAAAACTCAAGACAAGACCGGCGCATTTCGAAAAGTTTATCGTGTTCAGCAATGATACAGCCGAATCATCAACCCTCGTACGGTCCCCCTATTCGAATGAGACGCGGTTTACGCCGGGAAGGAACGACAGGATACGCGACTGGACCAAACCGTTTATCACGGACGCTTCCATGGTTGCACAACTCCTTTCGGATACCCTTCATCGAAAGGTGACGGTCATTGACAACCCGCCGGTTAGCGTCTGGCAGACGCTATACAGCGTGCCGGCCGACAGCCTTTACCGGGTGATGATGCAGGACAGCGACAACTTCATCGCAGAACAGCTCCTGCTCTTGTGTGCCGGCGTGCTGCGGGATACCTTGAATCCTGAAATTGCCATATCGTACGTCAGGGATGAACTCTTGGGAGATCTTCCGGATGAACCCTTGTGGAATGACGGTTCAGGGTTGTCGCGTTACAATCTTGTTACTCCACGCTCGGTCGTGATGCTGTGGGAGAAACTCCTGCGTTCCGTTGAGCGTCAGCGGCTCTTCAGCCTTCTCGCGACGGGCGGCGTCTCGGGCACACTGAAAAGATATTATGTGGGCGAGAAGCCGTACATCTATGGAAAAACCGGAACCCTTAGCCACGTGCATTGCCTGAGTGGGTATATTGTAACACGAAAGGGGAAGACCCTGATCTTCTCATTGATGAACACAAACTATTCGGTGCCAACGCGCCAGGTAAGAGAGTCAATGGAACGTTTGCTCGAAATGATCCGGGATCGATATTGAAAGGCTATGCTAATGATGAAAAAATGTATTGCCCTGGCAGTGCTCATGACATCTGTGTTGTTGTGCGCAGGCCAGGCTGCCGACAGCCTGGACATAAAGATCGGACAGATGATCCTCATTGGTGTGCCGGGGACAGGGATCGACGACGCCGTCATGGCTGAAGTAAAGCAAGGTAAAGTAGGCGGCATACTATTTTTTGAGAAGAACATTCCCCCTACCAATTCCTTTGACGCTTTCAGCCGCGTCATTTGGCAATACCAGCGTACCGCACCCATTCCTTTGTTCATGTGCATCGATCAGGAGGGCGGAAAGG
>JAJJPK010000099.1:0-4325 GCA_032907565.1 Cyclobacteriaceae bacterium | reverse complement strand
GATTATACAATCGCGTTTGTTGATGGTGCAAGGCAAACTCCAGAAGGAAGGAGAGGTGATTCACGTTATGGCGGAGCGGTGTTTTAATGTTTCAGGGTTGTTGCAGCGGCTGGTGCCTAATGAAGAGCAAGTTGCGGTAGGTACTCCGTCGCGTGCGGATGAGACAACTTCAAGACCGGATGAACGGGCAGCGCACCATCCTGTTCCATCGCAGCCAGGCTGCGCATCAGCAGGCGGCGGTCGCGGGTCAGACGCCAGTAGTGCACGACGAAGCGGCTGTCGGCGACCGCCTCCCGGTTCGGAATCAGGGCGTCGGCTCGCTCGCGCGCGAGCGGCTCGGTGGTCAAGATGTAGTTGTGGATCGGCATCACCCGGGCATCGAGTTCGGCGTCGAGCCCGGCGAGATAGCCGTTTCGTGAATTAGGATTTGTAGGATGAACGGATTGTTAGGATGGTTGACCAGCCATCCTTGCATCCTTTCAATCCTCATCCCTGGTCGTCTAATCGGCTGATTCCCTGTAAATAAAGGATACCTCCAACATAAACTTTCAGAAAGTATTGAAAGTTTTAAAACTTCATGCTACTTTTGACGTATAAACAGGTAGCATGAAACTCTCCGAAGCAAAAAGTCAATTCATACAGGCCTGGGGTACACTGGGGTCCAAATGGGGCATAAACAGAACCATGGCCCAGATCCATGCGCTGTTGCTTGTGTCGCCTGATCCCATGAGCGCGGAAGAAATAATGGAAGGGCTGAACATTTCGCGCGGCAATGTGAACATGAACGTTCGGGAATTGATCGACTGGGGATTGGTGGACAAACTGCACAAGCCAGGCGACAGGAAGGAATACTTCGTGGCCGAAAAGGACATCTGGGAAGTTACGAAGCGGGTTGCCCGCGAAAGGAAGAAGCGTGAACTCGAACCGGTGCTGAAGGTCCTGGAGCAGGTCAGCGCCGTTGAGGGCGACAAGAAAGACCGCAACGTAAAGGCATTCAGGGACAGCATCGTAGGAATCAAACGTATGGCAGAGAACGCTGATAAAACGATCGATGTCATGACGAAGGCAGATGAAAACTGGTTCTTCGGAAGCATTCTCAAATTGTTCCGGTAAAATTTTTTTACGTCTAACGTTCAAAAAGTATTGAAAGTTCTGAATGATTGGGTATGAAGTCGCTGGCTAATAAACTGATCGTCTACGATAGCAACTGTAAGGTCTGCACCTCGCTACGCGATGTGGTCCTGCAAGTAACTTCCATTCCTGAGACGAAAGTAGTTGCCTACGGGTCGATGCCGCCAAACCTAAGTGACCACGTCGAGGCTGCCAGGATCCGCAACGGAATGGCACTGATCGATACCAAGGGCGGTGAAACGATTTACGGATCGGAGGGAGTAGCCTATATTTTTTCCAGCCAGTACAGGCTCGTGGATTTTCTCCTGAGGTCCAGGCTGTTTCTTTGGTTGTTTACCTTCCTTTACCGAACCCTTGCATACAACCGGTACATTATCGCGGCTCCGAAGAGCAGATTCCTGTGCGACTGCTTCCCGGATAAGGTGGTCCGCTACAGGATCGCATACATCCTGATTGCATTGTTCATCGCGATAGCCCTCACTGCGTTGTTCGGCATTTCCTTGCGCGATTTTTTTCCAGGGATGACTCGATCCGAAGCAGCGATGCAGATGCTGCTAATGGCGGGTACGGGCTGGGTAGCGCAGATTTTTGCAGCAAAAATTTTCATGGAAGATAAAACACTTGACTACGTGGGTCACTTGTGCAGCATCATGATCGTTGGTCTGTTGATCCTCGTGCCATGGATGGTGTTTCACGCGTTTACCGGCATAGCTGCAGTATACGTCCCGGCATTTAGCGTTGCAATCAGCAGCGCCACCATGCTTTATCTCCACATTGGACGCGTCAGGCATCTCGGACTTTCACAGATGTGGACGGTAAGCTGGTTCCTGTTCCTGCAACTTGGAGCGGCAGGATGGATATACTTATATCACATAAACAAACTGTCATGAGCATATTGAAACGAATACCGATTCAATACCGGGGAGAACTACACGACGTACGTCTCATCAATTTTTCGGTAGCCATCGAGGAAGTCGCGGGGAATGTTCCGCCCGGTATACGGATCCGGGATTTTGACGGCCGTGCGTTGATCTCCATTGTTGACGTCAAGCTGAGAAACATGCGTCCGGTCGCACTTCCATTCTTTCGCTTTCAATACCGACACATGGCGTTCCGGTTGCTGGTGGATGACGGCGAATACAACAACGGCATCGCGAAAGGCATCTTCTTCTACAGGTCCTTTACCGACAACCCGCTTGTGGTTACGGGCGGGGGACTGTTCACGGATTACAACCTTGGACGCGCACACATTGAAGAGCGCGATGGCGAGGTAATGTTGACTCAGGGAGATTTCCGAGTCAGGTATCGCGTTGGGAATGCACCATCGACTGACGAACACCCGCTCACCACGAGTATCGCCACCCTTGATCGGGCCTACTCCGTTTTAGGAAAGTCGTTGCGTGTAACGGAAATCCAACGAGAGAAGTGGCCTATTCAGCCCGTTGAATGTACTGGATTTGAGAACACTTTCTTCCGGACGGCAAAGTTTGAGTGCGCGTTTCGTGTATTCGAAACCATCCACTACGACTGGCTGCTACCCAAAAACATATTGCGATGAGAGTGATCATATTAGGTGGTGCAGGCCAGATCGGATCGGTGGTCCGTGAACATCTGGGCAGGCATCACGAGATTATCTCAACATCGCGAAAAACTTCAACCCCCCACGTTCAGTTCGACCCCTTTCTGGATGACTGGTCTGTTCTTGGGAAGGCAGATGTCCTGATCAACTGCGTGGGATCGATTGATCCTTCCAGTGCGCAAAGTTTCGATCGGGTTCACGTCGAACTGACACGCCGAATCATAGATGGTCGTAGCGCCATCGGCAATCCGGGAATTGTACAGATTTCCGCGCTGGGTGCTTCGCCCATGCATCGGTCTGATTTCCTTCGGACCAAAGGCATTGCCGACGATTTGTTGTTGCAACACCCGGACACCATCGTAATACGACCATCAATAGTATGTACCCACCGGACCGTGCTGGTGAGGAAAATGCTGATGTTGTCGCGGATCGCGAAGTATACGGCGGGGTGGATCTTCGTTCCTAAGGGATTTCTCACGACCCGGATTCAGCCCGTGATGCCGGATGATCTTGCCGCGATAGTGAAGACGGTGTGCATGCGACGAGATCACGGCGTCGTTGAGGTTGCCGGACCGGAGGTGCTTAGCTTTGGTGACGTCTTCGCACTCCTTTCGGAGGCGAGAGGACAGAGATTGCGGCTTGTTGAAATAACGCGAGGTATTATGGATTCTTTGATAGGAGGCTATGTATCCCGATTGTTCCCTTCCGTAATCAATGTCCAGCAGTACGGGTTGTTGTTTGAAGATAATACAGCAGATAACGAGTTGTGCGCGAAACTTCTGGAACGACCCATGACGTCGGTAACCTCATTCTTTAAAAAGGAATTTTCCAATGCCACGTATTGAACTGACGACGATCATTCATGCACCTATTGAACGGTGCTTCAACCTGGCAAGGAGTATCGACCTTCACCGGCCGTCGGTGGTGGGAACAAAAGAGGAGGCTGTTGCGGGCGTCACCTCGGGATTGATCGGCATGGGTGAGCAGGTGACATGGCGAGCACGACATTTTATGGTTTTACCGATCACATTCTTTAAAGAGTGAATCATTCGATCCTGTTCATCCTTCTAATCCTCATCCTACTCATCCCTCAAATCCTACGATCGTAATTCAGACATTTACGGCAGAAACGCAACCATCCTAAATTCAACTGAAAGCCGACAAATATGCGCTGGTATTTACCCTGTTCAATGATCGCTATTCTCACTATATTAGCATCATCCTGCATGTCATCGCAAGAGCGAGATACTGCCACTACCATAGCCGCTGTAGAGCGCTTTAATGCCGCCTTTAATAGTCACAATGTAGACTCTGTTATGGATGCCATGACGGAGGACTGTGTCTTTGAGAATACCGCGCCGCCACCAGATGGTAGCCGTTTCGAAGGCGCAGGGGATGTGCGGGGCTACTGGGAGAAATTTTTTGCTTCCAATCCCGACGCTCATTTTGAAGCTGAAGAAATGTTCGCCTGCGGCGACCGCTGCGTTGTGCGGTGGGTGTACCGCAAGATAAAAGACGGCCAGCCCTGGCATCTCCGTGGTGTGGATATTTTCAAGGTTCGGAACGGAAAGGTCGCTGAGAAATTGTCCTATGTAAAGGGGTGAGTGTTCCTTCT
>JAJJPK010000098.1:0-4365 GCA_032907565.1 Cyclobacteriaceae bacterium | reverse complement strand
ACGTCCGTCCCAAGTAATTCATCGGCCCCTAACCAGCCTCCACATCGGAAAGCTTTCGCTGCTCGGCGTATTCCTGGCTCACTGCACGGATCCCTTCTTCCAGGTCGATGCGCGCCTTCCAACCAAGCTTGTTGATTCGCGATACGTCCAGTAGTTTTCTCGGCGTTCCGTCGGGCTTGTCAGTGTTGAACTTGAGTTCGCCGGTGTAACCAATGCATTTCTTTATGAGAAGGGCAAGGTCGCGTATCGTCAGATCCTCGCCTGTTCCCACGTTGACAATCTCAGGGCTGTCGTAATTCAGCATCAGGAACAACGCTGCATCGGCCAGGTCATCGACGTGAAGGAACTCGCGCCTGGGGCTACCCGTGCCCCATATCTCTACATACGGTTTACCCTCAACTTTCGCCTCGTAGAATTTCCGTATGAGTGCCGGCAGAACGTGCGCGTTCTGCAAGTCGTAATTGTCGTTGGGGCCATACAAGTTTGTGGGCATCAGACTGATGTAATTGCATCCGTATTGGTCGTGGTACGCCTGGCACATCTTAATCCCCGCAATCTTGGCAATGGCGTAAGGTTCATTCGTCGGCTCCAACGCGCCGGTAAGAAGTGACTCTTCCTTTATCGGCTGGGGCGCAAATTTGGGGTAGATGCAGGACGATCCGAGGAAGGCGAGCTTCTTGACGCCGTTCAAATACGACTGATGAATAATGTTCGATTGGATGACGAGGTTGTCGTGGATAAACTCGGCCTTGTACGTGTTATTCGCATAGATGCCGCCCACCTTTGCTGCGGCAAGGAACACATAGTCAGGCTTCTCACTTTCAAAGAACGCTTTTACTGCGGCCTGATCGCGAAGGTCGAGCTCTTGCGAACTTCTTGCGACAAGGTTGCGATATCCTTCTTTCTCCAGGCGGCGCATGATCGCCGAGCCTACCATGCCCCGATGGCCGGCTACGTAGATTTTTGCATTCTTCTCCATTATTCTATTCGTCGTTTTTCAGGATCTCCATATCGTTTGACAAGAGGATCTTGTCGCGCTGAAACAGTTTCAGGTCGGATTCAACCATTTCCCGCACCATGTCCTGCACAGTTCTTTGCGGTTTCCAGCCCAGCTTCGTTCTTGCTTTCGTCGGGTCCCCTATCAGCAAGTCAACTTCCGTAGGGCGGAAATAGTTTGGATCCACTGCTACCACTTCCGTGCCCGGCTTAATGTAGTAGTCCTTGTGCGTGCTGGAAGCCACCCGCGCTGTCTCCTTCTCACCTTCGCCGGAGAATTCGAGTTCGACACCAACCTCCCGGAAGGCCATACGCACAAAATCGCGCACGGTGGTAGTGACGCCGGTGGCGATGACAAAGTCCTCAGGCGTTTCATGCTGGAGGATCATCCACATGGCCTCAACGTAGTCTTGGGCATGTCCCCAGTCCCGCTTCGCGTTCAGATTTCCCAGGTAGAGCTTGTCCTGGAGTCCGAGGGCGATACGGGCCACGGCCCGCGTAATCTTGCGCGTTACGAAAGTTTCACCGCGGAGGGGCGATTCGTGGTTAAACAAGATTCCGTTGCAGGCAAACATGCCGTAGGCCTCCCTGTAGTTGACCGTGATCCAGTACGCATAAAGCTTGGCCACAGCGTAGGGTGAACGGGGGTAGAAGGGCGTGCGTTCCGACTGGGGAATCTCCTGCACGAGACCATACAGTTCTGACGTTGAGGCCTGGTAAATACGTGTTTTTTGAGTCATATTCAGCAATCTGACGGCCTCCAGGACCCGCAACGTGCCGACCGCGTCGGCATTTGCGGTATATTCGGGCACGTCGAAGCTTACCTTCACGTGCGACATGGCGCCCAGGTTGTAGATTTCGTCGGGCTGGACCTCCTGGATGATCCGGATCAGGTTCGTGGAATCCGTCAAATCCCCATAATGAAGCCGGAATCGAATCTCTTTTTCGTGGGGATCCTGGTAGAGATGGTCAATACGCTCCGTATTAAGGGAGGAGCTGCGCCGCTTGATACCGTGTACTGAATATCCCTTTTTTAGCAGGAATTCGGCCAAATATGCCCCATCCTGGCCGGTGATTCCCGTTATCAGGGCTACTTTTCTGTCATTTCTATCCATTATTTCGCTTGTTTTGCGCCATTTTGTCTACAATCTTACCGGATTAGGAAAAGCTACCCAATGAGAAAAGTTTTTGGGGGCGATGACCGCCATCATGTGAAAAACTGCCATGGGAACCTACTTTTAGACTGTCAATTGGCTTTAACCTTACATGTCGTATGGAAGATAGGTACTACTCCAGGCTGATCAAAATAATGGTCTTCGTCGTCGACTTTTACCTGATCAGCATAGCTTTTACCCTGGCAAAAAGGGTTGGGCTTACCTCAGGGCTCACACCGGATCAGTCAACTTCCTTTCTCCTGGTCTTCAGCCTCTGCTGGGTAATCGCAGGGTTCAACAAGATCTACCATCTGAACAAGTTCAGTCTGATCAAGACGATCAGCACCCACTTGCTCGGCATCCTCGTGGTGCACGCGGTACTGATCGGCGCGATCATGTTCGCCTTTGAACCTTACCGGGTGTCGTTGAACTACCTCCTGGCTGTGTACCTGTTCACTGCTGTAATGGTGGTCGGTTCACGGGTGGCCTACAAGCTTGTCTCGAAATACCTGGAGTTCTCCGGATTCGACCAGCGACGCTTTGTTATTATTGGTGCGACACAGGCCGGAAAGTCGATTCAAAACTTTTTTGAATCGCACGATCTCACGCGCTATCAATTCCGCGGCTTCTTCGACGACAAGAAGGATTCCACGGTGGTAGATCCGTCCTTCATTAAAGGCACCCTGGCAGACGTGAAAGACTTCTGCGTGCGGGAGAATATTGACGAAATCTATTTTGCCCTGCCCCTTACGGAAAAGGCTCTAATAAAAGAGATATCTCAATTTGCGGACGACAATTGCATCTATTTCCGTATCGCGCCTGATTTCAGCAACGTGGTAGCAGAGAATTACAACGTGCTGTTGTACGATTCGATGCCCGTGCTGACGACGCGCAGGGAACCGCTTGGGATTTCTATCAACGCAGCACTGAAGCGCGCTTTTGATATTGTGTTCTCCCTTGCCGTGATCCTCACGGTATTTCCCATCGTCGTTCCGATCATCGCCCTTGCAATACGACTCGACTCAAAGGGTCCAATCATATTCAAGCAACTGCGGCCGGGAAAGAAGAACAAGCTTTTCGAATGCTATAAGTTCCGGACCATGACGGTCAATAATAATACGGAGCATCAAGCCACCAAGGATGATCCACGCGTTACCCGCGTTGGACGGTTCCTGAGAAAGACCAACCTGGACGAATTGCCGCAGTTCGTAAACGTGCTCCTGGGCAATATGTCCGTCGTTGGTCCCCGACCCAACATGGTCAGCCAGCTGGAAGAGTACTCCAAGAAAATCGAACGGTATAAGGTCAGACATTTTGTTACGCCCGGGATCACAGGTTACGCCCAGGTCAATGGTTATAGAGGCGAAACCAGAGAACCCGGTCTGATGGAGAAGCGTGTGGAGTACGATGTGATGTACCTCGAAAACTGGAGTCTCTCCCTCGACATAAAAATCATTTTTCTGACCGTTTGGAATATGATCCGCGGAGAAAAGCGGGCATACTGAGGAAACTGGGATTTCACCAAAATAAGGTTAGTGTAGCTATTTTTCTGGGATTGCGGGAAGGAAAGGTCCGCGTTTGAAGTTACGTGTTTATGCCGACTTCAGAATCTTGTCAAAGCTAGATGAGCAGCATCTCTACAATAGAAGTCTTGGGTATTCCCCTCTTCGATGGATCCATCAGGGATGCAACGCAGCACCTCATTGATACAGTCCAGTCGAGCGAAAAGCAAAGCCTTTGCGTTAGCGCAACGGGCGCGCATGGGATGGTCAGCTCGCGCAAGGATGCCGCGTTACGAAAAGTGCTGAGAGAATTCCATATGAATCTCCCGGATGGCATGCCGGGCGTTTGGATTGGAAGAATCAAAGGTGCCAGGAAAATCGCACGCTGCTATGGTCCTGAGTTCTTCAAAAGCGTAATGATTGCGACTAAGGACAAGGACATACGACATTTCTTCTGCGGAGGCGCTGAAGGCGTGGCCGGCCAATTAAAGGAAGCTTGCGAACGCAACTTTGGTAACAAGAATGTCGTGGGTGTGTTCACACCTCCCTTCAGGGAAATGACTGAAGCTGAGCTTGAGGATCTGTGCGCTGAGATCGAAAGTCGGAACGCGGATGTGGTGTGGATAGGAATCAGCACACCTAAACAAGAGAAGCTTGCCTACACGCTTTCAAAGCGCTGCAAGGTACACTTTGTGGTTTCTGTTGGTGCAGCT
>JAJJPK010000097.1:0-18984 GCA_032907565.1 Cyclobacteriaceae bacterium | reverse complement strand
TCACGGACTGTCCATTTTATTGTCGATCAAGAGAGAAATGTTATACGCTTACTAGAGATGCATCTCAAAGATTCAACAGAAGACTGGGCGGGGGTGACGCCGAAGGAGGGCCGCATTTTGGAAGGAGAGAGGACCATATCAGATGGTTAATTAAATTTAGCAACGTTTCCCCTAAAAGGAAGGATTTTTTTCGGTTCGGCGGCTGTTTAGAACATTAGCCCGGAAGGGGGCAACCAGACCAACAGGGAGTTTTTGCTGTTGGATCGTTAAATTCGTGCTATGGATGAAAATATTCACGAACACCGACCCCTGCTGATATCGCTGGCCTATAACATTTTGGGTGATATGCAGGAGGCAGAAGACATCGTGCAGGATGCCTTTGAAGGGTGGTATGAAAAGCACCGTTCAGTACAACACCCCAAGGCCTACCTGAGCCGAATGGTGGTGAACAAATCCATCGATCGGCTGGAGAAGGCGCGGAAGGAACGTGAGGCTTACAAGGGTCCGTGGCTGCCTGTACCCGTCGTGAATGAGATGCCTGCGTCCGACCGCAACCTGCCTGACCTGCTGCCGTTCGCCGTTCTCGCGCTCCTAGAAAAATTGAACCCCCTTGAACGCGCTGTCTTTATCTTGCGCGAGGCGTTCGATTACCCTTACCGCGAAATTGCAGACCTGTGCAATCTGCCGGAAGACCATGCCCGCCAACTCCTGCACCGGGCGCGGGAGAAGATCCAACGTCCGCGTTCCCGCTTCCAGGTCGATCATACGCAACAGCAACGGCTGATGGAGGCGTTTTTGGGCGCCTGTGAAAGAGGCGACGAGGAGGAATTGAAAAGGCTTCTTGCCGCCGACGTCACATTCTTCTCAGATGGTGGCGGTAAGGTCGCCGCGGCGACCGTGCCCCTGCACGGCCAAGCATCCGTGCTCAAGTTCTGGCTGCCGATCGTGGCGAAGATCAAAGACAATATTGACGCGCGTTTCGTCGAGGTGAATGGTCTTCCCGGGGCAATGTTCCTGAACAAAGCGTCGGGCATGGTCGACACGATCTTCACGCTTGATTTTGAGGGGGATAGGATTACTGCCCTCTACGTGGTGCGGAACCCTGAAAAAATTTTTCTGAAAACTGTCACGAAATCGTAGTCCCGGGGTCATATGGGCGAATCAAAAACGCTTATGTGACATGGAAACAAGACTTGCTCCTATCGAAAAGCCCGAGGGGCTCATGCTGAAACTCGTTTACCGGTTTTCCAAGTGGCAGTTTGGAAAGGTAATTACACCGCTCAAGGTGATCTATGCGCGACTGCCGATCAGCTTTGCGTTCTTTACCCAGAAGCTTCCGAAGCTGGAAAAGACCTACAAGCTGCCAAAATACCTGGCGTTGCTGATCCGTACCCACGTGGCGCAATTGAATACCTGCCACTTTTGTATCGATATCGGAAAGGCAGAAGCGATGAAAGCGTTCCCGGACCACCTCGACAAATTTCTGTCTGTGAGCCGGTTCCGTGAGTTGTCCGAATTCTCGGAACAGGAGCGTGCTGCCCTGGAGTTTGCAGAGGAGCTGACACTAAATAAGAAAGTGTCGGATGAAACGTTTCGCCGGGTCAAGGCATATTTCACGGAACGCCAAATTGTTGAAATGGCCTGGTCCGTTACGCACGAGCATATCTATAACCTGATGAACGGTGCCTTCAACATTGGCTCCGATGGGTTATGCCAGCTTCCTGCCACCGACCCGGCTCAACATAGCGAGCCCGCGGCAATGGCATACCGCTAAAATTGGGGATGGATGTGATTAGCCCTCGCGATATTACGGGTGACGACACCTAACAGGGCCTTTGCAGCCCTGTTCATTTTTCGGGGGAATTTTTGCCCGTTCGATAAAACTTTTGTTAAAGGCTATGTGGGCGGGCAAAATGCCGTTCAACTGCGGAACCATTGACTGAATTTTTTCGTAGAAAAAGAGGCTTCTGACACATTCGTGGCAAAGGCTACCCTGTTCCCCACTTTGGCATGCGATGATGAGAAAAGTTGTTGTACACCCCGACTATCCGCACCTTGAAGAATATGTGCGCGAGATTCCGGAACGATTTCATGCGTTGGGGAAAATCATTCACAAGGATCGCAATATTCTCCGTCGGGATGAAGCAGCCGATACCGCATTGGTTATCAAGTCGTACGGTCGCATCTACCTTCCTAATCGTATCCGATACACTTATTTTTATCCATCGAAGGCACAGCGCGCATTCGACTATGCCGGTCTTCTTCTTCAGAACGGCTTCGGCACTCCGCGACCAATAGCATATATCGAATGCTTTTCAAGGGGACTCCTTACAGAGAGTTATTTCGTCAGCGAGTATACCGACTTCCAGCCATTGAAGACTATCCGGACACTCTCGTCTTACGACCAAGCGGAGTTGTTGGAAGAGTTGGCGACATTCACGTACCGCCTACATCAATCCCATATTTATCACGGTGACTATTCCATCGGGAATATTTTGTACAAGAAGGTAGACGGCCGTTTTGAATTCTCGCTCGTCGACAACAACCGGATGAAATTCGGACCTATCAACTTCGAGCGGGGCATACGCACGATGGGCAGGTTAGGTCTTCCGGCTGAGCAACTCGTCGCTATCGGCAAAATGTACGGACGCCTTTGGAACGTCGACGAAATTGTCGTGATGGAACGCCTGTTCCACTACCAAAGATCCCGACGCGACTCCTATCTCCTCAAGCAATCCGGCAAGCACCTCCTGCGCAAGCTCAACCCCGCGTAAGAGCAGGTTGCACCTGCCTTGCTTTCCCCCTATATTAGCCTGCATTTCAAAGGACTTCAGGTTAACGTTTTTTCATGGCAGGCACTCACTCCAACACTTTGGACATCGATCTCCTTCCCGTAACACTGCTCCGCGCCGGCGAGCTTTCGTGCCTTTACGAGTACGGCAACCTCCGCCGTATCGCGCTGGGCGACGCCGAAGTGTTTGCCATGCTGTACGCTGCGTTGCGTGATGAAACCTGGGCAACGCTTCTGTACGACATCCGCGACGAGAAGGTCGAACAGCGCGAAGACGGCTTTCGGATTAGCTACACGGCAGAGTATACCCACAGACAACAACACGTCTACACGGCGGATTTTATTCTTGAAGGAAAGTCGGACAATACGATAACCATGGAGATGCGCGGTCGGGCCCTCGCGCCGTTCAAGCGAAACCGTATTGGACTTTGCCTGTTGCACGGGTTGTGGTCGAAGGGTGCTGCGGTAGAGGTGGTATCCGACGACGGCGCAAAAACCAGGTCCGCGTTTCCGGAGTTGATCAGTCCCCACCAGGTGCTGCTCAACATCCGAAAGCTAAACTATACGTACAAGGGTGTAACTGTCGAGTGTGCCTTTGAAGGCGACGTGTTTGAAACGGAAGATCAGCGGAACTGGATGGACGCGTCGTTCAAGACGTACAGCACGCCGCTTTCCATACCGATCCCTGTTGATGTGGAGCCGGGCGATACGGTGTACAATAAAGTTATTGTTAAAGTGACGGGCAGCCCAGCATCGTCGAAGGGTGACGGCGAGGAGCAGTCTTTTTTGTTTCCGGCCATCGGCTATGAGAAACATTACGACGCACCGTTGACATCCGATGAAATTGAAAAATTGAAGGCGATTCCTTTCGATCATTATAGGGTAGAATTGGATTTGTCGGATGTGAATTGGAAGAAGCGCCTCGACGAAGCCGCGCACGAGGCGGCGTTGCTGGGCACACGTCTGGAGGTGATAGTATTTTTTGGTGCGATGGAACCTGCCCAACTGGAAAGCGTTTCGCAGGTGCTGGCGGGGAAGGGAAGACTGATCTCACATGTGTTGCCTCTGGCTACAGGACACTTGGCGACACCCAGGCGTTTGCAGGAAGCATTTTATCCGCTGGTGAAAAAACTCGCGCCGGATGTGTTGATAGGATACGGCACCAACTCGTACTTCACGGAAGTAAATCGCGAGCGACCTGAAGACGACCGCTACGACTTCGTAAGCTTCCCGTTGTTCCCGCAGGCGCACGCGTCGGATACCCGTACGATCATCGAAAACCTTCAGACTGGTCCCGACATCATTGCTACGATACGCAGCTTTACTGACAAGCCCATATTCGTCTCGCCGCTCACCATCGCACCGCGAGGCAATAACGTCGATCCGCGGCAGCACACGCGCTTTGCGGCCGACTGGACGTTGCGTTGTCTTGCATCGTTGGGAGGTGCCGCACGAGTTACGCTGGAGAAAGCTTCGGGACCGAGAGGGTTGTTAACCAATGGAAAGCCTTCACCCCTGTTCGAGGTGTTGGAAAAGTTGCGTTCAATTGGTGTTGAAAAAGTAGTGCAGCAAGCGAATGGGAATGTTGTTTTTTTGGGGAGTAAGGGAGAGCTGAAGGTGGCGGCAGGGTAGGGATTTGGTGATTATCGATTTTTGATTTTTGATTTTTGCTTTGCGATTTGGTGTATAACCAAATGGTGTGTGGTAATAAATCACGAATCATCAACTCGGGAGAAGTAAGACGTTTATCGTGATCCGGCAGGGACTCGAACCCCGAACCGTCAGCTTAGAAGGCTGATGCTCTATCCAGTTGAGCTACCGGACCAATACTTCAATTACTGTGACTCCGATACATCGCGAGCAGCATCTTCGACACGGCTTCATAACGCTCGTAGTACCCCTGTGCGTCCTTTAGGGGAACGTGCCCCAGTTGGCTGGCCACCTCCAGGATCGCAACACACTCAAACACCGCGCCCCGGGCCTGGGTCAGACTTTCTCTCTTCTCCGAAGCATCCATCTGCGCGGTGGCATTGGATAACTTCAGCAGGATATCCATGCTGGCACGCCGCCAATGCTCCTTGATGTGTGGATCAAGCGCATTGTTGGAGTATATCGTCTTCAGGGAGTCGACCACCAGGGTCTTCGCCATCTGGTAGACCTCCAACTTTTCGAAATCAAACATGTCAAAGTTTCGTAGGGGGCAAAATCCACCTCCCAAGTCCTTTTTTGTTAGGAGAGAGGGGGATTATTACCATGATCCCCAGTGGGGAGGCGGTAACAAGAAAATCCTGCCTCGCTGCGCTCGGGATGTCTTTTGCTCAAGTCCTTTTGTAAGCCTGCGGCTTCCAACGGACTTTTCGCAAAATCCATCTCCCAGTATTTTCTTGTTGCGGAGAGAGGGGGATTCGAACCCCCGGTACACTAAACGTGTACGACAGTTTAGCAAACTGTTGGTTTCAGCCACTCACCCACCTCTCCGGGTTATGCCGAACTTCTGAAAAAGAAGTGCAAATATAACGAAATACGCCAATCAACCAGACTTTGACGCCCTCTTTCGCGTCACCAGCGAGCCGGTGTAAGAGGCCAGGCCGCCAACCACCGCCCCCGTGAGGCACGTGACAATAATCAACAAAGTCTCGTTGATGTGCATGATGGAAGCCACCTTGTCCGCCAGGTCACCAGATGACGTAATGTCGATCACCACCGCCGCGCTCAGCCACAACGCACCAATGCCGCAGAATCCTGCCCAAAAGTTAGCATCCGACCGAAGAAACAAGCCCCCAAACGCCGCGGCGATAGCAACACTCCACCAGGGAAGAAACAACTCCAGCATATAGGCCAGAAGGGCAATGACAACGACCTGGATGACAAACTTCTTCATAGCTGGCCACCAGAGCGTCCGGTGTATAACAATGTATGACGACATTCAGTTTTCCTTCTCACGCGGGTTGAGGTCTGTCTCAAAGAACAAATACTGTTGCATATCTTCCGGTCGCTTCGGAAAAGCAAGTCGGAAATACCTGCCATTCGACCAGGCATCCAGCATATCGCTGTAGTGATAGCTGCCGGGGTTGCCCGACTGTCCGCCGGGATACACGCCGTATGCTTTGATGCCCGTCTTCTCAAGACTCACGATCATACGCCACGAGGGGCCGTGGAGACGATCACTGGCGTTGACCGCATTGCCATGACCACCGTGCTGGACATGATAACCCAATGGCTCAATGCGCGCAAGGTGCCGCACGTACGTGTCCTTGTAATCGGCCCACCTCACCCTACTCAACCCGCGGTCCTCCTTCCACTTTTCAATACGCGCTACAGAAGTAGCAAACGAAATGCGAATCAAGTCGCGTAGTGTCTCTCGCGTTTCCGTCGACCGGATATCATAAAACGATGCAATTCGATTTTCCTTCAACAGCTTTACCGTGTTGTATTCCGACGGCCGTGCCAGCGGAAAAGGCTGCTCCAGCATCTCATCCCAAAGCCTGGGGTAGAAATCGTTCCACCACGCCTGGAAGTACGATGCACCTTCCGAGTCCTTGTCGTTGAAGTAATCCCAGGCTGCAAGCTTCCGATACGCCTGGATGAGGGCAACACCTTCGGGACCTTCTTCGCGAAGGGCAACGGTGTCAACAGATAGATGACTTAGCAAAAACGGAAGCGTTTCCGCAGCGTGTAAGTTGTAGTTGTCGTTCTGCAGGCGCATCATATCAGTAACCGTGATGCCGTTCAGTCGTCGCAACACATTGTTGATCCTTCGGTTCCGATACGCCTCGTAGCTCGTGGCAGTGATGTAATACGGATATGTTGAATCGACAGGGTACTGGTTGGCGGAACTGACGAATCCTCGGGGCGGATTCTTTTCCATAATATTTTGTTCGAGTGGAATGAACGCGGTCCAACCATTTGAGCTCTTGCTGCCGTCGAGCACGAACTTTCCTTCGTCCTTGCGTCGCACGGGAAACTTTCCCTGGATGCGGATGGCGATGTCACCGGACATCGAAGCGAACACAAAGTTTTGTGCAGGCGACGCATAGTGATCGAGGGCCTCCATGAAGTCATTGTAATTATTCGCGCGGTTGAGCTTGTAAAAGGTCGTTGCCTCTTTCGACGGATCATGTGCAATCCACCGGAACGCATAATCTGCCAAGCCTTCGGTCCCCTGAAAATTTCTGTCGTATGGCACCGGACCCCAATGCGTATAGATCACAGTGTCGTATACCGTCTGTCCGCCGCGAACAACTATTTCTTCGACTTTCTTTTCGGTGTCCTTCCACTCGCCGTCAAGGAGATATCTTTCACGCGTCGCATCCTGGTAAGTGATCTTGTACCAGTCGACCAAGTCGCGCTGCGCGTTGGTCACGCCCCAAGCAATGGAGTCGTTAAAGCCGATGATCACTCCGGGTGAACCGGGAATGGAAACGCCCATCACATTGACGCCGGGACCGTTAAGATGTACAGCAAACCAGATCGAAGGGAGTGACGTATCGAGGTGCGGATCGTTGCACAGTATCGGCGCGCCTGTCGCCGTGCGGCTTCCGCTAACTGCCCAGTTGTTGCTGCCGAGATCGGGATTTGACTTCGGCATGGCGTTTACTCTTACCAGTCCTTCCGGAAGGGCAGGGGGTGTGTCGGCCAGGTTGACTGCGTCAAAATTCCATCCGCCGGGGTTGTCAACGATCGGGTCAATGTCGCAGTCCGGATCCGGGTAGAGCAGGTCGACCATCTCCTTGCCGTAAAGCTGGAGCGCATTGGTCATCTCAATATCTTTATCGCCCATGTTCAGTGTTTGGGCCATGCTCTTGAGCAGCAGGCCACACTTGAGCACCGTCCAGGGTTCCGGCTGGTAATCCATGAGCTTGTATTCAAGCGGCAGGTCCTTATATCGCAGTGAGGCGATGTACCTGTTGACGCCGTCGGTGTAGCGCTCGAGCATGCGCTTTTGCACTGGATCCTTTGCCATCATTTCCGCTGCATTCTGGGCAGCGAAGGGCACACCCAGGCGGCGCTGTCGCCGGTCGTATTCAATGAAGACGTTCTCAGGTCCGGGACCCAGAATGGAAGAAAGCCGGCCGGCGGCGGCCAGGACCTGGAATTCCATTTGCCAGAGCCGGTGCTGGGCGGTGACAAATCCCTGTGCCATGTACAGGTCCTCCTCGTCGGCTGCAAAGATGTGCGGAATGAGGAGGCTGTCGTATTGTACCACAACGCGTTCCTTTAAACCATTCAGCCGGAGATCTTCCGGACCGATATGATTACGGGGTTCCGCGTTTTGCCAGAACCCGTTTACGGGATCAAGAAATTTGCCGAGAGGCGGTATCCGTGTATTGCCGACCATCCAGCTCCGGTCGAGAAACAGGATCAAAGCGAGAGTTCCGAATAGCGACAGGAAAAACTTCATGACCTGACGGTACAAGCGTTAAAGGTCATTGTTTAAACCTAAACTCGCAATAAAGCTTACTCAGATTTTGACGATAACACGAGACAGAACCGCGGTGATCGCGGCAGTACGGTGTCTGACCGGCGGCCGCAATTTTTTTTCGGCATTGAAACGACGAAAGGGCCGATAACTTGATCAAAAAAATCCGTCATTTTGACGTTTTTCCCTAAACTTGGGCGTAAATCAACCCCCTTGGCGCAGAAAGGCAAAATTTCGGGCGACATAAAACGGCGACTGGCCGGCCTGAGGGCCATTATTATGGAGGCCGATGGCGTGCTGACAAACGGTAAGCTGATCTACGACCTGAACGGCACTGAGTACAAGCAATTTCACTTCCGCGACGCCGCGGCAGTGTCACCGCTCCAGAAGTCGGGCCTGGTGGTGGGCGTCGTATCCGCCCGGGAGTCGGGCACCGTCTCCCGTTGGTGCGCCGATCTGAGGATGGATTTTTGTCATCAGGGCATTCTCGACAAGGTATCCACGGTAAGCAAGTTGGCGGCACATTATCACCTTAAACTTAAGGAGGTGGCGTTCATTGGTTCGGATCTCAATGATGTGCCGGTCCTGGAAATGGTTGGACTGAGTGTGACGGCAGCCGATGCGCCGGACTATGTCAAAAAGGCGTGTGATCTCGTCACCCGAGCCAAGGGTGGGAATGGCGTCTTTCGGGAGATAGTCGATCTACTGCTCCAAAAGAAACGCAGTTCTTAACTCAATGGTCCTCGATGGGCTGTAAGGCCGGCAGATAAACATAGAATACGGAACCTTCTCCAGGTTTACTTGACGCCGAGATGTGCCCTCTGTGATTCTGGACGATCCTTCTGCAGAGCGCAAGGCCAATGCCTGTCCCCGGGTACTGATGCGTGCTGTGAAGACGCCGGAAGATATCATAGATCTGAGGCGCGTATTGCTTTTCGAATCCGATGCCATTGTCAGCAAAACGAATCTGAACGTACTCGGACTCCGTGAGGTAGTCGGGCAACTCGACGGCCTGCGCACGGGGTATTATATCTGCCTCCACGTTTATTTCCGGGACCCGAGTATTGTATTTGAGCGCGTTGCTTATGATGTGGACCATCAGCTGCACCATCTGATGGAAGTCGCCCTGGACTACGGGAAGTGGTCCGCAAGTCACCTTCGCCTTTTTTTCCAGGATCAGGTTGTTGAGTTGTCCTTTAGCGCGTTGAAAGACCTGGTTGAGATCGGTTGGGGTTTGGATACCCGTGATACGCGCCAATGTAGTGTACTCCATAATTGCTCGCAGGAGTGTAGACATTCGTGCAGCTGAGTCATCAATCTTTTCCAATGTCATTCGCACTTTGCTCGGGTCTTCCATACTGCGCCGTGCAACCTCACCAAAGGTCCTGATCTTTCGTAGCGGCTCCTGCAGGTCGTGGGACGTGATGTATGTAATTTGTTCCAATTCGCGGTTTCGGGCTTCAAGGTCCGCGGCGTAGTTCCTCAATTGGTCCTCGGCAATTTTCTTTGCCGTCAGGTCTCGTGTCACCTTCATAAACCCGATATGCCTTCCCTTGGCGTCGTGTAGTGCGGTGATGACAACACTGCCCCAAAAGCGCGACTTGTCTTTTCTTACCCGCCAGCCTTCATGGACGGCTCGTCCCTGTTCTTTCGCCTCTTGCAACAATGACTCCGGCAGGCCGGATTCCTGGTCATACGGAGTGTAGAAGATGCGGAAATGCTGACCGATGATATCCCGGTTAAAGCCCTTTATCGACTCTATCCCGACGTTCCAGTTACGGATGTAACCGGCTTCGTCAAGAATGACGATCGCGTAGTCCTTAACCTCAGCAATTATCCGGTTGAAGCCTTCCTCGTCGAGTATACCGTTCGAGCTGATTTTATGCCCGCGCCTGGAATCACTGTCATCGTCGTGCGCACTGTCGTCCGACATGTTGCGAATAAACTCGGAGTACCCGTCGATTTGTCCTCCGCCGCTACGAATTGTAGTCAACGTGACATTCGCGCGAAAGGCAGTGCCGTCTTTCTTCAGTCGCCAGACGTCGGTCGATACACTTCCGTCTGCCGCAGCAGTTGCAAGCAGGGCTTCCGGCAATTTCACATCCCGATCCTCTGGTGGGAATAGCAAGCTGTATGAGTTTCCCTCAAGTTCGCCCCGATTGTAGTGCATCATGTATTCCGCTCCAGCGTTGCAGCCGAGGATTATCCCGTCGACGCTGAGTATAAGTATAGCGTAGTCTTGCAATGCAGACATCGCTTTGGGAAAATAGCGTACCGGATGTGCTACCCCGCTCTTGGATTTTCTAATCACGAGTTCTATTGGTTTATTCCAGGATGAGGTGTTTCGCGCGGTTCTGGAGCGTGGGAAATTAGAATAATGAAGGAAGTACCAGGAGTTCGTATGTTTATTTCACCTCTAAGCGTCCTGAGTACCGACTGTCAGGGATCTCGGGTCCGGCCTTACTCCCTTACCTGTGGTGGGAATTGATGCGACAATGCAAATGGGTCGGTAATTCGGTCTCTGCTTGTAAAGGTATAAAAAAATATGAGGACTTCAAGTTAAATCGTCAGTTGTCCGTCGACGCTAACTACGATTGCCCGATTGGTGCGGATTACCTTCTACAATCTACAGTGTGTTCATAACAACGAAAGACTTGTACGACAAGGTTTAAGTTAATACCACTTGTTCGTCATGACAACGGTTGCGGAGGAGGATTGCCGGCAGGTCTGCTACTATTTTCAGGCAGCGGAACAAACTCTTCATTGTCGTTTGGTGGTAGCTTGATGCGTCCCGCTTTCCAATCTGCCTTTGCTTGCTCAATGCGTTCCTTTCTTGATGAAACGAAATTCCACCATATGAACCGTTCACCTAACGGTTCACCACCAAGGAGCATTACTATCGCTTCGTCGTCTTTCGCGATAATCACAGGTTCGGCTTGCGCATTGAATACGATCATTTGCCCGCGGGTGTAAGTGTGTCCGGACACTTCGACAGTGCCGCGTGCAACATAGACTGCACGTTCCGGGTAACCCATCGGAAGGGTAAAACGGCTGCCGTTCTGCAATACCACATGCACATAAAACAACGGAGAGTGGATCTTTACATCGTTTGTTAGTCCGAAAGCGCTACCGGCAATTACCCGCATCCACACGCCGGTGTCTGTATGCACTGGTAACACCTCGGGTTTGTAGTTGTTGAACTCCGGGTCCGACTCTTCGGCGCTTTCCGGTAGCGCCACCCACGTCTGGATCATCTCCAGGGTGTTGCCTGCGAGCATCGCCATGTCTTCAAACCGCTCGGAATGCGCGATGCCTTTTCCTGCAGTCATCCAGTTTACTTCGCCGGGTCGAATGGTCTGCTCAACGCCAAGGCTATCGCGGTGCGTGACCTGCCCACTGAAAAGGTAGCTAACGGTTGAGAGCCCGATGTGCGGATGGGGAAGAACGTCCATTGCAGGCGCTTCCGCTGGATGAATGGTAACCGGTCCTGCATGGTCCATGAAAATAAAGGGTCCAACCATACGCCGCGCTCTGAAGGGAAGTATCCTCCGAACCTCCATCTCCGCCGAGATCGCCGCCCTTCGCGCTTCAATCACAAGATCGATCATACAGAAAGGTAAGGAGAATTCACTTCTTTTACCACAAAGGCGAAGTCAGTGTGAGCGTGAGATTGGAGTGTGAGTGTGAGTGTCATAATTGATACGATAACCCCATTCACTCATCCACTCATTCACTCATTCACTCATTGTTTCACTCCCGGCTATAGGTACCGATGAGTTGTCCTTGCGCGAGGATATGTCCCTTCATCGCTTCTTCAACGTCGCGCTTGGTGGACGATGGGTCGAGGCCCAGCAGCGTATCCAACGCATATACTTTAAAGAAGTAACGATGGGTTCCGGAAGGAGGACAGGGGCCGCTGTAGCGCTGGCGTTCGCTGTCGTTCATGCCCTGTGTTCCAGGCACGCTGTTCTCCAGGATCTCAGTTACGGCGGGAATGTCCCAGACTACCCAGTGATCCCAGGTACCACCTGGAGCGTCCGGGTCGTCGACGATCAGGACGAGACTTTTTGTCTCGGCAGGGACATTCTCGATTGTAAGTGGCGGATTCACGTTATCCCCGTCGCAGGTGTATTTTCTGGGGATGCTCTGGCCTTCGGTAAAGGCAGTACTTGTGACGCTAATCTTGGTAGCCATCCTGGAGTTGTGTTGGTTTTTATATTGTTAGTTGCCGATATCGGTTACTGCAAATATCGCGATTACAGGGCAATAACGAATGCCGCACATCAAAACCAATCCTGAGGTTTGTCAGGGAATCGATTTCCGTGTCGATTTTTTAGGCAAAACCTGCGCTCCTGACCATTATCAGGAAAAGCGCTGTCTCTTTATCATTCCGTGACGGGGTTATCAAAGTGTTACTTGCTGCAAATAGCCACGGTTATGAAACCTTTGATTGTTTATTATTCGCACGGCGGAAACAACGAACTGCTTGCTTACCGTCTGCAAAAAGAGTTCCGCTGCGACATCTTTGAAGTGGAACCCATCGGAAAGCGTACGGGCTTCTCGATCTTTCTCGACATCGTATTGGAGCGTACGCCGCGCATCATGGAGTGTAGTCTGGATCTCGACCAGTACGACCTGTTCATTTTCGTAGCCCCGATCTGGGCCGGTAAGCTGGCCGGTCCGTTAAAATCGTTCCTGGTCCGCGAGCGTGGACATCTAAAAGACTATGCGTTCATTTCTTTCTGCGGTGGCGGAATGATAGAACAGGTAGCACGGGTTCGCAAGGAACTGGAATCGATTGTGGGTCGCGCCCCTATATCGGTGAAGGAATTGTGGGTTGTCGACTTACCACTCCCTGACTTTAAAGCACCTCCGAAAGGGATAACAGGATACCGCGTCAGGCCTGAGGATGTCAATTACTTTTTGCCTGAGATTCGCACCTTCGTGCATGATCTGATGCCTGAGGCGGTGCATCAATGACCCATTTGCAGTGTTTTGATTTTATTTTATTGGGATTTTGACGTAATGTAGCATAGGACAACAATGCGTAGCCCGCAAGCTCGCTAGTCATCGTACGCTATGCCCAAAATCCCATACTTGATCTTTCTCATTCTTGCGACAAGCGGTTTGAGCGCAAGTACGACCGATGTGCGATTGGGTGCTGATGCCAACCACACGATCATTGTAATACCTGCGACCGACTTTCTGTACGACCTGCCCCACGGTAACACGATCACCGACGCGCGTGGCGCGGGCGTACCCTGGCTGTTTAACAACACCGCGATCGTATTGAAGTCGCTCAGCAACATGATCACCCGCGCGAATGTAACGGAGACAGGACGCTATCACGTGTTCGTCCGAAGTCTCGGTCAAAGCAGCAGTTCGTTCCGCGTTGCAGTAAACGATAAAGTGACGGATGCTTCCTTTGGACAAGACAGTGTGATGTGGAAATGGGGAGGCGCGTTCGATCTTACCGAAGGTGAAGCCGTAGTCAAAGTAACGCGCATTCGACGTGGTTCTCTTTTCGACGTCATCGTCCTTGCCCGTGACAGTACCTTAACCGAGGCAGACATCATGCCGTACCAACTGAATCCAGATGTCAGGTTAATTCAGTCATACGATATTCCGCCGGCAGGTGCCGTAAAGTTTGGCGATGTTACTGGGGACGGGCGAACCGACTTTATGGTATTGGAGCGCGACTTTTCCACGCATGTGTTCGACCATTCGGGAAAAATACTGTGGTCATGGTCGGCGCCCGAGGCTTTTTCAAGGGAACGTTCCGGCTTTGAAGCTCCTGGTGTAGTGTGGGACTTCGATAACGACGGCAAAGCCGAAGTGGTCCACTGGCGCTTTATCGAAGATACCGAGTGGCTCGTTGTGGCCGACGGCCAGTCGGGAGCCATAAGGCACAAAACGCCCTGGCCAACTCAGCCTCTTCCGCACGTATACAACAACTTTCGATTGGCCATAGGTAAACTTACAAGCGGGCGGCCGAACGAGATTATCGTGTTCACCGATATGGGCGGGACTATCAATGTTAACGCCTATAACGCAACCCTTAGACCGCTTTGGCAACATACCGAACGGCGATTAAAGGATCACCTGGGTCATTACATATATCCGGTCGACCTCAACGGCGACGGCATCGACGAAGTCCTGATAGGACCGATGCTACTTGATGCTTCGGGGCGCGTGATCTGGGACCGGTTCGATTTGTTTTTCGACAACCACGACCACCCCGACAATTACAAATTCTTCGACATCGATCACGACGGGAACCTTGATATCATTTCAGCGCATAGCGAAACCGGTGTGTTCGTGTTCGAGGGCATGACGGGCAAGATACTATGGCAGGAAACTGCCGAACATAGCCAACAGATAGAAGTCGGCCATTTTCTCGACAACGCGAGCGGTCCTCATGTCGTTGTTGGGGCACGTACGTACGGCAACCGGGAGGCAGGCGAGCCGTACTTGTCGAGTCAACTCTACCTGTTCGATAACACCGGACAACGTGTCGGACGCTGGCCTGGGAAACCGCTTAATGGTAATCCCGACTTTGTGCGGGGCAATTGGCGGGGAGACGGACGCGATGAGTTGTTCTGGTTCAAATTTCGCATTAATGGCAGGGGTGCCGGAGAGTTCTTCTTTCCCGATCCGGTCTATCACATGTTCGATTTCACAGGCCAGGGCGCTGAAGAAGTGATCACGCTTAGCCACGGGAAGCTGGCAGTGTATGGATCCAGGAGTGCGACGCACTCGGGCAAGGATTTGAAACGCGATCCTCTGTACCTGAAGAGCAAAGTCGTGAACCATACGCATTATTGACGCAGCTGCAGCAATCCCCTCTTGTGTTCATGTTACCGAAGAACATCACGATCAGAAATTTTTTTATTGTTGCCGCATTCGCTGCAACGGGATTGGTGACAGCCATGTGTGAAGGAGAAAAAGAAGAAGGAGGTGTAATGCATCCCTCCGGGCAGAAGTTTGCTGGCTCGGCTTCGTGTTCGGCATGCCACGGGGAAATCGTGGAGCGTCATATGCAAACACCGCACTTCCTCACGTCGCAAATTGCCGACACCTCGACGGTCGAGGGTAGCTTTGAGCCAGGTCACAATGTAGTCGACCTCAACGACTGGCTGCGCATTGTAATGGAGAAAACGGAAGAGGGGCTCTTCCAACGAGGTGTGAGCGGCGACAGTACGATCGACCGAAAGCCGTTTGACCTGACGATAGGTTCGGGAAGACAGGGACAAACCTACCTTTATTGGCATGAGAACGCCCTGTATCAACTTCCCGCGTCGTATTATGCACACGATTCGGTGTGGACGAACAGTCCGGGGTATCCGCGGGACCAGATCGTTTTCAATCGCCCCGTTACTGCGCGATGCCTGGAATGTCACAGTACATTCTTCAAGACGGGCAGGGCAGTTGCTCAGATCGAAACGTTTGATCCAAAACAGGCGCTGCTCGGTGTCGACTGCGAACGGTGTCATGGCCCGGCAGCAAACCACGTTGCTTTCCATACCGAAAATCCCGGTGAGGTTGAGCCCAGACATATCATTAACCCTGCACGCCTTACACGCAGCCAGCGCCTCGACAACTGCGCGTTATGTCATTCGGGTGTGCGCAACAATTTTATGCCGTCTTTTACTTTTATGGTTGGCGATCGGCTTGACGATTTTTCCACGCCAATGTACGAAGCGGATAGTGCTTCTACGCTCGATGTCCACGGCAACCAATTGGGGCTCCTTACCCTGAGCCCTTGCTTTCGGATGAGCGACATGGATTGCTCGACATGCCACGACGTTCATGTGCGGGAGACGGGCAACCTGAGGTTGTTTTCGACACGTTGCATGAGTTGTCACGCTCCGGGTACTGCCGACTTCTGCACGCAGGAAAAGGTACCTGGTCTCGTGCTGGAGGAAAACTGCATCGATTGCCACATGCCGAAGCTTCCTTCGCGACAGGTTTTTGTACGAGCTGGTGACGACACCGACAGAACACCGTTTTTTGTTCGCACACATTTGGTGGGGACATACCGGGCGCAGGTGGAGGATTTTTTGGAGGGGATAGGTGGTCGGTGATAGTCGAGGTTGGTGAAATGTAAGAAGTGGGAAGTAAGAAGTAATCGGTGACCCGCAATCAGTAATCGGTGGTATCGTTGAGTAGAGACGCACGGCTGTGCCTCTTTAAGGTTCGAGTCAATAGCTAGTGCGGGTAGTCAGGGAGTGCCGCGCGCGTCGGGCCCCCTTAGAGGATAAGGGGCGCGCGGAGGGGATACAACATGTTTACGTGTTTAAGTGCGTATGTGTTTATGTTGGTTAATCGGTAATCGGTAATCGTGCTGGACATCCCATGGAATCTACGTACCCTATGTACACTATGCGGTTCAAAATACAACGACGAATCACTACCTTTCCCACATGAAACCCGTCCGTATAGAAGGCAGCCGCAAGCTGGCGTCATACATTGAGCCGATGAAGGCGCAACTGTCGGACCGCGCGGCATTTGATAGTCCCGATTGGATTTTCGAAATCAAATGGGATGGTTATCGCGCCATAGCGGAAATACGTCCTGATGGGAACCGTTTGTATTCCCGCAACGGACTAACGTTCGACAAGGCGTATCCAAAAGTCTTTGAATCTCTTAAGGCGATAAAGAAGCGCGCCGTTATTGATGGTGAGATCGTCGCCTTCGATAACAACGGCCGGCCCAGCTTTCAGAAGCTCCAAAATTACCGTAGTAACAGCAAGGTTCCGATCCAGTATTACGTATTCGACATCCTGGAACTCGATGGCAAGTCGCTTTCTGGTTTGCCACTCGTGGAGCGAAAGGAGAGACTGCGCAAGCTGATACCGGAATCCAGCATTATCCGGTATTGCGATCACGTCGAACACGACGGAAAGATTTTCTTTAAGGAAATGCAAAAGCTCAACCTGGAGGGGATGATCGCAAAGAAGAAAGACAGCCGGTACTACCCGGGGAAGCGAAGTGCCGATTGGCTAAAGATCAAGAACATTCACACGCAGGAGGCAGTCATTGTGGGCTTTACCGACCCGAAAGGTTCCCGGCAGTATTTCGGGTCGTTGTTGTTGGCCGTTCATGATAACGGAAAGCTGGTCTCCATCGGCAATGTAGGCACGGGATTCTCAACCAAAACGCTAGGTGAGATATACAAAAAGCTAGTTCCCTTAAAGCGCAAAACATCTCCGCTGGACGTACCTATCAAAGAGACCCCCGACATCACCTGGGTGGATCCGGTGCTCGTATGTAACGTCAAATATTCCGAGATCACCGACGACGGAAGCGTGCGCCATCCCGTCTTCCAGGGTCTGCGCGTTGATAAGTCAGCCGCTGAAGTGGTTAGAGAGTTTTGATTTACTTGACATTTGTCGGATGACGTTACGGCAAGAAATAGATGCAGATGCAGTCGCAATAGTGTCGGTACGACTGAACATGGCCGTTTCTCAGTCATTTAGGAAACGACTCGCCCACTCGATAAAATGCTTCATATTCGGTGCGTCTGTATGACCACCATCGTGCTGACGCCAGGCGAGCTTGCCGTCCAGGAGTCCAACGTTGACCGGTGGCATTTTTTCCGTTTTGTAATCGTTGGATACACCGAGGTCGCCCGCGCCGAGCAGTTTATACACGGCGCCTGCGGCAACCGCGGCCATGTAACTGCCATGGTGATCCAACCAGTGTGCATCGCCCGCTTCTGGAACGCCGTAGCTGATGAACGTAAGACGTGGCGCACACAACGCGATAAGATGATGCGAATCAACCGGCAGCTTGCTCGCATTCATTTCGCCGTACTTGCCCGCGGAGGCACCATACTTCATGTAGTTGCCCGCCATCCAGTGATATTCACCGCTTCCCGTAAGGTTTTCCACACCTTCACCAAACACACGACGATGAAGTGTAGCGCCTCCCTTTCCGGAAGAACCGATCAGACCGAATGCAAAGCGTTCGTCGAAGGCCAGTGTTACAAGCGCGGCTTTTCCGTATCGGGAAACGCCTTCAATACCCACCTGCTTAGCGTTGACGGTAGGATCCGTCTCCAAATAGTCCAGAGCCCTTGACGCTCCCCATGCCCACGCGCGAAGCGAACCCCAGTCCTCAGGTTTGCGCGGCTGGCCTTTGTTTACCAACCCGATAATGCCTCGAGTGAGGCCAGCACCATTGTCGGCCTGTACCGACGAGGGATCAAGCATAGCGTAACCCCACCCTGCGTTGATCAGCTCTTGTTGTCGCGAAGGTTCTCCGGCAGGCGCAAAGCCAAAAGGACTGTAACCCTCCGGCCGAACAAGGGGACTGTAAGCTGGATACTTGTCCAGGATGGCCTTGATCTCAGGATCACGCGACAGCAGTTCTCGCATGGCTGCGTTAAGCTTCTCAAAGTCGTCACGGTTAGGTTGAACCGGAGCTGGAAGCGTGGCCGGTCCGAACATAATAAGTATCGGAACAGGACCCTTTGCATCAGCGGGTGTAACCAATGTCATGGAAATGTTGACTTCGATGTGAGGATAGGCGCTGTTGTCGACACGCCCAACCAGCTTGCGTGCGAGGACAGGCCGTCTCGCCATGAATTCACGTTCGGAAATCTCCACTTCCCAACGTACGGCGGGAACATTGTCCGGAACACGACCATAAACTTCCCGTTCAAAATCTTCAATAATCTCAGGACGCCGATTCTTCCACCACGTTTCCGGCGTCTTTACCTTCTTGCCGTTTTTCATCGTGAGGATATCGGGTAACTCAGGCCAGGGGTCGG